>NZ_NXGV01000008.1 GCF_002407605.1 Marinobacter sp. ANT_B65 | reverse complement strand
CATGAGCAGTGCCCATATAATCCGGGCATTCTTCGCTGCCAACGCGACGGCTGCCCGCTTGTACCCACGTCGCTCTACCAACTCTTTGGCCCAACTGCTTAGCCGGTCATTCTTATCGGATAATTTCGCTATGACTGCNCGGGTGCCATGAATTAACAGCGTTCGAAGATATTTGTCTCCGCGCTTGGTGATTCTGCCCAATCGGGGTTTGCCACCCGTCGAATATTGCCGGGGCACCAGACCCAGCCAGGCGGCAAAATGTCGTCCGCTTTTGAATTGTCTGGGATCAGGAGCGCTGGCGAGAATGGCTGTCGCGGTTTGTGGTCCAATGCCAGGGATAGCCATCAGGCGCTTGGCTTGCTCATCACGCCGGGCCATGGCTTCGATTTCCCTGTCATAAGCCAGGATCTCTTCATCAAGTTGTAGGATGCGCAGGTTGATGTTGTTGAGTAATCGCCTTGCCAGCATGGGTAAGCCGTTTTCGGCATCCTCCAGGATTTCTGGAATCCGGTGTCGAGCGTGATAGCGCCCTTGAGGGATGATCAGCCCGAACTCAGCCAGCAGTCCACGAATCTGGTTGATCTGGGCCGTGCGTTCTTTGATCAGCCCACGACGAATGCGGTGTAGGCAAAGTACCGCTTGTTGATCCTCGGTCTTGATCGCTACGAAACGCATATTGGGTCGACCGACAGCTTCGCAGATGGCCTCGGCATCGTTGTCGTCGTTCTTGCTGCTCTTGCGATAGGGGGCAACAAAGCGGGGGGCAATGATCCGGGCATCGTGGCCGAGCCTGGTCATCTCCCGTGCCCAGTAGTGGGCACCAGAACAGGCTTCCATACCGATCAGGCACGGTGGCAGCTGTGCAAAGAACGCCAGCAGTTTAGGGCGATTAAGCCGTTTGCGAACCACGACCTTGCCGTATTGATTGGTGCCATGAATACTGAACACAGTTTTCGCCAGATCGATGCCAATAGTTGTAACATTCATGAGGACTCCCCCTCTTCTGATTGAAGTCTGACTACACCTTCAATGTGGCACATGATTGATGCCATGGGAGCAGGGGGAGTCCATATCATTCGTTATGCGGGTAATTTTTCATCCAATGGCGAGGTAGTGATCTTGTTTGTGGTAGGTTGCCTACGTGTTTAAGAGGTTGTAACCTCTTGAAGCCGTTTCGTGCCTCTCGATCTAGTACGAAGCTAATAGTGAGCATTTTTAGACAGGAAAAGGAGTTTTTTGTGGGTATTGATGATCACAACGAGGCAGATGTTTCTCAATCCGAATCAATAAACGGATTTGTTAGATCGATTAAAGACCAGGAAAGGGAGCTTGTTCTTACCTCCGAGAAAACGATTGTCGGAGCTATATTAACCGCAGAGCAATATGAATGGTTTTTGGATCAATTAGACGCCTGTCAGGATGTCAGTTTTATCAACGATCGTTATGACGATAAGGACGGCTCTCAAAGCCTAGACGACTTTAAGAAGGACCTTGAAGAATGAGTTTTTTTGAAGATCGTAAACTCACAAGTAACGAAAGGGTAGAGATTACAAGGCGAAAGCTTGAGATCGCGCTCAAAAAGGAAGCCGGAAAAGTGAACGACCTAGCTGAGCTAAAAAAGGAATTAGGAATCGAAAAAAGAAAGGATTAAATGATGGCTTACAAGGTAGTTCTCCATAGAGAAGCAAAGAAGGATATTAAAAAGCTTCATCCACAGATTCGCAACCGTGTAATATCCGCCCTAGATCAGATTTCTGAAAACCCTAAGCTGCATGGCTCAATCCAATTGTCCGGTTATGTAGACATATATAGATATCGAGTGGGGCATTATCGAATTGTGTATCGTATTAATGAAGGCGAACTAGAAGTATTGGTGCTGGATGCAAAGCCTAGAGGAGAGGTTTATAAGAAATATTAGGCTGACCGGCCACTTTTCGTCTTTGTTTATGCTGCATAACCAGGCCATTCACCGGATGCCAAAACCTACGCTTCGCTACGGCTTTGTCACCGGCGATGGCAGGCGTTAAACACTTGATTGGTATCAGAGGTAGTCGTGGGACACGGAAAAGTCGAAACCGAAGCTGAACTAGATCAAAGGCGTCCAGGAGAAATTGCCTTTGGTGCTATTTGGCTAGCGTTCATTGCGGGGGACATTGCACTCACTACCGTAACTGAGAGTTCGCCGTCACCCTTGTATTGGTTATTGCTTGCTTACAGTATTTGGGCTTTAGTGACCGTCTTTGGGGTTCTTGGCCTGAAAGCTTGGGCGCACTGGTCATTTCTGATTATTGTAACGCTTTATTTTTTTAACGGTTTATCAGAAGCCATCCTGCTTTTCATGGGGATGGTGCCTGACGGGTACTTCGATTATTTTCATTTTCTTCCGATTCTTGTCTCCACCACCTGGATTTTTCTTTTCTGCCTAAAACCAGTGCGTTTGTTATTCGGGGTGCGGTGGTAAATTGTGATTAACAAATCGCTTAAGTATGTTCCCGGCCTGATGGCCGTCCACCGGACGTCCCTGACGGGCCGCCGCTTAGCTTGGCTACATGGACTCCCCCTGCGGTCAAGCAACGCCATTTGATTTCGAATCGGTTTGAGACTGCAGCTCTACATTCGGCCTCTGTGTGGGCGCTTTTGCCCGGGCCAGGATGATGATGCGTGTGAGTGATGGCCTCATTCGTTAGTCGGCTTGTTATAGCCGCTGAGCTAAACAGGCTCTATCACTCTTGGTCTGACCGTTCCGTCATCGCTTGCCGTTGCAAGACTCGGTTGGCAGGCG
>NZ_NXGV01000007.1 GCF_002407605.1 Marinobacter sp. ANT_B65 | reverse complement strand
GCTCAACATCATCACGCTTGGTACCACGAAGCAGTACACCCACGTTCTCACCAGCACGACCTTCGTCAAGCAGCTTGCGGAACATCTCAACACCGGTGCAGACAGTCTTGACGGTATCCTTGATACCAACAATCTCAACTTCTTCACCAACCTTGACGATACCGCGCTCTACACGACCGGTAACAACAGTACCACGACCCGAAATAGAGAATACATCCTCAATCGGCATCAGGAACGGCAGGTCAATCGCACGCTCAGGCTCAGGGATATACGAATCCAGAGCTTCTACCAGCTTCTTGACAGCCGTAGTGCCCATTTCGTTATCATCTTTACCTTCCAGCGCCATCAACGCAGAACCAGTAATGATCGGCGTGTCGTCAGCCGGGAAGTCGTACATGCCCAGAAGGTCACGCACTTCCATTTCTACCAGCTCCAGAAGCTCTTCATCGTCGACCATGTCCGCTTTGTTCATGAACACAACGATGTAAGGAACGCCTACCTGACGGGACAGCAGGATGTGCTCGCGAGTCTGAGGCATAGGGCCGTCAGCTGCAGACACAACCAGGATAGCGCCGTCCATCTGAGCAGCACCAGTGATCATGTTTTTCACATAATCAGCGTGACCCGGGCAGTCAACGTGCGCGTAGTGACGCATAGGAGAATCATACTCAACGTGCGAAGTCGCGATGGTTATACCACGCGCACGCTCTTCCGGTGCGTTATCGATCTGATCGAATGCGCTCGCAGAACCCGTGCCCCATACTTCGTGACATACACGAGTCAGAGCAGCGGTCAGAGTCGTCTTACCATGGTCTACGTGACCAATAGTGCCCACGTTCAGGTGCGGCTTATTACGCTCAAATTTAGATTTAGACACAGTTACACCTCTTCCTGTTACTCAAGTCCTGGGTATCAACCCTTTTTAATAATTGCTTCGGCAATATTGCTTGGCGCTTCGGCGTACCGCGAGAATTCCATCGCGTAAGACGCACGACCCTGAGTTGCAGAACGCAGATCAGTCGCATAACCAAACATTTCCGACAACGGAACTTCGGCACGGACAATCTTGCCCGCAACACCGTCATCCATACCCTGAATCAGGCCACGACGGCGGTTCAAATCGCCCACCACGTCACCCATATAATCTTCAGGAGTTACAACCTCAACCTTCATCATCGGCTCCAGTAGAGCCGGGTTCGCTTCCAGAGCGCCTTTTTTCATCGCCATGGAACCCGCGACCTTGAACGCCATTTCGTTGGAGTCCACATCGTGATAGGAACCGTCATACAAGGTTGCCTTGATACCCAGCAGCGGATAGCCGGCCAAGCAGCCGTTCTGCATCTGCTCCGAGATACCCTGCTGAACCGCCGGAATGTATTCCTTCGGAACTGCACCACCTACAATTTCGTTTACGAAGATAAAGTTTTCTGCATCTTCCTGGTCCAGCGGTAGCGGATCAATTCTGACCTTAACGTGACCATACTGACCACGACCACCAGACTGACGAACAAACTTGCCTTCGACGTCCACAGACTTACGAATACACTCACGATAAGCAACCTGAGGCTTACCGATATTTGCCTCAACCTTGAACTCGCGACGCATACGGTCAACAAGAATATCCAGGTGAAGCTCGCCCATACCGGAAATAATGGTCTGGCCGGACTCTTCATCAGTACGCACACGGAACGACGGATCTTCCTGAGCAAGCTTGCCCAGCGCAACACCCATCTTCTCCTGATCCGCCTTGGACTTCGGCTCTACAGCTACCGAAATAACCGGCTCAGGAAATTCCATACGCTCAAGGATGATCTTGTGGTTCTCGTCACACAGAGTATCGCCTGTAGTGACGTTTTTCAGACCGATTGCCGCGGCAATATCACCAGCCAGAACTTCCTTGATTTCTTCCCGGTCGTTAGCATGCATCTGAACCATACGGCCCACACGCTCTCTCTTACCTTTAACCGAGTTATAAACAGCATTACCGGATTCCAGCGTACCCGAGTACACCCGGAAGAAGGTCAGCGAGCCTACGAACGGGTCGGTAGCGATCTTGAATGCCAGTGCCGCAAACGGCGCACTGTCGTCAACCGGACGAGTTTCTTCAGTTCCGTCCTCATCAACTTCACCGCGGATGGCTTTTACTTCATCCGGAGCTGGCAGATATTCAATGACCGCATCCAGAACAGCCTGGACACCCTTGTTCTTGAACGCAGATCCACAGCAAGCCAGTACGATTTCATTGGCGATGGTGCGCGAGCGCAAGCCCTTCTTGATCTCTTCGATGGAAAGCTCACCACCGTCGAGATACTTTTCCATGTACTCTTCATTGGCTTCGGCAGCAGCCTCTACCAACTGTTCCCGGTACTTGGCAACTTCATCTACCATGTCTGCAGGAATATCACCCAACTCGTAGGTCATACCCATGTCATCATTGTTCCAGTAGATCGCCTTCATGCGAAGCAGATCGACAACGCCGTCGAAATTATCTTCAGCTCCGATCGGCAGCTGCAACGGAACAGGAGTCGCACCCAGGCGACTTCTGATCTGCTCTACCACTCGCAGGAAGTCAGCACCGGCACGGTCCATCTTGTTGACGAACACCATGCGTGGAACTTCATATTTATTGGCCTGACGCCATACAGTCTCTGACTGTGGCTCAACACCAGATGAACCGCAGAACACAACCACAGCACCATCAAGCACCCGCAGCGAACGCTCAACTTCAATAGTGAAGTCAACGTGGCCCGGGGTATCAATTACGTTGATACGATGCTCGTCGAACTGCTTGTCCATACCCTGCCAGAATGTAGTAACAGCAGCAGAGGTAATGGTGATACCACGCTCCTGCTCCTGCTCCATCCAGTCAGTAGTAGACGCGCCATCATGAGTCTCGCCCATTTTATGGCTACGACCGGTATAGTAAAGAATACGCTCGGTCGTTGTGGTTTTGCCCGCATCGACGTGCGCACAGATACCAATGTTTCTGTAACGTTTAATCGGAGTTTTGCGTGCCACTGTATAAACCTCGGCTGGTTAGAAACGGAAGTGAGAGAACGCCTTGTTGGCTTCTGCCATGCGGTGTACGTCTTCACGCTTCTTAACAGCGGAGCCTTTGCTGTCAGCGGCGTCAAGAATTTCACCAGCCAGACGCTGCGCCATGGACTTCTCGCCACGCTTCCGTGAAAACTCTACGAGCCAGCGCATCGCCAGCGCATTCTGACGGGAAGGCCGCACTTCGACAGGCACCTGATAGGTAGCACCACCAACGCGACGGGACTTAACCTCAACCATCGGCTGGATGTTCTCCAGGGCCTTCTCGAACATCTCGATTGGCTCTTCATTGGACTTCTCGGCAACGATTGTCAGAGCACCGTAAACAATGCGCTCTGCAACTGCCTTCTTACCGCTCTCCATCACGTGGTTGATGAACTTGGCAAGACGCGCACTACCGAACTTAGGATCCGGGATAATTTCCCGTTTGGCTGCAACTCTTCTTCTAGGCATCGATAAGCCCTTATCTAATTAAAAGGTCTTCAGGAACCCCTGAGATAGCTCATGCTACTCAGCCTTACTCTTACCGTTCTGACAAGCAACGATAAAAGACACCCGCTTGGGATATCAGGACTTGGGACGTTTTGTACCGTACTTGGAGCGACCCTGCCTACGGCTCTGCACACCCTGGGTGTCCAGTGTTCCGCGAACAGTGTGATAGCGCACACCCGGAAGATCTTTTACTCGACCACCACGGATAAGCACAACACTGTGCTCCTGAAGGTTGTGACCTTCACCACCAATGTATGAGGAAACCTCGAAACCGTTGGTCAGTCGAACACGACACACTTTACGCAGTGCTGAGTTCGGCTTCTTCGGCGTTGTAGTGTAAACACGAGTGCAAACACCACGGCGCTGAGGACAAGCCTGAAGAGCAGGAACATCGCTCTTGGCTACCTTGCGTTTACGAGGCTTACGCACCAACTGATTAATCGTTGCCATGTAAGCAAACTCCAAAAAACCATATCAATGAAACTTACCCCCAATGAAGGGGGTAAAATTTAAGGGACGCAAGTTTAAGCCCGCACCCCCTGTCAGTCAAGATGACTGATCTCTTTTTAACCACCTCCGCATAAGTAACTACACGGAGATGGCTCGCCAAACTCAACTTCCGCGGTTGAGTTCTGCGCTCAGTGCTTCTTCAACGTCAGCCGCAGTAACGCCCTGTTGTTCCAGTTCGCGCTTACGTCGACGCTCGGCGTGATAGGCCAGACCGGTACCCGCAGGAATCAGACGACCAACCACTACGTTTTCTTTCAGGCCGCGCAAAAAGTCACGCTTACCGGTTACCGCACCTTCGGTGAGTACCCTGGTTGTTTCCTGGAACGAAGCCGCAGAGATGAACGACTCGGTAGCCAGAGAAGCCTTGGTAATACCCAGCAGCAAACGCTCGAACCTTGCAGGTTCTTTATCGGCAGCAATAGCCGCTTCATTCGCTTCGAGTACCTTGTTGATTTCCACAGAATCTCCGGAAATCAGCTGAGTATCACCTGGATCGGTAATTTCTACCTTGCGAAGCATCTGACGCACAATGACTTCGATGTGCTTATCGTTGATGACAACGCCTTGCAGACGATAAACGTCCTGAATTTCATTGGTGATATACCTTGCCAACTCAACCACACCCAGCAGACGCAAAATGTCGTGCGGATTGGATGGGCCGTCGGATATTACCTCACCCTTTTCAACCGTTTCGCCTTCGAACACGTTCATTTGGCGATGCTTTGGAATCAGAACTTCATAAGGATCTGCATCTTTCGGCGTGATAACCAGACGCTTCTTGCCTTTGGTTTCCTTACCGAAAGAAATCATGCCACTGATCTCAGCCAGGATAGACGACTCTTTAGGCCGGCGGGCCTCAAACAGATCGGCAACCCTTGGCAGACCACCAGTGATATCCCGGGTCTTGGAGCTTGCCTGCGGAATACGAGCAACCACATCACCCAGTTCGATACGGGCGCCATTGGCCATTGTCACCAAAGCGTTGGCCGGCATAAAGAATATCGCCGCGCCACCACCTGGCAGGTCAACGTCATTTCCTGCCTCATCAACCATCTGGATTGCCGGGCGTATATCTTTACCAGCTGCCGGGCGCTCCTTCGGATCGATAATTTCCATTGTCGACAAGCCGGTAAGTTCGTCGGTCTGGGTACGTACAGTAATACCCTGATCCATATTGACGAACTTGGCGGTACCTTCAGCTTCCGCGATAATCGGGTGAGTGTGTGGATCCCACTTGGCAACAACAACGCCCGCCTCAACAGTGTCGCCGTGCTTAACAGAAAGCACAGCACCGTAGGGAAGCTTGTACCACTCACGCTCACGCCCCTGATCGTCTGCAATAGCCAGTGCAGATGAACGGGAAATTACAACCAGAGAACCGTTTGTTTTCTCGAGCGATTTCAGGTTATGCAGGCGTACAGTACCACCGTGCTTGACCTGAATATTATCTACCGCCGAGGCCCGGCTTGCCGCACCACCGATGTGGAACGTACGCATAGTAAGCTGGGTTCCCGGCTCACCGATCGACTGCGCAGCAATAACGCCTACTGCCTCACCAACGTTTACACGATGGCCACGGGCGAGATCACGACCATAGCACTTGGAGCAGATGCCGTGACGGGTCTCACAGGTGATCGCAGAGCGCACCCATACCTCGTCCACACCGGCGCCCTCAAGGGCTTCGATCATTTTCTCATCAAGCAGAGTGCCTGCAGGAACAACGGCGTTTTCTTTATCTATTGGCGTAAACGCATCCCGGGCAGTAACACGGCCCAGAACACGATCACCCAGAGGAACAACCACGTCGCCACCCTCAATGTGCGGCGTCATGAGCAGACCTTCTTCGGTGCCGCAATCCTCTTCAGTAACAACCAGATCCTGCGAAACATCGACCAGACGGCGAGTCAGATAACCGGAGTTTGCCGTCTTCAATGCCGTATCAGCCAGACCCTTACGTGCGCCGTGAGTCGAGATAAAGTACTGAAGTACGTTCAGACCTTCACGGAAGTTCGCAGTGATTGGCGTCTCAATGATAGAGCCATCCGGCTTAGCCATCAGACCACGCATACCCGCCAACTGACGAATCTGAGCTGCAGAACCCCGAGCGCCGGAGTCCGCCATCATATAGACGGAGTTGAAAGACTCCTGCATAAGGTCTTGGCCATCTTCACCTTTAACCGGCTGACCATCCGGACCAAGAACCTTTTCCTTGGCCAGACGTTCCATCATGGCTTTGGAAACCTTGTCATTGGCTCGGGACCAGATGTCGATAACCTTGTTGTACTTCTCGCCCTGAGTAAGCAGACCTGACGCGTACTGGGTTTCGATATCTTTTACTTCCTGGGAAGCAGCATCCACCAGGTCGTACTTCTCTGGAGGAATCTCAAAATCGTTAAAACCGATAGAGATACCGGAAACCGTTGCATACTGATAACCCATATACATGAGCTGATCGGCGAAAATAACCGTCTCTTTCAGCCCTGCATCACGGTAACAGATATTGATAAGGCTCGAGATCGCCTTCTTGACCATAGGCCTGTTGACCAGCTCATATGAGAGACCGTCCGGCACTATATCAAACAGCAATGCGCGACCGACCGTGGTATCCACGATCTTGTACTCTTCCGTACGCTCACCGTTTTCAAGAATAGCCACTTCCTTTACGCGCACCTTGACGATGGCCTGCAGATCTACCTGACCAGCGCCATATGCACGGTGTGCTTCCTTGATGTCGGCAAAGACCATGCCTTCGCCGAGAGCATTCTTACGCTCACGCGTCATGTAATAGAGACCGAGTACTACGTCCTGAGACGGTACAATAATCGGTTCACCATTAGCGGGCGACAGGATGTTGTTGGTAGACATCATCAGGGCACGGGCTTCGAGCTGGGCTTCCAGAGTCAACGGTACATGTACCGCCATCTGGTCACCGTCGAAGTCAGCGTTGTAAGCCGCACAAACCAGCGGATGCAACTGGATTGCCTTACCTTCGATCAGCACAGGCTCAAAGGCCTGAATGCCAAGACGGTGCAAGGTTGGTGCACGGTTAAGCATTATCGGGTGCTGACGAATGACCTCGTCCAGAATATCCCAGACCACACCTTCTTCACGCTCGACCATTTTCTTGGCGGCTTTGATAGTGGTGGCCAGGCCACGATGCTCAAGCTTCGAGAAAATGAATGGCTTGAACAGCTCCAACGCCATTTTCTTCGGCAAACCGCATTGATGCAGACGAAGATAAGGGCCTACAACAATTACAGAACGACCGGAATAGTCGACCCGCTTACCGAGAAGGTTCTGACGGAATCGACCTTGCTTACCCTTGATCATGTCTGCCAGGGACTTCAGAGGACGCTTGTTGGTGCCAGTGATGGCCCGGCCACGACGACCGTTATCCAACAGGGCATCTACTGCTTCCTGCAGCATCCGCTTCTCGTTACGCACGATAATGTCTGGAGCATTCAGCTCCAGCAGGCGCTTGAGACGGTTGTTCCGGTTGATAACCCTGCGATACAGATCATTGAGATCGGATGTAGCGAAACGACCACCATCCAGAGGCACCAGCGGGCGCAGATCCGGCGGCAGAACCGGCAACACGGTCATGACCATATCGCCCGGCTTGTTGCCGGAATACAGGAAGGCTTCAAGAATTTTCAGCCGCTTGCTGAACTTCTTGATCTTGGTTTCAGAGTTGGTTTGTGGGATTTCTTCCCGCAACAAATCAACCTGCTCCTGCAGATCAATATCTTCAAGCAACTGCTTGACAGCCTCAGCACCCATACGGGCATCGAACTCGTCACCGAACTCTTCAAGCGCTTCGTAGTACTGCTCATCGTTCAGCAACTGACCGCGCTCGAGCGTGGTCATGCCCGGATCGATCACAATAAACGATTCAAAGTACAAAACCCGCTCAATATCGCGCAGCGTCATGTCCAGCATCAGGCCAATGCGGGACGGCAGCGACTTCAGGAACCAGATATGAGCAACCGGGCTGGCCAGCTCAATATGACCCATGCGCTCACGACGAACGCTTGCCAGCGCAACTTCAACACCACATTTTTCGCAGATAACACCGCGGTGTTTCAGGCGCTTGTACTTTCCACACAGGCACTCATAATCCTTGATCGGGCCGAAGATCTTGGCACAGAAAAGGCCGTCACGCTCAGGCTTGAACGTACGGTAGTTAATAGTCTCAGGCTTCTTAACTTCGCCAAAGGACCAGGAACGGATCATGTCAGGTGACGCCAAACCAATACGGATGGCATCAAATTCCTTGCTTTGGTTCTGGCTCTTGAGAAGATTCAGCAAATCTTTCATCAGTAAAAGCTCCGGATGGCGTTAATCTCGGGCGGGCACCTCAGGTGCCCGCTCACGCTGCCAAAAACAATTCGGCTCACTCAGATTCCAGCTCGATGTCGATACCCAACGAACGGATTTCCTTGACAAGAACGTTGAAGGATTCCGGCATGCCGGGCTCCATCCGATGATCTCCATCGACAATATTCTTGTACATCTTGGTCCGGCCGTTCACATCATCAGACTTAACGGTGAGCATTTCCTGCAGCGTATACGCTGCACCGTAAGCCTCTAGGGCCCACACTTCCATCTCACCAAAGCGCTGACCACCGAACTGCGCCTTACCACCCAGCGGCTGCTGAGTAACCAGACTGTACGAACCGGTCGAACGGGCATGCATCTTGTCATCGATCAAGTGGTTCAACTTGAGGATATACATATATCCTACAGTCACAGGACGATCGAAAGCTTCGCCGGTACGACCATCGTATAGCTTGGTCTGACCGGTTGTGCTCAGCCCCGCCAACTCCAGCATGTGCTTGACTTCGGCCTCTTTGGCCCCGTCAAACACCGGCGTAGCCATAGGCACGCCTCCACGCAGGTTGTGGCACATCTCCTGAATTTCCTTGTCGCTCAGGGAATCCAGGTCGACCTTGAACACTTCATCCGAGTGGTTATAGATCTCATCAAGCAGCTTACGCAAATCTGCAATCTTGCGCTGCTCATCAAGCATCTTCGCAATACGTTCGCCGAGCCCTTTGGCAGCTGCACCCAGATGGGTTTCAAGTACCTGACCTACGTTCATCCGCGAAGGAACGCCCAACGGGTTCAGAACAATATCGACAGTCCGGCCATCGACGTCATAAGGCATGTCCTCAATCGGCATAACCGCCGAGATAACACCCTTGTTACCGTGACGACCGGCCATCTTGTCACCCGGCTGAATCCGGCGTTTGATAGCAAGATAGACCTTGACGATTTTCAGGACGCCCGGTGCAAGATCATCACCCTGCTGAAGCTTGCCTTTCTTGTCATCAAAGCGCGCATCGTGCTCTTTCTTGCGCTCTTCAAGACCCTGCTCGGATTTCTCCAGCAGTTCGTTAAGGCTCTCATCCTGCATGCGCAGCTTGAACCAGTCTGAACGAGGCAGTTCTGCCAGGTAACCCTCATCAAGGGTCGCGCCTTTTTTAAGGCCCGGGCCACTGATTACAGGCTGATCTTTCAACGCATTCAGGAGACGCTCAAAAGTTGCGCCTTCAACAATACGATACTCGTCCTTCAGGTCTTTGCGGTATTGATCAAGCTGCTCTTTTTCAATTGCCTTGGCGCGCTGGTCTTTCTCAATGCCATCCCGGGTAAAGACCTGAACATCAATAACTGTTCCACGGGTACCGGTAGGTACACGGGAGGAGGTGTCTTTTACATCAGACGCCTTCTCACCGAAGATTGCCCTCAGGAGCTTTTCCTCCGGGGTCAGCTGGGTTTCACCTTTCGGAGTCACCTTGCCCACCAGAATATCGCCAGGGCCTACTTCAGCACCGATATAAACAATACCGGACTCATCCAGCTTGGCCAGGGCGCTTTCACCAACATTCGGAATGTCTGCAGTGATTTCTTCGCTACCCAGCTTGGTATCACGAGCCACACAGGTCAGTTCCTGAATGTGGATGGTGGTCAGACGATCTTCCTGAACAACCTTCTCGGAAATAAGGATGGAATCCTCGAAGTTGTAACCGTTCCATGGCATGAATGCGATACGCATGTTCTGGCCAAGAGCCAGCTCACCGAGATCCACAGAAGGCCCGTCAGCCAGCACATCACCGCGTGCAATGGCATCACCCTGGCGAACAATGGAACGCTGGTTGATACAGGTATTCTGGTTCGAGCGGGTGTATTTAGTGAGATTGTAAATATCCACACCGGCGTCACCCGCCTCTGTTTCCTCATTATTAACGCGGACAACAATACGTGCCGCATCAACACTTTCAATCACACCACCACGACGGGCAGTCACACAAACGCCGGAGTCCTGAGCCACTGTACGCTCAACACCGGTACCGACCAAAGGCACCTGGGAACGCAGTGTAGGAACTGCCTGCCGCTGCATGTTCGCGCCCATAAGAGCCCGGTTAGCATCGTCGTGTTCCAGGAACGGAATAAGCGAAGCCGCTACGGACACTACCTGACGCGGCGACACATCCATGAAATTAACACTTTCAGGAGGCATGACCGTTGTTTCATTCTGATGACGTACAGTAACCAGTTCGTCCATCAGTCGCTTACCATCGTCCATCGCAGCACTAGCCTGGGCGATAACGTAGGTGCTCTCTTCGATAGCCGAGAGGTAAACCAGCTCATCAGTTACAACACCATCTACCACCTTGCGGTAAGGACTCTCAAGGAATCCATAGGAGTTGGCACGGGCATAAGTGGCAAGCGAGTTGATAAGACCAATGTTCGGCCCCTCAGGCGTCTCGATCGGACACACTCGACCGTAATGCGTCGGGTGAACGTCACGAACCTCAAACCCGGCACGCTCACGGGTCAGGCCACCTGGCCCAAGCGCCGAAATACGACGTTTATGAGTAACCTCTGACAGCGGGTTATTCTGATCCATGAACTGGGACAGCTGGCTGGAGCCAAAGAATTCCTTGACGGCAGCCGCAACCGGCTTGGCGTTGATCAGATCCTGAGGCATCAGGCCTTCACTCTCGGCCAGACTCAGACGCTCACGAACAGCACGCTCAACACGAACCAGGCCTACACGGAACTGGTTTTCAGCCATCTCACCAACACAACGGACGCGACGGTTACCCAGGTTATCGATGTCATCGACATTCCCCTGCCCGTTACGGATATCGATCAATGTTTTAAGAACATCGATTATATCTTCGTGAGTCAGCGTTCCTTCACCCGTACTCTCTTCCCGACGCAGGCGACGGTTAAGCTTCATCCGGCCCACTGCTGACAAGTCGTAACGCTCAGCGGAGAAGAAAAGATTGTTAAACAGGTTTTCGGCAGAGTCCTTGGTGGGGGGCTCTCCAGGACGCATCATCCTGTAGATTTCAACCAGAGCCTCAAGCGGGCTACGAGTTGGATCAATACGCAAGGTATCCGACATGAACGGACCACAGTCCAGATCATTGGTATAAAGAGTTTCGATCTCTGTTACACCAGCATCCAGAATCTTGGTCACAACCTCTTCGCTCAGCTCGGCATTACACTCAACCAGAACCTCACCAGTCGCCTGATCAATCATATCCTTGGCCAGAACCCGGCCGTACAGATACTCGGTAGGAACCTCAAGCTCATTGATACCGGCTTTTTCAAGCTGCTTGATGTGACGGGCTGTAATCCGACGACCTTCTTCAACAATCAGCTTGCCGTCGTTATCCTTGATATCAAATGTCGCGATATCACCGCGAAGCCGGCTTGGCACCAGTTCCAGCTTGCAGGTTTCTGCACCCAAAGCGAACTTACTGGTTTCAAAGAACATCTCCAGCATTTGCTCAGAGGTGTAACCGAGCGCGCGCAGGAGGATCGAAGCAGGCAGTTTGCGTCGACGGTCGATGCGGACGAAAACGGAATCTTTCGGGTCGAACTCAAAATCGAGCCACGAACCACGGTAAGGAATCACCCGGGCCGAGTACAACAGCTTGCCAGATGAATGAGTCTTACCTTTATCATGATCAAAGAACACACCGGGAGAGCGGTGGAGCTGGGAAACTATAACTCGCTCGGTACCATTAATAACAAAGGTACCATTCTCGGTCATCAGGGGCATTTCGCCCATGTAGACTTCCTGCTCTTTGATGTCCTTGATCGCCTTGTTGGACGACTCCCTATCATAAATGATAAGGCGGACTTTAACTCTCAGCGGGGCCGCATAAGTCACGCCCCTAAGCTGGCATTCCTTGACATCGAATACGGGCTCACCAATGCGGTAGCTCACGTATTCGAGGGCAGCATTGCCAGAGTAGCTGGCAATCGGGAATACGGATTTGAATGCTGCATGAAGACCGGTTTCCCGACGGTCTCCAGGGGCGGCTTCCATTTGCAGGAAGTCCCGGAATGAATCCAGCTGAATAGACAGCAAATAGGGGACATCCATCACGGAAGGCAATTTACTAAAATCTTTGCGAATCCGCTTTTTCTCAGTATAGGAGTAAGTCATCTGCATTCCCCAGCTTTAGACCTGATACCTGGTATCAAGAAGCAACCAATGTTTTGCTTCGGGGCCGAATTGCTCGGCTTATCGCGCCGTCTTGAACAAAGACTCCGGCAGCCTTTCACAGATCCAATAACAACCTGCAAGTGCCAACCAGACTCTATAGCATATACAACAGAAAAAGGCCGGTGGCACAAAGGCCACCAGCCTGTCTACGCTTGAAGCGCAGTTTCGATCAACAGCCGACTCTTACTTAAGCTCAACAGAAGCGCCTGCTTCCTCAAGCTTGGTTTTGGCCGCTTCTGCGTCGTCTTTGCTCGCAGCTTCTTTAACAGTTGTAGGCGCGCCATCAACCATTTCTTTCGCTTCTTTCAGACCCAGGCCGGTCAGTTCACGAACAGCCTTGATAACGTTAACTTTCTTCTCACCGACACCGGTCAGAACAACGTCAAATTCGGTCTTTTCTTCGGCAGCAGCAGCTTCGCCAGCAGCTGCAGGAGCAGCAGCAACAGCAGCAGCGGCAGATACGCCGAACTTCTCTTCCATTGCTTCAACCAGCGCTACAACGTCCATTACGCTCATTTCTGCAATTGCGTTTAAAATGTCTTCGTTAGACAGAGCCATGACTTTCTCCCAAAAATATAAAAATGGTGTTCAACAGAATCAAGCAGCTTCTTGCTTCTGGTCGCGAACTGCCGCTACAGCGCGGGTCACTTTCGAAGGAACTTCGTTCAGTGTCCGTGCCAGCTTGGTGATTGGTGCCTGTGTTACTGCAGCCAGCATCGTCAACGCTTGATGACGTGTTGGCAGCTTGGCAAGACGATCGATCTGGTCTGCGCTCATCAGCTCACCGCCGACTGCCAGTCCTTTAATCTCGAATGCGTCATTCTCTTTTGCAAAATCCTTCAGCAAGCGTGCTGCTGCGCCAGGATCTTCCATTGAGAACGCCAAAATTGTCGGGCCAACCAAAGCTTCATCAATGCACTCAAACTCAGTACCACGAATTGCAATTTTCGCAAGGTTGTTACGAACAACCCGGAGTTGCACATTCTCGGCACGAGCTTTGGCACGAAGAGCCGTCATGTCACCGGAGGTAACACCACGATAGTCAGCCAGAACAACAGACAGAGCACCACCGGCAGTCTCGTTGACTTCAGCGACGATCGCTTTCTTGTCTTCGAGTCTAATTGCCACTGGATTTCTCCTCGATTTCGCCGGGGGTATTCCCGGCAAACCCATCATTACCCTGGAAGCGACTACAATCTGCTTCCTGAGGGCGCCTTAACGGTGTTTGGGTTCAGAGAGAACGTCTTCACACCGTCTGCGCAGGCGTTGCTTTAACCCTTCCAGTCCGGAGACTTCAGGGGCCTGCGGTCTTTGACAGCCTTGGCTTCCGCCCAGACTACAAAGTAACTACCGACCAAGAGATCAGATTTCCAGACCGCTTTGATCGATAGTCAGGCCAGGACCCATAGTCGAGGAAAGTGTGATCTTCTTGAGATACACGCCTTTCGCCGCCGATGGTTTGGCCTTTTTCAGATCCGCGATCAGAGACTCAAGGTTTTCCTTGATGTTCTGCGCAGAGAATTCAACATTACCCAATGGAGAGTGGATAATACCGTTCTTGTCAGTACGGTAACGTACCTGACCAGCCTTGGCGTTTTTGACCGCAGTCTCAACGTCAGGAGTAACAGTACCCACTTTAGGGTTAGGCATCAGCCCGCGAGGCCCTAGAATCTGACCCAACTGACCAACAACACGCATGGCGTCCGGAGTGGCAATTACCACATCGAAATCCATATTGCCCTTTTTGACTTCCTCAGCAAGGTCGTCCATACCAACAATGTCAGCACCAGCTGCAGTTGCCTTCTCGGCGTTTGCACCCTGAGTGAAGACTGCAACACGAACGGTTTTGCCTGTGCCGTGCGGTAATACTGTACTGCTACGCACGACCTGATCCGATTTACGTGCGTCAACACCCAGGTTGATCGCTACATCCAACGACTCTTTGAACTTTACACTCTGGCCCAACTCAACCAGCAGTGACACTGCCTCATCAATAGAGTAGGAGCGAGTAGAATCTGTCTTTTCAAGAATAAGCTTCTGACGCTTGCTCAACTTGGACATGTTACACGCCCTCCACGGTAAGGCCCATGCTGCGGGCAGTTCCAGCAATGGTACGAACAGCCGCATCCATATCGGCAGCAGTCAGGTCCGGCTCTTTAGTTTTGGCAATTTCTTCAAGCTGTTCGCGAGTAACCTTGCCAACTTTTTCTGTATTCGGACGACCAGAACCGCTTTTCACGCCGGCAGCCTTCTTCAGAAGAACTGGTGCGGGAGGGGTTTTGGTAATAAAAGTGAAGCTACGGTCACTGTATACAGTAATAACAGTCGGAATAGGCAGACCTGCTTCCATATCCTGAGTCTGAGCGTTAAACGCCTTACAGAACTCCATGATATTAACGCCGCGCTGACCCAGGGCAGGACCAACAGGGGGACTCGGGTTGGCCTTACCGGCAGCAACCTGAAGCTTGATATACGCTTCTATCTTTTTAGCCATGATAATACTCCTATGGGTTCAAACGCTTTACAGCTCCCCGTTGCAGACACAAAAAGCCCGCGACACCTGAGCGCGCGAGCATTCTGGTTAAAACCACCAGTCAGTCTTTTTCGACCTGACCAAACTCCAGTTCTACCGGAGTGGAACGACCGAAAATCAGAACAGCGACCTTGACCCGACTCTTATCGTAGTCAACTTCTTCTACCACACCATTGAAGTCCGCAAACGGACCCTCAACAACGCGAACAACTTCGCCTGGCTCAAACAACGTCTTGGGCTTAGGCTTGTCTACACCACTCTCTACCCGACGCAAAATAGCTTCTGCCTCGCGCTCAGTGATTGGTGCAGGCTTATCTTTAGTCCCACCGATAAAACCAAGTACTCGTGGCGTATTTTTTACAAGGTGCCAGGTACCATCGTCCATTTCCATTTGGACAAGCACGTATCCAGGATAAAACTTGCGCTCACTCTTGCGCTTTTTCCCGTCACGCATCTCAACAACTTCTTCGGTAGGAACAAGGATCTCGCCGAACCTGTCCTCCATGCCTTCCAGAGCAATGCGCTCCATCAGAGTGCGCATCACGTGCTTTTCGAAGCCGGAATATGCATGAACTACGTACCAGCGCTTAGCCATTGCCCACTCCTGTTAGCCGATAAATCCGGCGACCAGCAAACTGATTATCGAATCCATACCCCACAACAACAGGGACACAACCAGCACAAAAACTACGACAATAACTGTAGTCTGAACCAGTTCTGGCCTGGTGGGCCACACCACCTTCCGGATCTCAACGCGAGCCTCTTTAAGCAACGTCGCAAAACGCTGCCCACGCGCGGTCTGCAAAGCGACAAAAACTGCCACGATAGCTAGACCAACAAGAGCCAGAACCCGATACAGCAGAGATTCGGCGCTGAAATACTGATTACCTACAACACCTACGGCAATCAGCACAAAAACAACCAGCCACTTCACTACGTCGAAACGACTGTTTGACTGAACGGCTTTTGACTCCATGGGAATCAACTTATGTATCCGGATGTTAAAAAAATGGCAGGCCAGGAGGGAATCGAACCCCCAACCTGCGGTTTTGGAGACCGCTGCTCTGCCAATTGAGCTACTGGCCTGCACCGAAACTACTCAGTGCACTTTCAATCGAGCACTTTACTCGATAATCTTTGCTACCACGCCTGCACCAACGGTACGGCCGCCTTCGCGAATCGCGAAGCGCAGACCATCTTCCATGGCGATCGGAGCGATCAGCGTCACTTCCATCTTCACGTTATCGCCAGGCATAACCATTTCCACGCCTTCCGGCAATTCACAGGAACCGGTTACGTCAGTCGTACGGAAGTAGAACTGCGGACGATAGCCNTTGAAGAACGGAGTATGACGACCGCCTTCATCTTTGCTCAGTACGTATACTTCGCATTCGAACTTGGTGTGCGGCTTGATAGAACCTGGCTTACACAGAACCTGACCACGCTCAACATCATCACGCTTGGTACCACGAAGCAGTACACCCACGTTCTCACCAGCACGACCTTCGTCAAGCAGCTTGCGGAACATCTCAACACCGGTGCAGACAGTCTTGACGGTATCCTTGATACCAACAATCTCAACTTCTTCACCAACCTTGACGATACCGCGCTCTACACGACCGGTAACAACAGTACCACGACCCGAAATAGAGAATACATCCTCAATCGGCATCAGGAACGGCAGGTCAATCGCACGCTCAGGCTCAGGGATATACGAATCCAGAGCTTCTACCAGCTTCTTGACAGCCGTAGTGCCCATTTCGTTATCATCTTTACCTTCCA
>NZ_NXGV01000006.1 GCF_002407605.1 Marinobacter sp. ANT_B65 | reverse complement strand
GTAGGGAGTGGACTTAGGCAAATCCGGGTCCATAATTCTGAGACGTGACGACGAGCACCCTTTACGGGAGCGAAGTCATTGATGCCATGCTTCCAGGAAAATCTTCTAAGCTTCAGGCTATTTGAGACCGTACCCCAAACCGACACAGGTGGTCAGGTAGAGAATACCAAGGCGCTTGAGAGAACTCGGGTAAAGGAACTAGGCAAAATGGTGCCGTAACTTCGGGAGAAGGCACGCCGGCGGTATGTGACGCCCCTCGCGGGTTGAGCAGAAGCCGGTCGAAGATACCAGGCCCCTGCGACTGTTTATTAAAAACACAGCACTGTGCAAACTCGTAAGAGGACGTATACGGTGTGACGCCTGCCCGGTGCCGGAAGGTTAATTGATGGGGTTAGCATTCGTGCGAAGCTCTTGATCGAAGCCCCGGTAAACGGCGGCCGTAACTATAACGGTCCTAAGGTAGCGAAATTCCTTGTCGGGTAAGTTCCGACCTGCACGAATGGCGTAACGATGGGGGCGCTGTCTCTACCCGAGACTCAGTGAAATTGAAATCGCCGTGAAGATGCGGTGTATCCGCGGCTAGACGGAAAGACCCCGTGNACCTTTACTATAGCTTCACAGTGAACTTTGAACATGTTTGTGTAGGATAGCTGGGAGGCTTTGAAGCGTGAACGCCAGTTTGCGTGGAGCCAACCTTGAAATACCAGCCTGGCATGTTTGAGGTTCTAACTCTGTCCCCTTATCGGGGATGAGGACACTGTGTGGTGGGTAGTTTGACTGGGGCGGTCTCCTCCTAAAGCGTAACGGAGGAGCACAAAGGTGGGCTAAGTACGGTCGGACATCGTACGGTTAGTGTAATGGCACAAGCCCGCTTAACTGCGAGACAGACACGTCGAGCAGGTACGAAAGTAGGTCATAGTGATCCGGTGGTTCTGTATGGAAGGGCCATCGCTCAACGGATAAAAGGTACTCCGGGGATAACAGGCTGATACCGCCCAAGAGTTCACATCGACGGCGGTGTTTGGCACCTCGATGTCGGCTCATCACATCCTGGGGCTGAAGCCGGTCCCAAGGGTATGGCTGTTCGCCATTTAAAGTGGTACGCGAGCTGGGTTTAGAACGTCGTGAGACAGTTCGGTCCCTATCTGCCGTGGACGTTGGAGATTTGAGGAAAGCTGCTCCTAGTACGAGAGGACCGGAGTGGACGAACCGCTGGTGTTCCAGTTGTCTCGCCAGAGGCATTGCTGGGTAGCTACGTTCGGACAGGATAACCGCTGAAAGCATCTAAGCGGGAAGCCCCTTCCAAGATGAGATCTCCCTGAGGCCTTGAGCCTCCTGAAGAGCCGTTCAAGACCAGGACGTTGATAGGTCGGGTGTGTAAGCGCTGCGAGGCGTTGAGCTAACCGATACTAATTGCTCGTGCGGCTTGACTATATAACACCCAAGACAATTGCGGATTTCGCAACGAAAAAATCANTATTNCTGTTCTCTCTCATCCCCCAGTGATCGACCGTTTTGTCTGACGACCATAGCGGCCTGGTACCACCTGATCCCATCCCGAACTCAGAAGTGAAACAGGCCTGCGCCGATGGTAGTGTGGCATTGCCCATGTGAGAGTAGGTCATCGTCAGACTCTTAATACAAAAAACCCCCTGCGGAACACCGCAGGGGGTTTTTTTTTGTCTTTTCATCGTTCCTGGTGTTTAATCCCCGCGTTACTCATTCTCCTGGCCGGATGCTATTTTATGAAATCCAAAGTACTTGTATCCCTGCTCAGTGATGGGCAGGTTCACTCTGGCGAGCGCCTGGCCGCAGAACTTGGTGTGAGTCGCACTGCAGTCTGGAAACAGGTGCACCGGGCTCTTAATGAGGGCTTTGAGATAGAGACTGTCAGGGGGCGAGGTTACAGGCTTATAACGCCGGTAGATCTTCTGGATGCAGACGAAATTCTCGGGGCGCTGGCCGCGCCATTCCGCAGTAGTATTTCCCTGAATGTTCTGGACGAGGTGGACTCAACCAATACTGAGGTCCTGCGACAGATTTCCATGGGGGTGGTGGGAGTGCCGGTTGCCATAGCGGATTGTCAGACCATGGGGCGCGGGCGGCGTGGCAGGCCCTGGCGTAGTCCTCGGGGCGAGAATTTGTATCTGAGCGCAGGTCTGACGTTCCAGGGTGGATTTTCGGCGCTAGATGGGCTCAGTCTTGCCTTGGGCGTTGCAGTTGCTGAAACTCTTGAGGAGCTCGGTGTGCCAGGAGTGCGTCTGAAGTGGCCCAATGATATTTTTCTGCCCGACGGCAAGCTTGGGGGGATACTTGTTGAGTTGCAGGGCGAATTGCAGGAGGGCGTTGTTCGGGTCATTGTTGGCATCGGTATTAATGTACACATGAGTCGCGCCGACGATGTCGATCAACCCTGGTCCAGTCTTGCAAAAAACTCCCCCCGCTCAGCCTGGTCGCGTAATCAAATCGCATCTGCTCTTATTGGCTCCTTGCTTGAGAGTGCTGAAGTCTTCGCTGGAAAAGGCTTTCCCGCATTCAGGGACCCGTGGCAGGCCCGGGATATGTTCAGAGGGCGGCAGTTGGTTGCCCAGAGCGGCGGCGTCGTTGGGGTTGGTTGTGGGGTCGATGAACAGGGGAACTATCTTGTCGGGGCTGAAGGGGGTGTTGTTCCCGTTCGTGCTGGAGAGATTAGCTTGCGGGTCGCTGTATGAAGCTGCTGATCGATGCGGGTAACACTCGATTGAAGTGGCGCCTTGAACAGGATGGATTGGTTTTAGATGAAGGATGGTCGGCCCTGGGCGGAGGTGATCCTTTAGTTGGTATTGAGGGGCGTCTGGATGCGGTTTCCCGGGTGGGAGTGTCTACAGTTATCCGGGAAGAAAAGAGGCTGGAACTTTTGGCATATCTGCAGCAGAAGGTATCTGCTCCGGTTAATTTTCATTGGGCTGAGGCCCGGCGCTGCGGGCTTCAGAATTCATATGCTGATGTCAAAACGATGGGGGCTGATCGCTGGCACGGTATGTACGGAGCGTGGAAGCGCTGTAAGAGTGGGTACGCGGTTATAGATGCCGGTAGTGCGATTACCGTCGATTATGTAAATAGCACAGGAGAGCATCTTGGGGGGTATATCCTTCCTGGCCTGAAAATGATGTTGAGAAGCCTGAAAAGCGACGCTGCGCGAATTCTGTTTGAGGCGGGCGCGCTTTCGGGGAGTGACCCGGGAAAGAGTACCGCGGAATGTGTGAATCAAGGCTTGTCCTGGTTGTCCCGGGCGATGATTGAGCGGGTAGGGAGGGATATGTCTGATCTTGGTCTGTCCCAGGCCCTGGTAACGGGAGGGGATGCTGGTAGGCTTCTCCAGCTTGGGCTGGAGGGCGCTCATTATCCTTCCCTGGTGCTGGAAGGTCTCAGCTACATTGATAGAGAGATGGCAGGAGAATGAGGTGGTTTGCGCTGATTCTCGTGTGCGTGAACCTGGTGTTCTGGTACGCGCTGAGCGGGCCTTCCGGCTATCTTCAGCCAAATAGCGTGGCAAGCGGAACCTTGCCACGGGTGGGGAGCCTTAAAACACCAGATCTGCGCAGAGAGAGCTTGTCCTCAGTCGATAGATCGGGGCGTGTTACTGATTCTGAAGAGTTGTCGGTACGAAGTTGCGTCAGTGTCGGATGGTTTGAGTCCGATACTGTAGCGAAATCATTGGCAGAGAGGGTGGTGGCAGGCCGGTCGAATGCATATCAGGTAGTGGAAACTGAGAGGGAGTTGCCGCCGCTGCATTGGGTGATTATTCCCCCTCAGCCTGAAGATGTCGCCCAGGAGCAACTTAAAAGCCTCCAGGAACAGGGTATTGACTCATATCTGATTGCCCGGGGTGAAAACCGGAATGCGATTTCTCTTGGCCTGTTTGAGTCGCGCGAAGCAGCAATTTCTGTGCTTGAAGAAAAAAAACGACAGAATCTCAATGCGGTACTGGCAAACTTCCCCCGAAATCAGCTAAGCTACGCGCTGTCTTTTGAGACGAGGCCGGAGCTTGTTGAAAAACTGGTTCGTGCGGTAGAAGCGGATTATGGCAATAATTTCGATTTCATCGAAATCAACCCTTGTAAAGGTGTTGCAACGTCAGAAAAAACTCCGTAGTATACCGCCCTCGCTGAACAGGCGATTGTGAGCTGGCGTAGCTCAGTTGGTAGAGCAGCTGACTTGTAATCAGCAGGTCGGGGGTTCGATTCCGTCCGCCAGCTCCACTTTTTTGTTGTGACAGGTGCATAAGATCGCGCCTGACTCGGAGGGGTTCCCGAGTGGCCAAAGGGATCAGACTGTAAATCTGACGCGAAAGCTTCGCTGGTTCGAATCCAGCCCCCTCCACCACTTAATTGCTCGCGGGCATCGTATAGTGGCTATTACCTCAGCCTTCCAAGCTGATGACGCGGGTTCGATTCCCGCTGCCCGCTCCAATTTGATTTGCAATGCTCATGTAGCTCAGTCGGTAGAGCACATCCTTGGTAAGGATGAGGTCACCGGTTCAATTCCGGTCATGAGCTCCACTATTTATCCGGTCAGCGTTACGATCCAGGTTGATCAGGGAGATTGGTCGAATGTCTAAGTCTAAGTTTGAACGTAAAAAGCCGCACCTGAACGTGGGCACTATTGGTCACGTAGACCATGGTAAGACGACTCTGACCGCTGCTCTGACTCGTGTATGTCACGAAGTATGGGGCACGGGTTCTGCGAGCGCATTCGATCAGATCGATAACGCACCGGAAGAGCGTGCGCGTGGTATAACCATCGCGACTTCGCACGTTGAGTATGATTCTCCTATGCGTCACTACGCGCACGTTGACTGCCCGGGTCACGCTGATTATGTGAAAAACATGATCACTGGTGCTGCTCAGATGGACGGNGCTATCCTGGTTGTGTCTGCAGCTGACGGCCCTATGCCTCAGACTCGCGAGCACATCCTGCTGTCCCGTCAGGTAGGCGTTCCTTACATCGTTGTGTTCATGAACAAAGCGGACATGGTCGACGATGAAGAGCTTCTGGAGCTGGTAGAAATGGAAGTGCGTGACCTTCTGGGCATGTACGACTTCCCGGCTGACGACACGCCGATCATTACTGGTTCTGCGTTGATGGCGCTGGAAGGTAAAGATGATAACGAAATGGGCACTACGGCTGTCAAGAAGCTGGTAGAAGCTCTGGATTCGTATATCCCTGAGCCTGAGCGTGCGATTGACCTGCCGTTCCTGATGCCGATTGAGGATGTATTCTCTATTTCGGGTCGTGGTACTGTTGTTACCGGTCGTGTAGAGCGCGGTATCGTCAAGGTTGGTGAAGAAGTTGAGATTGTTGGTATCAAGGATACCGTCAAGACTGTCTGCACCGGTGTTGAGATGTTCCGCAAGCTGCTTGACGAAGGTCGTGCTGGTGAGAACGTGGGTGTACTGCTTCGTGGTACCAAGCGTGATGATGTTGAGCGTGGTCAGGTTCTGTGTAAGCCAGGTTCTATCAAGCCGCACACCAAGTTCGAATGCGAAGTATACGTACTGAGCAAAGATGAAGGCGGTCGTCATACTCCGTTCTTCAAGGGCTATCGTCCGCAGTTCTACTTCCGTACGACTGACGTAACCGGTTCCTGTGAATTGCCGGAAGGCGTGGAAATGGTTATGCCTGGCGATAACGTGAAGATGGAAGTGACGCTGATCGCTCCGATCGCCATGGAAGATGGTCTGCGCTTCGCGATTCGCGAAGGCGGCCGTACCGTTGGTGCAGGCGTGGTAGCAAAGATTATCGAGTGATCTACTCGTTTGATCTGAAAAAGGGGCTGATTTAATCAGCCCCTTTTTCTGTTTCGGTTGCAATGTGTGCTTCAGTCCGGTCGTCTGGCTTGCCTGTTGACAGGGTTGTTTATTCTGCATACAATGCGGCTCCTTTTTTTGAAGGTCGGCGAACAGTTTCGCTGCTACGAGTGGAGTTTGGTGCAACATGCAAAGCCAAAAGATTCGGATCCGGTTGAAGGCGTTTGATTATCGCCTGATCGACCAGTCCACACAGGAGATTGTCGATACCGCTAAGCGGACCGGCGCTCAAGTGCGTGGACCTATTCCTCTGCCTACGCGCAAGGAAAAGTTCACCATTCTGGTTTCACCGCACGTCAATAAAGATGCGCGCGATCAGTATGAAATTCGTACCCACAAGCGTTTGCTCGACATTGTTGAGCCAACGGAAAAGACAGTAGATGCTTTGATGAAGTTAGACCTGGCAGCAGGTGTAGACGTTCAGATCAGCCTCGGTTAATACCTTCAGGTATTAATCTGTGTAACTGTCCTAAGGCCATAGAGGGTGAGAGCCCCGTACACTTAGAGGTGAAACATGGCAATTGGTATTGTCGGTCGCAAGGCCGGTATGACCCGTATTTTTACGGAAGATGGGCAAGCGTTGCCCGTGACGGTGATAGAGGTTGAACCTAACCGTATCACCCAACTCAAAACTCTTGAAAACGACGGCTATCGTGCAGTTCAGGTAACTGTCGGTTCGCGTCGTTCCTCGCGTGTCAATAAGAGTGCTGCAGGCCATTTCGCAAAAGCCGGTGTAGAAGCGGGTCGTAGCGTATGGGAGTTTCGTCTGGCAGACGGTGAAGGTGAAGACCTGGCCGCTGGTGGGGAAATTACTGCGTCAGTCTTTGAAGACGGTCAGGTTGTTGATGCTACCGGAACATCCAAAGGTAAAGGTTTTCAGGGCGGTGTAAAGCGCTGGAACTTTTCCATGCAGGATGCGACTCACGGTAACTCTCTGTCTCACCGTGCTCCGGGTTCCATTGGTCAGAACCAGACTCCGGGCAAAGTATTCAAAGGCAAAAAGATGGCGGGCCAGATGGGTAATGCGCAAGTTACAGTGCAGAACCTGAAAATTGTCCGTGTCGACGCTGAGCGCAACCTTCTGCTGGTTAGTGGTGCCGTTCCCGGTGCAACTGGCGGCGATGTTGTCATCAAGCCTGCTGTTAAAGCCTGAGGAGCGGTTCGATGGAATTGACTATTACAGGTAGCGGTAAGGAAGTTACAGTTTCCGAGACTGCTTTCGCGAAAGATTTTAATGAGTCACTGGTTCATCAGGTGGTTACTGCTTACATGGCAGCCGGTCGCCAGGGTACAAAGGCTCAGAAGACCCGTTCAGAAGTCAGTGGCGGTGGTAAGAAGCCCTGGCGTCAGAAGGGCACTGGTCGTGCTCGTGCTGGTACTATCCGCAGCCCGATCTGGCGCTCTGGTGGTGTGACCTTTGCTGCAAAGCCTCGCAGCTTTGAGCAAAAGGTTAATCGCAAGATGTACCGTGCCGCGATGTGCTCTATTTTCTCCGAGCTCGTTCGTCAGGATCGTCTGGTTCTGGTAGATGACTTCGCTATCGATGCTCCCAAGACCAAGGTGTTTGCCGCCAAAATGGCAGATCTGGGTATTTCGAACGCATTGATTCTGACGGAGAGCGTTGAGCAAAACCTGCATCTGGCCTCTCGTAACGTTCCTCACGTCGATGTACGTGATGTTGCGGGTCTGGATCCGGTTAGCCTGGTTGCCTTCGAGAAAGTCGTGGTGACTGTTCCCGCTCTGAAGAAGATCGAGGAGATGCTGGGATGAATCAGGAACGTATTTATAAGGTCCTTCTGGGGCCGCACGTATCGGAGAAAGCTTCTCTGGTAGCCGAGCATGGTCAGGTTGTTTTCCGGGTTGCTCCGGATGCCTCCAAGCCGGAGATCAAGAAGGCTGTTGAGCAGTTGTTCAACGTCACCGTAGAAGGTGTTCAGGTTCTGAATCGTAAGGGCAAGCTTAAACGCACAGCCCGCGGGTTCGGCAAGCGTAATGACATTCGTAAGGCTTACGTTAAGCTGGCTGAAGGTCAGGACATCGATTTTCTGGATGTGGAATAAGGTAAAGGGGTCGTAATATGCCGATCGTCAAAACCAAACCAACATCTGCCGGACGCCGTCACGTTGTAAAGCTTTACAACCCGGATTTGCACAAAGGGCGCCCTTACGAACCGTTGGTCGAGTCACAAAGCAAGTCGGGTGGTCGTAATAATGCTGGCCGCATTACTACCCGGCACATTGGTGGTGGACATAAACAGCACTACCGTATCATTGACTTCAAGCGGACCAAAGATGGTATTCCTGCGACAATAGAACGCATTGAATACGATCCTAACCGCTCTGCGCACATCGCTTTGCTCAAGTATGCGGATGGCGAGCGTCGTTACATTATCGCTCCCAAAGGTATGCAGATCGGAGAGCCTGTGCGTTCAGGAATCGACGCGCCTATCAAGGTCGGAAGCACATTGCCGCTGAGGAATATTCCAGTGGGTTCTGTGGTTCATTGCGTTGAACTCAAGCCTGGCAAAGGTGCTCAGCTGGCTCGCTCTGCGGGCGCATCCGTACAGCTGGTTGCTCGGGAAGGCGCGTATGCGACTATCCGCCTGCGCTCAGGTGAAATGCGTAAGGTGCTTGTAGATTGCCGTGCTACGTTGGGCGAAGTGTCCAACAGTGAACACAGTCTCAAGCGGCTTGGCAAAGCGGGTGCATCACGTTGGCGTGGCAAGCGTCCAACAGTACGTGGTGTTGCTATGAACCCAGTTGACCACCCACATGGTGGTGGTGAAGGGCGTACCTCTGGCGGGCGTCACCCGGTTACTCCGTGGGGTGTTCCGACCAAAGGGCATAAGACTCGTAAGAACAAACGTACTGATAAAATGATAGTACGTCGTCGTTCAGCCAAGTAAACGACTACATAGAGGTAAATGCTGTGCCACGTTCTTTAAAGAAAGGTCCTTTTATAGACCTGCATCTGTTGAAGAAGGTCGAAGCAGCTCTGGAAGCGAACGACAAGCGGCCGATCAAAACCTGGTCCCGTCGTTCAACGATCTTCCCAGAGTTCGTAGGTTTGACCATTGCAGTCCACAACGGAAGGCAGCACGTGCCGGTTTATGTGACCGAAGATATGGTCGGGCATAAACTGGGTGAGTTCGCGGCGACGCGTACTTATCGCGGCCATTCGGCCGACAAGAAAGCTAAACGCTGATTGTGAGGGGAATAGAAATGGAAGTAGCAGCCAAGTATAAGGGCGCTCGCCTCTCAGCTCAGAAAGCTCGTCTTGTCGCCGATCAAGTTCGCGGCAAGGCTGTTGAGGACGCCCTAAACATTCTGACTTTCAGCCCTAAGAAGGCAGCGGTGATTATCAAGAAAGCTCTTGAGTCCGCCATTGCCAACGCTGAGCATAACGAAGGTCTGGACGTTGACGAACTGCGGGTTTCCACCGTAATGGTGGATGAGGGCCCGACGCTCAAGCGTATTAAAGCTCGAGCCAAGGGGCGCGCTGATAGAATCATGAAGCGCACCTGTCATATCACCGTCAAGGTCGCCGACAAGTAGGAGATGCTCAGATGGGTCATAAAGTAAATCCAACCGGCATGCGCCTGGGTGTGATCAAAGAGCACAACTCAGTATGGTATGCCGATAAAAAGGAATACGCGAAGAACCTGTTGAACGATATTCAGGTTCGCGAATTCCTCGACAAGCGCTTGGTAAAAGCGTCTGTCAGCAAGATTGTGATCGAGCGCCCTGCTCAGAACGCCCGTATCACGATTCATACTGCCCGTCCCGGTATAGTTATCGGTAAGAAGGGTGAAGATGTTGATCGTTTGCGTCGTGAAGTTGGCGCGATGATGGGTGTGCCTGTGCACATCAACATCGAAGAAGTCCGCAAGCCGGATCTTGATGCTCGCCTGGTAGCGCAGAACGTTGCTGGTCAGCTGGAACGTCGTGTGATGTTCCGTCGCGCTATGAAGCGCGCGGTTCAGAATGCTATGCGTCAAGGCGCCAAAGGTATCAAAATTCAGGTTGGTGGTCGTCTCGGGGGTGCTGAGATTGCGCGTTCCGAGTGGTATCGCGAAGGTCGTGTTCCGCTGCATACACTACGTGCAGATATTGATTACGCAACCTACGAAGCGCATACCACTTACGGCGTAATCGGCGTCAAGGTATGGATCTTCAAAGGTGAGATTCTTGGTGGTATGGAACAAGTCCGTGCTGACAAGAAAGCCTCTGGGAAGAAAGGTTCTAAGTAAAGGGGCAATCTTATGCTGCAACCAAAACGCACCAAATTTCGCAAGGTAATGAAAGGCCGTAACACGGGTCTTGCTCACCGTGCCAACAAGGTGAGCTTCGGTGAATACGGATTGAAAGCGACGAGTCGCGGACGTATAACTGCTCGCCAGATTGAAGCGGCACGACGTACCATGACTCGTAAAATCAAGCGGGGTGGTAAGATCTGGATCCGGGTTTTCCCGGACAAGCCGATCACCGGAAAGCCGCTTGAAGTACGTATGGGTAAAGGTAAGGGTTCTGTTGAGTATTGGGTGGCGGAAATTCAGCCAGGCCGTATGCTCTACGAGATGGAAGGCGTTGCTGAAGATGTTGCACGCGAAGCCTTCACACTCGCAGCGGCCAAGCTGCCGGTACAGACCACCTTCGTAACTAGGACGGTGATGTGATGAAAGCAACAGAGCTGCGTGAAAAATCAGCCGCGGAGCTGAATAAGGAGCTGATCGATCTCCTGAAGGAGCAGTTCAATCTGCGTATGCGCAAGGCAACAGGTCAGCTCAATCAGTCTCACCTTCTCGCCGGGGTGAAGCGTGATATTGCTCGCGTGAAAACAGTTTTGAACGAAAAGGCAGGAAAGTGACATGACTGAAGCTAACCAAACTGCCAGAACTCTTAGCGGCAAGGTCGTGAGTAACAAGATGGAGAAATCCATCGTGGTACTGGTTGAACGTCAGGTAAAGCACCCTCTGTACGGTAAGTACATGAAGCGTTCAACCAAGATCCACGCTCATGATGAGAGCAACCAATGCAATATCGGTGACAAAGTGACTATTCAGGAAACCCGCCCGGTCTCCAAGACCAAGAGTTGGGCCCTGGTTGAAGTTACCGAACATGCGTCCAAGGTGTAAAGCGCCCGGAGAACAACCATGATTCAGACTCAGACAATGCTTGAAGTCGCGGATAACAGCGGTGCGCGTCAGGTGATGTGCATTAAGGTCCTGGGCGGTTCACACCGGCGCTATGCCAGCGTAGGGGATGTTATCAAGGTTACCGTAAAGGAAGCCATCCCCCGCGGGAAAGTGAAAAAGGGCCAGGTCCTGAAGGCTGTAGTAGTACGCACTCGCAAGGGTGTTCGCCGTCCCGATGGATCCCTGATCCGTTTTGACGGCAATGCGGCGGTACTTCTGAACAATCAGGACGCTCCCATTGGTACCCGTATCTTCGGACCGGTTACCCGTGAACTGCGAAATGAAAAGTTCATGAAAATTATCTCACTGGCACCCGAAGTACTTTAAAGGACCAGAGGCCGGTTATGAAAAAGATCAAACGAGATGACGAAGTAATCGTCACCACGGGGAAAGACAAAGGTAAACGTGGTAAAGTTCTGAAAGTTCAGGACGATGGTAAAGTGATTGTTTCTGGCATCAATATGATGAAGAAGCACACCAAACCTAACCCGATGCTGGGCACCCCAGGTGGCATCGTCGAAAAAGAAGCACCTATCCAGGCTTCCAACGTGGCTATTTTTAATCCGCAGACCGGCAAAGCCGATCGTGTCGGCTTCCAGACCAAGGAAGACGGCGCAAAGATGCGGATCTTCAAAGCGACGAAAGAAGCTGTCGATAACCAGTAAGCGGTGGTGGTTACGATGCTTAACATGAAAGAGCAGTACAGCAAGGAAGTGATACCCGCCCTGCAGAAAGAGTTCGGTTTTACGAACATCATGCAGGTACCGCGTATCGAAAAGATTACCCTGAACATGGGTGTCGGTGAGGCGGTTGGCGATAAAAAACTGATTGAAAATGCTGTGGCAGATCTCGAACGCCTGGCAGGTCAAAAGGTTGTTGTTACCAAGGCGCGTAAATCTGTTGCGGGTTTCAAGATCCGTGAAGGATGGCCGATTGGTTGTAAGGTTACCTTGCGCGGTGAGCGTATGTGGGACTTCTTTGATCGTCTGGTTCACATTGCGGTTCCCCGCATTCGTGACTTCCGCGGTCTGAATCCCAAGTCCTTTGACGGGCGCGGTAACTACAGCATGGGTGTGCGTGAGCAGATTATCTTTCCTGAGATCGAGTACGACAAAGTCGACAAGATCCGCGGTCTGGATATCACCATTACCACCAGTGCCGATACCGACGATGAAGGTCGTGAGCTGTTGAAAGCTTTCGGCTTTCCGTTCAAGAAATAAAGGAACGAGAGTAATGGCTAAGGTTTCCATGAAAAACCGTGAGCTCAAGCGCGAGCAAACTGTTGCGAAATTTGCAGCGAAGCGTGCAGAGCTCAAGGCGATTATCAAGAACCCAAATACCAGCGATGATGACCGTTGGAATGCACAGATGAAGCTCCAGCAGCTTCCTCGCGATGCTTCTCCTTCGCGCCTTCGTAATCGTTGCCAGGTGACTGGTCGTCCCCATGGCGTTCTACGCAAGTTCGAACTTTCCCGGATTAAACTCCGTGAGTACGGCATGCGTGGCGACGTTCCGGGCCTGACCAAGGCAAGCTGGTAAGATAGGTATCCTGACTTCGGTCGGGATGCCTGTTGGTAAGCGGTGCGGCACGCCGCTGCACAACTAAAAAGATCAGGAGCCTCATACCAATGAGTATGCAAGACACGCTTGCGGATATGGTAACCCGTATACGCAACGCACAGATGGCATCGAAAGCAGACGTTACGATGCCGTCTTCAAAGATGAAGATCTCCGTGGCCCAAGTCCTTAAGGATGAAGGTTACGTTGCAGATTTTTCCGTTACAACTGACGTAAAGCCTGAGCTTACGATCACTCTGAAGTATTTCGGCGGTAAGCCGGTTATTGAGTCGATCAAGCGGGTTAGCCGTCCGAGCCTGCGCCAGTACAAGGGCACTGGGGAGCTACCGAAAGTATCCGGTGGTCTGGGAGTCGCGATTGTCTCTACGTCCAAGGGCGTAATGACAGACCGTGCTGCACGTGCTGCCGGCGTGGGTGGCGAAGTCATCTGCACCGTATTCTAGGAGAATCACATGTCCAGGGTTGCCAATAATCCTGTCGTGCTGCCTTCCGGTGTTGAGGTTAAGCTAAACGGACAGGAAATTAGTGTAAAGGGCTCCAAAGGAGCACTTGAGTTTTCGATTCACCAAGCGGTTGAGGTTAAGCAGGAAGAGAATCTTCTTCGCTTTGCAGCACGCGATGGTGCCCAAAAGTCCCGCGCTCTTGCTGGTACGACCCGCGCGCTGGTCAATAATATGGTGACCGGTGTATCCGCTGGCTTCGAGCGTAAGCTCCAGCTAATCGGTGTAGGTTATCGGGCCCAGGCACAAGGTAAGAAGCTCAATCTGACACTGGGTTTTTCTCACCCGGTAGAATATGAGCTGCCCGAGGGGATTACCGCCGAAACTCCGTCCAATACGGAAGTAGTTATTCGCGGTATCGACAAGCAACAGGTTGGCCACGTCGCTGCGGAAATCCGCGCGTTCCGTCCGCCCGAGCCTTATAAAGGCAAAGGTGTTCGGTATGCGGATGAGCAGGTAAGACGTAAAGAAGCCAAGAAGAAATAAGGCGGGACTATGAGCGCGAATAACGAAAGATTGCGTCGCGCACGCAAAGTGCGCATGAAGATCCGTGAGCTGGGCTCGACACGTTTGTGCGTTCATCGCACCCCGCGTCACATGTACGCCCAGGTTACATCCGCAGATGGCAGCAAAGTAATTGCCACTGCCTCCACGTTGGATAAGGAATTGCGCCAGGGTGCAACCGGTAACGTGGACGCTGCTAAAAAGGTTGGTCAGCTGATCGCTGAGCGTGCCAAGGCAGCAGGTGTTGAGCGGGTCGCATTTGACCGCTCCGGTTACCGTTATCACGGGCGTGTACAGGCTCTTGCCGATGCAGCTCGTGAAGCTGGCTTGCAATTCTAAGAGGTGGAGAAGATGAGCGTTAACGATCAGAAGGCGCCTGAGCTCCAGGAAAAGCTGGTTCAGGTGAATCGCGTCGCTAAGGTGGTCAAAGGTGGTCGCGTTTTCGCGTTTACCGCACTGAGCGTTGTTGGTGACGGGAAAGGGCGCGTTGGCTTCGGTCGCGGCAAGGCACGTGAAGTGCCGGTCGCTATCCAGAAGTCAATGGAAGCTGCACGCAAGAATATGGTAGATGTACCGCTGGATGGTACGACTCTGCAGTATGCTGTACGGGCCCAGCATGGTGGCTCCAAGGTGTATATGCAGCCGGCTTCAGAAGGTACAGGTATCATCGCCGGTGGTGCGATGCGTGCAGTGCTTGAGGTTGCAGGTGTTCAGAACGTACTGTCCAAGTGTTACGGGTCTACCAACCCGGTGAACGTGGTACGTTCCACCATCAAGGGTCTTCAGGCCACTCAGGCGCCTGAAGATATTGCAGCCAAGCGCGGTAAATCCGTCGAAGAGATTCTGGGTTGAAGTCATGGCGAACGCAAAAACGATCAAAGTAACTCTGACCCGAAGCCCGATTGGCTGTCAGCCGAAACACAAATTGTGTGTAAAGGGCTTGGGTCTTCGTAAAATCGGTCACACCGTCGAAGTGGAAGATACACCTTCTATTCGCGGCATGATCAACCGGGTAGATTACCTGGTTCGGGTTGAGGAGAACTAAGATGCGTCTGAACGAACTTAGTCCGGAACCCGGTTCACGTCCCGCCGCAAGGCGAGTAGGTCGTGGTATCGGAAGCGGTCTCGGTAAAACCGGTGGTCGCGGTCATAAAGGTCTGAAAGCTCGTTCCGGTGGCAGTGTTGCACCTGGATTCGAGGGTGGTCAGCAGCCTCTGGCTCGCCGTCTGCCGAAGTTCGGTTTCACTTCACGTCAGCAGCGTTACGTTGCTGAAATTCGCCTTAATGAACTGGCGAAGGTTGAAGGCGATGTTGTGGATCTTGCCGCCCTCAAAAAGGCCGACATCATCCGTGAGGAAATTCGCGAAGCCAAGGTTATTCTGTCCGGTGAACTTGACCGAGCAGTGACCGTGAAAGGACTTCGGGTAACCAAAGGCGCGCGCGAGGCAATTTCTGCCGCGGGTGGTAAAGTCGAAGACTAAGGCGAGTCGAGGACTAAATGGCCAAGAACGCATCATTGCCTGCGGGCGCGGGAAAAGGACTGGCAGAGCTGAAATCACGGCTCTGGTTTGTTTTCCTGGCATTGTTGGTGTACCGGATAGGTGCACACATTCCGGTGCCAGGTATAAATCCCGACCGGCTGGCAGCACTGTTTGAGCAGAATCAGGGCACTATCCTGAGTATGTTCAACATGTTCTCAGGTGGTGCGCTCGAGCGCATGAGTATCTTCGCTCTCGGTATTATGCCGTATATTTCGGCCTCGATTATCATGCAGCTCATGACTGCGGTAAGTCCGCAGCTTGAGCAGCTGAAAAAAGAGGGAGAGGCTGGGCGTCGCAAGATCAGCCAGTATACTCGGTACGGTACGGTTATCCTGGCGTTGGTTCAGGGTTTTGGTATCTCTGTCGGGTTGGCATCGCAGGGTGTAACCTTCAACGATAGTTACAGCTTTCACTTTGTGGCCGTTGTATCCTTCGTTAGCGGTGCAGTCTTTATGATGTGGCTGGGTGAGCAGATTACCGAGCGGGGTGTCGGAAACGGTATCTCTCTCCTGATCTTCGCCGGTATTGTTGCGGGACTTCCCGGAGCGATTGGTCAGACGCTCGAGCAGGCTCGAAATGGTGAAATGAGCTTGTTGGTTGTTCTGGGTATTGGCATTCTTGCAATTGCCGTAGTTGGTTTCGTGGTTTTCATGGAGCGTGGTCAGCGTCGTCTGACTATTAACTACGCCAAGCGCCAGCAAGGGCGTCAGGTTTTCGCCCAGCAGTCCAGCCATTTACCGTTAAAGGTGAATATGGCCGGGGTGATACCACCTATCTTTGCTTCTTCTATTCTGTTGTTCCCGGCGTCGCTGGGGCAGTGGTTTGGGCAGGGCGAAGGCATGGAATGGCTCAGCGACGTTTCTCAGGCTTTGGCTCCAAGCCAGCCGTTGTACATTATCCTGTTTGCAGCAGCAGTCGTATTCTTTTGCTTCTTCTATACAGCGTTGATGTACAACCCGAAAGAAGTTGCGGATAACCTCAAGCGCTCTGGAGCGTTTATTCCGGGCATCCGTCCGGGCGATCAGACTGCCAAGTATATTGATGGCGTGCTGACCCGTCTGACATTGTTCGGTGCAATGTACATTGCAGCAGTCTCCCTGTTTCCTCAGTTTCTGATGGTTGCCGGGAATGTGCCCTTCTATTTGGGAGGCACCTCACTGCTGATTGTTGTAGTCGTGGTGATGGATTTCATGGCCCAGGTACAGTCGCACCTGATGTCTCATCAGTATGAATCACTGATGAAGAAATCCAATCTCAAGGGCTATAGTCGGAACGGTTAATCCCGTTCCCCTTGAAAACTGGAGTCGACAATGAAAGTACGCGCTTCGGTAAAGAAAATTTGCCGTAACTGCAAAGTAATTCGTCGCAATGGCTCAGTAAGAGTCATTTGCTCGGAGCCTCGCCATAAGCAGCGCCAGGGCTGATTCCTTCGGGAAGCATCCTGGACTGTTAAAGGGGTATTAATGATAGCGCTTGACTCGGTAGCGGGTCAGGCGCTATTATTTCGCGCCCTTTTATAAAGGCGGAAAATTCACACAGCAAAGCTTTGAACGCGGAGTAATTTGGATGGCACGTATAGCCGGTGTCAATATACCCGATCACAAACATGCTGTTATCTCGCTCACCTACATTTTTGGTGTTGGCAAGACAACGGCCCAAAAGCTTTGCGATGCAACCGGCGTTAAGCCGGACGTCAAGGTCAAAGACCTGTCCGACGAGCAGCTTGAGTCACTTCGTACTGAAGTGGGTAAAGCTATCGTTGAAGGCGATCTGCGTCGTGAAGTACAGATGAACATCAAGCGTTTGAAGGATCTCGGATGTCACCGTGGTCTGCGTCACCGTCATGGACTACCAGTCCGTGGTCAGCGCACAAAGACCAACGCACGCACCCGTAAAGGTCCACGCAAACCTATTCGTAAGTAACAGGTAGGCAAACATGGCAAAGCCAGGTACACGTACCCGTAAAAAGGTGAAAAAGACAGTTGTTGATGGCGTCGCGCACATTCACGCGTCCTTCAACAACACTATCGTGACCATTTCAGACCGTCAGGGCAACGTCCTGTCCTGGGCCACCTCCGGTGGTTCTGGTTTTCGCGGGTCACGTAAAAGCACACCTTTTGCTGCGCAGGTAGCAGCTGAAAGAGCCGGTAACGCGGCTGCTGAATACGGCCTTAAAAACCTGGACGTAGAGGTTAAAGGACCCGGGCCCGGACGTGAGTCTGCAGTTCGCGCGTTAAATTCGTGCGGCTACAAAATCACGAACATCACAGATGTGACGCCGATTCCTCATAACGGCTGTCGTCCGCCCAAAAAGCGCCGCGTCTAACACAGGAGACAGTGAAATATGGCTCGTTATATAGGCCCGAAGTGCAAGCTGTCTCGTCGTGAAGGGACAGATCTTTTTCTGAAGAGCGGTGTTCGCGCGCTGGATTCAAAGTGCAACATCGAGACCCCGCCGGGTATGCACGGCGCGCGTCGCGGTCGTCTGTCCGAGTATGGCGTACAGCTTCGTGAAAAACAGAAAGTCCGTCGTATTTATGGCGTTCTTGAAAAGCAATTCCGCAACTACTATAAAGAGGCCGCTCGTCTGAAGGGTGCTACAGGTGAAAATCTGCTGCAACTTCTGGAAGCTCGCCTTGATAACGTTGTATATCGCATGGGTTTTGGTTCGACCCGTGCTGAGTCCCGTCAGCTCGTCTCTCACAAAGCGATCCTGGTGAATGACAAGGTAGTGAATATTGCTTCCTACAAAGTCAAGCCAGGTGATGTTGTGAGCGTGCGCGAAAAGGCCAGAAATCAACTGCGTGTTAAAGGCGCGTTGGATCTGTCTTCTAGCCGTGCACCGGTGAGCTGGGTAGAGGTCGACGCCACTAAGATGTCCGGCGTTTACAAAACAGTACCTGAGCGTACTGAGTTGCCGGCCGACATCAACGAGAACCTCATCGTCGAGCTTTACTCCAAGTAAAGCCCTGTTAGCAACGATAGTAGATAGGGGCGTCTATGCAGCGTTCAGTACAAGAGTTATTGACACCTCGTACCATTGACGTGAAGGAATCTGGTGCTACGCGCGCTAAGGTGACGCTTGAGCCTCTGGAAAGAGGCTTTGGCCACACTTTGGGAAGCGCGTTGCGTCGAATTCTCTTGTCTTCGATGCCGGGCTGCGCCGTGACAGAAGCGCAGATTGACGGTGTCTTGCACGAGTACAGCGCAATCGAGGGTGTCCAGGAAGACGTTATTGAGATTCTTCTTAATCTCAAGGGCGTCGCGGTAAAGATGAACGGTCGGGACGACACTGAGCTTACGCTTAGCAAGAAAGGTCCGGGCGTCGTTACAGCCGGTGATATCAAGCTGGATCATGATGTTGAGATCTCTAACCCGGATCACGTGATTTGTCATCTGAGTGAAAAGGGTGAAGTGAACATGCGCTTGCGTGTGGCGCGCGGTCGTGGCTATGAGCCAGCTGACCAGCGCGGTCTCGATGAAGATGAAACCCGTGCAATCGGACGTCTGCAGTTGGACGCAACCTTTAGCCCGGTTCGTCGTGTCGCCTACTCCGTGGAAAGTGCACGGGTTGAGCAGCGCACCGACCTGGACAAGCTGGTTATTGATCTGGAGACTAATGGCACTATTGATCCGGAAGAAGCAATTCGCCGGGCAGCCACCATCCTCCAGCAGCAACTAGCGGTATTTGTTGACTTTGATCATGAGAAAGAGCCAGAGCGTGTTGAAGAAGAGGAAGAAATTGATCCTATTCTCCTGCGTCCTGTTGATGATCTCGAGTTAACAGTGCGTTCAGCTAACTGCTTGAAGGCTGAAAATATTTACTACATCGGCGATCTTATCCAGCGCACAGAAGTTGAGCTGTTGAAGACGCCTAACCTTGGTAAGAAGTCGCTCACCGAGATCAAGGACGTTTTGGCGTCCCGTGGTTTGTCTCTGGGTATGCGTCTTGATAACTGGCCGCCGGCTAGCCTTCGTGGCGACGACCGGGTTTTGGGCGGTTGATTGCCGATTAGTTTAAGGTAAGGAATCAGAGCAATGCGTCATCGTAAGAGTGGTCGTAAGTTCAGCAGGACCAGTGCGCATCGCAAGGCCATGTTTCGTAACATGACTGCGTCACTGGTTGGTCATGAGCTGATTAAAACAACGCTGCCGAAAGCCAAAGAGCTTCGTCGGGTAGCTGAGCCTTTGATCACGCTCGCCAAGAAAGATTCGGTTGCGAATCGTCGTCTGGCGTTTTCTCGCCTGCGCGACGACGCAGCGGTTGCCAAGCTGTTTGATGAGCTTGGCCCTCGCTACAACGAACGCCCGGGTGGTTACCTTCGTATTTTGAAGTGTGGCTTCCGTGCTGGTGACAATGCTCCTATGGCATTTGTTGAACTGGTAGGTCGTCCGTTGGATATCGAAGCGGAAGAAGTGGACGAAGGCGACGAGTAAAATCGTTGCATCGTTAAAAAAACCGGAGCCGGTAACGCCTCCGGTTTTTTTGTGTCCTTCAGATGGGTAGCATTTGCTTCAGGTAGCGGCCGGTATGTGATACAGGATTGGCCGCCACTTGTTCAGGTGTTCCTTCTGCGATAATTTTTCCCCCGCCAGAGCCACCCTCCGGCCCCAGGTCTATAACCCAGTCAGCTGTTTTTATAACATCGAGGTTATGCTCGATTACCACGATGGTGTTGCCGTGATCTCTCAGTCGCTGAAGAACATTCAGTAATTGCTGTATATCGTAGAAATGCAGGCCAGTTGTGGGTTCATCAAGAATGTACAGAGTTTTCCCTGTGTCTCTTTTTGAGAGCTCTTTGGCCAGTTTTACACGCTGAGCCTCGCCACCGGACAGAGTTACCGCACTTTGTCCCAGGCGAATGTAGGAGAGCCCTACATCGATGAGGGTCTGTAGTTTTCTTGCGAGAAAGGGCACTGCATCGAAAAATTCCCGGCCTTCTTCTACAGTCATGCTCAGAACTTCATTGATGTTTTTGCCCTTGTAACGTACTTCCAGGGTTTCCCGGTTGTAGCGTTTGGCTTTACAGACATCGCAGGGGACGTATACGTCCGGAAGGAAGTGCATTTCTACCTTTATCATCCCGTCGCCCTGACATGCTTCGCAGCGACCACCTTTGACATTAAAAGAGAAGCGCCCGGGCTTGTACCCCCTTGATCGCGCCTCTTGTGTTCCTGCGAACAATTCCCGTATAGGGGTGAAAAGACCTGTGTAGGTTGCCGGGTTTGAACGGGGCGTCCGGCCTATGGGGCTTTGGTCAATATCAATTACCTTGTCCAGCTGGTCCAGTCCGGTCATGGCTTCATAGGGCGAGTGGCTCAGGCTGGTAGCCTTGTTGAGCTTGGCCGCTGCGACGGGGTAGAGGGTGCTGTTTATCAGTGTCGATTTGCCAGAGCCTGAAACGCCAGTCACACAGGTCATCACGCCGAGGGGGAGGGAAAGGGTGACATTCTGAAGATTGTTGCCGGTAGCTCCGCTGAGTGTCAGAGTTTGACCTGTACCCTTGTTTCTGCTTTTGGGAATAGCAATTTCTTTAACGCCGCTGAGATACTGACCGGTGAGGGAATCAGGGTTTTCCAGAATTTGTGCCGGCGTTCCCTGAGCAATAATCTTCCCGCCATGAACCCCGGCGCCGGGGCCGATATCAATAACATAGTCCGCGGCACGAATAGCGTCTTCATCGTGTTCGACCACTATTACGGTATTGCCAAGATCGCGAAGGTGAGTGAGTGTGCTCAACAGTCGATCGTTGTCCCGTTGATGAAGTCCAATGGAGGGCTCATCCAGTATGTACATCACGCCTACTAATCCGGCACCGATCTGACTAGCCAGCCTTATTCTCTGGGCTTCTCCGCCGGAAAGCGTATCTGCGCTGCGTTCCAGTGTCAGGTATTCCAGGCCTACGTTGACCAAAAACTGAAGCCGCTGTCTCACTTCTTTCGTAATCTTCTCCGCGATTTCTCCGCGCCGGCCAGGCAGTGTAAGTTTGTCAAAGTAGGAATAGGCTTCGCCGATAGGGAGGTGGGTCAGATCCGGAAGGTTATTTTCTTCGATGAAAACGTGCCGGGCGCTGCGACGCAGGCGGGAGCCGTTGCAATCTTTGCAGGCCTGGGTACTGAGGTTGCGTGCAAGCTCCTCGCGAACGCTTGGGGAATCAGTTTCCCGGTAGCGCCGTTCAAGGTTAGGGATAATCCCTTCGAAAGAATGTGACTTCTCCATGGTGTGGCCGCGGGAATTCACGTAGCGAAACGGAATTTCCTCCGTTCCGGATCCGAACAGTAGCGTTGTCCGGAAACTCTCCGGAAGCTCATCCCAGGGAGTTTCGAGGTCGATGTCATAATGTTCGGCAACGCTTCCGAGCATCTGAAAATAATAAACCGCTCTGCGGTCCCAGCCCTTGATAGCTCCGGCTGCGAGTGTAGCTTCAGGGTGCTGTACAATTTTATCCGCATCAAAAAACTGTTTAACACCCAGGCCATCACAGGTAGGGCAGGCGCCTGCAGGGTTATTAAAGGAAAACAGTTTGGGTTCGAGTTCGCTCAAGGCATAACCGCATTGCGTACATGCGTACTTTGCGGAAAAGGTTTGCTCTGTGTCTGTGCTGTTTTTTTCGCCATCCATCGCGGCGACCAGAGCAATGCCGTCGGCCAGGCCCAGGGCAGTTTCGAAGCTTTCGGCAAGTCGTTGTTCAAGGCCCGGCTTTACCTTGAAGCGATCAACAACCACGTCGATCTGGTGTTTGCGCTTCTTGTCGAGCGGAGGCACGTCGTCGATGTCATAAACTGTGCCATCCACTCGCAGGCGGATAAAGCCCTGGCTTCGCATGGTTTCCACGACCTGGATATGCTCGCCTTTGCGATCCCGGATAACTGGTGCAAGGATCATCAGCTTGCTGTTTTCCGGCATGGCCAGTACCTGGTCAACCATTTGACTTACGGTCTGTGCTTCCAGTGGCTGACCATGATCGGGGCACCTGGGTTCCCCGGCCCGGGCAAACAATAACCGAAGGTAATCGTATATTTCGGTGATGGTTCCCACGGTGGAGCGAGGGTTGTGAGAGGTAGACTTTTGTTCGATGGAAATAGCAGGAGACAGGCCCTCAATGTGATCAACATCAGGTTTTTCCATCATGGAAAGAAATTGCCGCGCATAGGTGGATAGAGATTCCACATAGCGCCTTTGCCCTTCGGCATAAAGTGTGTCAAATGCCAGGGATGATTTGCCTGAGCCGGACAGGCCGGTAATGACGATCAGTTTGTCCCTTGGTATATCCAGGTCTATGTTCTTCAGGTTGTGGGTCCGTGCCCCTTTGATCTGGATATGATCCATAACGCCTCACTTGGAGAAAAAACGGAAATTATACCGTGTTACGCCCGCCACGGCGAAAATGCAGGTAATGTTCTACCTGTCCCCCGCTGGGGAAGCTTCTGCTACAATGCGCCGCCTGTTGAACATATATTCTTGCGCAGGGTCATGCTTTCAACCCCGGAAGAGGAGCCAATCGCCATGAACGCCCTGGAAAAACGCTCCGTAGCTGCGTTGGCATCAGTTTACGCCATCCGTATGCTTGGGTTGTTTATGGTCATGCCTGTATTTATGTTGCTTGGCGGCGAACTCAAGAGCGCAACGCCGGCCCTGCTCGGCTTTGCTATTGGTGCATACGGCCTGAGCCAGGCTCTGCTCCAGATACCTTTTGGCCTGCTTTCTGACCGGGTTGGCCGTAAACGTATGATTTATATTGGCCTGATTCTTTTCGCAGCAGGCAGTATTCTCGCAGGTTCAACAGACTCTATATACGTAGTTATTGCTGGCCGGATTCTTCAGGGCGCTGGAGCTGTTGCGAGTGTGCTTATGGCGCTGCTCAGTGACCTGACCCGAGAGGAAGAGCGAACCAAGGCCATGGCAACGGTTGGTATCTCCATCGGGCTTTCGTTTTCGGTTTCTCTGGTTCTGGGGCCTTTGCTGGGCTCAGTGTGGGGGTTGTCCGGTATTTTCTATGCAACCGCAGTACTTGCCATAGTGGCCTTGTTCATAGTCAGTCGCGTGGTACCTACACCGCACCAGCATAAAACAAGCGCTGACACGCATCCTGCGAAAGCCATGTTGGGGCGGGTTCTGTCTGACAAGCGCCTGCTGCGACTGGACTTTGGTATTTTTTCACTGCATCTGGTGTTGACCTCATTGTTTCTGGTGTTTCCGTCTATGTTGCAGGATCAGCTTGGGCTTGCCAGCGGTTCGCACTGGTGGTTCTATCTGACTGTGATGATTACGTCATTTTTCGCCATGGTGCCATTCATCATCATTGGCGAGAAGAAGCGCAAAATGAAGCCTGTTTTATGCGGTGCTATCGCTTTGCTTACTCTGGCGACGGCGGGGCTTTCAGGAATAGCTGGGAGCCTGCCGGTCGCGTGGGTGGTGCTGTTTTTCTTTTTTATGGCGTTCAATCTACTGGAAGCCAGCCTGCCGTCCCTGATCAGTAAGGAGGCGCCGGCCGCAAGTAAGGGAACCGCCATGGGTGTTTACTCCACTTCACAGTTCATGGGTGCTTTTCTGGGAGGCGCCTTTGGCGGCTTCCTGTTACAGCAGGTTGGAACTGAAGGTGTTGTCTGGTTTATGGTGACTGTTCTCGGACTCTGGTTACTGGTTGCTTTGACAATGGCTGCGCCGGGCCACTTCTCGGGTTTCGTGGTACAGTTGCGGGATATGGTCGACGATAAGTACGACGAAGTTGATAGCAGTCTGCGCCGCTTGCCGGGCGTGCAGGATGTAGTCATTGTTGAGAATGCTGCCACCGCTTATCTGAAGGTGGATCGGGAGTACTTTGATGAGGCGTTACTTGCGGACTTTGCTTTTGTCCGACAGGGTAGCAGTTCTTGAAATCCGGAGGCCCGCAAGGAGAGCGGGTGTCGCTGAAAACTGAATCGGGAGCAGAACATGGCACGAGGCGTAAACAAAGTTATTCTTATCGGGAATCTCGGGCAGGACCCGGATACCCGCTATACCCCGAACGGAAATGCAGTGGTGAATCTGACTCTTGCGACGGATGAGAGTTACAAGGATCGCCAGACAGGCCAGATGGTTCCGAAAACTGAATGGCATCGGATTGTCATGTTCGGAAAAATTGCTGAGGTGGCCGGCCAATACCTACGAAAGGGTTCCAAGGTCTATATCGAGGGTAAACTACAGACCCGTAAATGGCAGAATAAGGAAGGTCAGGACGTTTACACAACCGAGGTGGTTGTTGATATTAACGGCCAGATGCAGATGCTGGACAGTCGTGGTGGTGAAGGCGGCATGAATCAAGGTGCTCCTGCCGGTCGTCCTCAGCAGCAGGCGACGCCAGCTGCACCAGCTCAGAATAATCAGCAACCCCAGCAACCCCAGCAACCCCAGCAGGCTGGAGGTTATAATCAAAACCCTGGTCAGCCAGCACAGGGTGGCAGCATGCCTGAGCCGGTTGATGACTTTGATGATGACATTCCGTTCTAGGGTTCACCTGAGAGTGGTTTGGTCTGTAAGGAACGGCTGCTAAGGTGGCCGTTTTTTATTGGTGGATCAGTCAATATCAGGATGGTTTAACCAGGTCTTCGGGATAGTATGAAGGGCTCGTTTATCTGAGGTTTTATATCCGGAGTTCGGATTGAATTTCTGACCATAGCCGCCGATAGGCAATCGCTGGCTGGGATTTCGGGCTGAGTAATTCCAGGGGTAACCCTTCCTCCCCCATCCGTTCTACTGCACTGGAGTAGGGAATCATGGCTCTTGACGGTTTATCAAACAGTTCGGAGTTCTGCTCTATGAGTTCCCGGTGGAGTTTTTTGCGTCTATCTACCAGCGTAAAAAAAGGCCGGAGCTTTTTTTCGCCTAGTTTTTTGTTGCAGACAAGCTCGTTAAACTGCCTCCAGCTGTTTAACGACAGCCAGGTGGGAACCAGCGGCACGTAGACCAGATCGGCGATTTTCAGGACTTGTTCGGTCAATCGGGACTGGCCGGGTGGACAGTCCAGTACAACAAGGCTGGTGTCCTCAGACAGGGGGGATAGCATTTCTTTTAACGGCAGGCTGCGCTCGTCTTCTTCAAGCCGTATATCCAGGTTCCGGAAGCTTTTGTGGGCAGGTATGAAATCCAGGTTGGGGTAGATATCCTCTTCTATAAAATCTGCGATTGGCACACGACCTTCCAGCAGTTTTGAAATTTTCTTGCCTTCGCCTGGCTTGCCCCCGGACAGATAAAAGCTGGCAGAACCTTGCGAGTCCAGATCCCATAGTAGTGTTGAGTACCCACTGAGGCTTGCCAGATAGGCAATATTTACTGCAGAGGCGGTTTTCCCAACGCCTCCTTTCGGGCTGTAAAAAGCTATGGTTCTCATGTCCTGAGAGTGCCTCCTGATTGGCAGTTATAGCTTGCGCTTCACTCCTCTTCAATGCTGTCCATGCCCAGTTCATTGATTTTGCGGGTGAGAGTGTTACGCCCCCAGCCTAACAGAATCGATGCATCCCGGCGACGCCCTCCCGTGTGCTTCAGGGCAGTTTCTATCATGATCTTTTCAAACTCCGGCACTGCGGATTCCAGAATTGACTGTTCCCCCCTTTTTAGCGCCTGATCGGCCCAAGTCCTGAGGCCCTCTTGCCAGGTAACTCCGGAAGTGCCGGGCTCGCTCTGATGCCGCAACTCAGGAGGCAGGTCATCAATGTGAATTTCTCTGCCGCTGGCCATGACAGTGAGCCAGCGGCAAGTGTTTTCAAGCTGGCGTACGTTGCCAGGCCAGGGTAGGGTTGTGAGATAGTTTTCTGCTTCCGGCCGGAGGATCTTGGGTTCTACAGAAAGTTCTCTGGCAGCCCGCTGCAAGAAGTGCTGCATCAACCGCGGAATGTCTTCGCTGCGCTCCGCGAGTTTTGGCAAATGCACACGGATAACGTTCAGGCGATGGAACAAATCTTCCCTGAATGAGCCTGACTGGACGAGCTTTTCCAGATTCTGGTGCGTGGCGGCGATGATTCGGACATCTACTTTGATGGGGGTTGTGCCGCCAACGCGGTAGAACTCGCCATCTGCCAGAACCCGGAGCAGCCGGGTCTGGGTATCACCTGGCATGTCACCGATTTCATCCAGAAACAGTGTGCCTCCGTTTGCTTGTTCAAACCGGCCCTGACGCACTGCGGTTGCGCCGGTAAATGCGCCTTTTTCATGGCCGAAAAGCTCAGATTCTATAAGATCTCGCGGAATGGCTGCCATGTTGAGCGCTATAAACGGATGCCGTGCCCGGGGGCTGTGATTATGCAGCGCCTGGGCGACCAGCTCTTTACCTGTTCCGCTTTCACCATTTATCAGTACGGTGATGTTGGAGTGGGAAAGCCGGCCGATAGCGCGGAAAACTTCCTGCATGGCCGGAGCTTCACCAATAATTTCGGCGCTTTGCTGGATAGTCTCTGCCTGAGGCTGAGAAACTGCGCGTTTTTCGTGGCTGTGAGCAACAGCACGTTTTGCCAGGGCGACGGCGTCGTCAACATCAAAGGGTTTTGGCAGATACTCAAAAGCACCAGTCTGATAGCTGGTGACTGCGCTTTCCAGGTCCGAGTGAGCGGTCATGATGATAACGGGGACGTCCGGATACGCCGCGACAATTTGTGACAACAGGGTGATGCCGTCCACTCCAGGCATGCGAATATCACTGATGATGGCGTCAGGCTGCTCGCACTCCAGACGTCTCATGATGTTTTCGCCATTCTCAAAAACAGTGGGCTGCATGCCCGCCTGGCTCAGGGCGCGTTCAAGCACCCAGCGTATGCTGCGGTCGTCGTCGACGATCCAGACGTTTGCGGTTTGTTCGCTCATGGGGTGCCCTCCAGGGGCAGGAAGATGATGAAGTCTGTCTGGCCGGGTTCGCTTTCACACTCAACCAGGCCGTGGTGCTGGCTGATAATGCTTTGAGTAATGGAAAGTCCAAGCCCCGTGCCGTTAGCCCGACCGCTGATCATTGGATAAAAAATATTCTGGCGGAGGTCAGGTGCGATCCCCGGGCCATTGTCGATTATGTCTATCCGGCACACGAGTCTGTGGCGTCTGGGGCCGATAGTGACTTGCCGCAGGGCTCGTGTCCGGAACGTAATGGTGGGGGTTTTGTTGCCGCCGGGGTGTGAGGCCTCGCTTTCAAAGGCTGCCTCCATAGCATTGCGAGCTATGTTGAGGAAGGCCTGGATCAACTGTTCTTTATCGCCAGAAAATTCCGGCAGGCTGGGATCATAGTCTCTCAGGAACAATAACCTGCCTTTGCTCTCTGCCTCCAAAAGCGTGCGCACACGCTCAAGGATTTCGTGAATGTTTGTCGGCGCTGGTCTCAGGGCTTTGTTAGGGCCAAGCATGCGGTCGACAAGACTGCGTAAGCGGTCGGCTTCTTCAATGATAACTTTGGTGTATTCTCGCTGGCCTTCACTGTTCAGTTCCCTGTCCAGTAATTGAGCTGCGCCACGAATGCCCCCAAGCGGGTTCTTGATTTCATGGGCCATGCCGCGGACAAGTGTTCGCGTGGTTTCCTGTTGTGAGAGGAGGTCCTCTTCGCGGCTTATTCGCAACAGGCGCTCCTGAGGCTGCACCTCCATAAGCAGTGCTGGGGGGCTATGCTCAAGGAGTGATACAGAATAATCCACCACCCTTCTGGAACCGCTGGCAAGCACAAATTCTGTCTCCCGGCGGGTATAAGGCTGCCCGGTTTCCGCAGCTGTGCGGAGGATGCTGATAGTGCTCTCGGCGTCGAAAAGGATATTGCAGAGCGGTAGTCCTGCGCTGCGGGTCATGCTTGTTTCAAACAGGCTCTCCGCCGCCGGGTTCAGATAGCGGATGGTCAGATTATTCTCAAGCACAAGAACCGCTGTCGCGAGATTATCCAGCATGTTCTTGTATCTGTCTGTATTGGCTGATGGATGTGCCATGCGTGCTTCCTGTTGGTTTTAAGCCGGAAGAGCGGGATGGTGTTTCGCCATGCGCTCCTTGCATCTTACTCAACCGCTATAACAGGAGTCAGCAAAAACCGAACCAGTTTGGAGTGTTGGGAGGGTGCGGGTGCAAGAAAGGGTAAAGTAGCCCCGAAATACGTCGTTTCAGGGAGAATTTCGGGAAAGGAGTCGGGCAGCGTAAGCGTGCTGCTCCGTTGCTGCCCATATCGACGCGCACATCTTGTGCGCGCGCACCGACATGGTGCAGATTGCGTTGTCAGTTCTGAGCTGAGGGACGGTGAACAGTGAAGCGAATTGAGCTTCCTGATTTAATCTGGACGCCGTTTCTGTCCACAATATGGATGCCGGCCTCATGGGTTCCGCGAAAGACATTATTAACGGTGATTGAGCCGGATGTGCTCTGTCCAACCGGTTGGCCGTCCAGAGTTACTTCGTATTTGTGATTTCGTTTCAGGTCGGGGGTACTGTGCATTTTAAACTGTACATCGCCGTTGCCACTATGAAATGCCTGTTCATCTTCGGGGTAAATAAATGAGACGCTCTCGTAAATCGAGCCTTCGCGTTTTACTTCTTCCCGGAGTTTGTCGGTTTCGCGGACATTTTGTGGTTTGGGTAAGGTAATCGTTGTGACAGGCTTAACCTCTACTGTTTCTGCGCCTTTTGATGGCTCATCAGAGAAGGTTACATTGCCCTGGGCATCCACGTTGCGGTAAACCTCAGCGGTGACAGGCCCTGCGATCAGGAGCATCAGTCCTACGGTGATTCCAAGCCTTGGATTCATAAGTACAACCTGCAGTAATGTTTGTATTGATTATCAATGGCCGGGCAGGCGTTTTCAATGTGCAAGAGGGGAGATGATGGTTACATATCGTTAAGGGCGGCGGCATTGTGCCGAACGTCACAAAATGGCCAGATAAAAAAGCCCCGCTCACCTGGAGCGGGGCTTTGCGTGCTGCTATTCAGTGCAGCCCGGTATCAGCAAGAATAGTAAAGTTCAAACTCAACCGGATGGGTAGTCATGTTGATGCGTTCAACTTCGCCACGCTTCAGGTCGATGTAACCCTGAATCATGTCTTCAGTAAATACGCCGCCACGGGTCAGGAACTCGTGGTCTTCTTTCAGGCAGTCCAGTGCTTCCTGCAGGGTTTCAGCAACCTTCGGAATGCTGAGGGCTTCTTCTTTGGGCAGGTCGTACAGATCCTTGTCCATGGCATCGCCAGGGTGAATCTTGTTCTGGATGCCGTCAAGGCCGGCCATCATCAGAGCAGAAAATGCCAGGTACGGGTTGGCTGCCGGATCAGGGAATCGTACTTCTACGCGACGGGCTTTGGGGCTGGTCACGTAAGGAATACGGATCGATGCGGAACGGTTGCGGGCAGAGTACGCCAGCATAACCGGAGCTTCGTAACCGGGAACCAGGCGCTTATAGCTGTTGGTGGCCGGGTTGGTGAATGCGTTGATGGCTTTGGCGTGCTTGATAATACCGCCAACATAGAACAGCGCCATTTCGCTCAGGCCAGCATAGCTGTCGCCGGCGAACAGGTTTTTGCCGTCTTTGTTCAGGCTCATGTGTACGTGCATGCCAGAGCCGTTATCGCCAACTACCGGCTTGGGCATGAAAGTGGCTGTCTTGCCGTAGGCGTGTGCAACATTGTGCACGCAGTACTTCAGGATCTGAACTTCGTCGGCTTTATTGGTCAGAGTGTTGGGGCCAACACCAATTTCACACTGGCCTGCAGTGCCAACTTCGTGGTGGTGTACTTCTATAACCAGACCCATGGATTCCATGGCTGCGCACATTGCGCCCCGCAGGTCGTGCAGGCTGTCTACTGGTGGAACCGGGAAATAACCGCCTTTCACACCAGGGCGATGGCCCGTGTTGTTGCGGTCGAAGTCATCGCCGGAAACCCAGGCTGCTTCTTCGGAGTAGAGCTCGTACATGGAGCCCTGCATGTCGGTTTTCCACTTGGCAGAATCGAAAACGAAGAACTCGGGCTCAGGGCCAAACAGGGCGCCATCAGCGATGCCTGTTGATTTCAGGTACTCTTCAGCCCGGCGGGCAACAGAGCGTGGATCCCGCTCGTAGCCTTGCATGGTAGATGGTTCAACAATGTCACAGGTGATGTTGATGGTGCTTTCTTCTGTGAACGGATCAAGAACTGAGCTGGTGTCATCCGGCATCAGAATCATGTCGGATTCGTTGATGCCTTTCCAGCCAGAGATGGAGGAACCATCAAACATTTTACCTTCTGCAAAGAAGTCTTCATCGATGTCGGATGCGGGGATGGTGACGTGCTGTTCTTTGCCCCGGCTGTCGGTGAAGCGCATATCAACCCATTTGACTTCGTGTTCTTTAATCAAATCAACTGTCTTGGACATTGTGGATGCTCCATAAAGTAATCCCGCGTTGCGGGTGTATTCGTGATCATATCCCGGATTGCTCTGGGGGGCTGGATTCCGGTCTCTTGTTCGGGCCCATGCAGCTTAGCAAAAGCTGCTGATGCTTACCTTCACATTTCGGATTTACAAGTGCCCGAAAACCTGGTGATGGAATCAAAGCAAGGTGCTTGCCAGTTTTACGGCTTGCTTCCTGGCAGCAGCTTTATTTAGCGCAGATGAGGCATCTGGAGCCGGCTTGTGTGGGTGAGATCCTGTAAACTAATGTTTGCGACGGCAAGGTTTCGCTCCATAATGGTGCGTCCGAGAAAGAGTGGCCACTGATTTGCTCTAATTTGGTGCACAGCGTTTGTCAGGCGGAATTGATTAAGAAATAGGCGTTTTTCTTCATATAAACGTTGCGGAGTTTTCGATATACTGCGCGCCGCTTCATTTTCTCCGCATCTGTCCGGACCATCGATCTGGTTGGCATATGTGAGGCACCGGGGGCCATCAGGCTTCGAGTGGATGAGTTCATTTTACAGATTTGAGATGGCATGTGCGGGCTTTTAGCCCGTGAACGACCCTCTCAGGTCATTTAGTGCATGCCGCAGGATTAATTTTGTGATTGAAAAACTTCGAAATATCGCCATTATCGCCCACGTTGACCATGGTAAAACCACCCTCGTAGACAAGTTGTTGCGTTTGTCCGGCACACTGGATCGTAAAGAGCTCGAGAACGAGCGGGTTATGGACTCCAATGACCAGGAAAAAGAACGTGGCATTACCATTCTGGCCAAAAACACCGCACTGAAATGGAATGGCTACGATATCAATATCGTGGACACCCCGGGCCACGCTGATTTTGGTGGTGAAGTGGAGCGGGTAATGAGCATGGTAGATTGCGTGCTGCTGGTGGTTGATTCCATCGACGGCCCGATGCCTCAGACCCGCTTCGTGACACAAAAAGCCTTTGCGGCCGGTCTGCGCCCGATTGTGGTAGTCAACAAGATTGACCGCCCTGGTGCCCGGCCGGACTGGGTTGTAGACCAGGTTTTCGATCTGTTTGACAGCCTTGGTGCAACCGATGAGCAGCTGGATTTCCCTATTGTTTATGCCAGTGCGCTGAATGGTATTGCTGGTCTGGATCATGAAGATCTCAGTGACAATATGGATGCTGTATTCCAGGCAATTGTCGACCACGTTCCAGCCCCGGCGGTGGATCCGGACGGCCCCTTCCAGATGCAGGTGTCCCAGCTCGATTACAGCAGCTTTCTCGGTGTAATTGGTATTGGTCGTATCGCTCGCGGCAAGATCACAACCAACTCGCCAGTGGTTGCCGTTGGTGCTGATGGCAAGAAGCGTCAGGGCCGGATTCTGAAGATCATGGGCCACTCTGGTCTGCAGCGTGTGGAAGTTAATGAAGCTCAGGCTGGTGATATTGTCTGCGTGAGCGGCCTTGATCAGCTGTTCATTTCCGACACCCTGTGCGACATGAATAACGTTGAGGCTCTGCCGCCATTGACGGTAGACGAGCCTACTGTATCCATGACCTTCCAGGTTAACGACTCACCTTTCTGTGGTAAGGAAGGCAAGTTTGTAACCAGCCGGAATATTAAAGATCGTCTGGAGAAAGAATTGCTGCACAACGTAGCCTTGCGCGTTGAAGAAGGCGATTCCGCGGACAAGTTCAAAGTTTCTGGTCGTGGCGAGCTGCATCTGTCAGTTCTGATTGAAAACATGCGTCGCGAAAACTTTGAGCTCGCAGTAGGCCGTCCTGAAGTAGTTATCAAGGAAGTGGACGGCGAGAAGCAAGAGCCTTACGAGAACGTCATCGTAGACATTGAAGAGCAGCACCAGGGCCCTCTGATGGAGCAGATGGGGTTGCGTAAAGGCGATCTGACCAACATGGTTCCGGATGGCAAGGGCCGTATGCGCCTTGAATATACCATTCCGGCACGTGGTCTGATTGGCTTCCGTAATACCTTCCTGACCATGACGTCCGGTACAGGTATTCTTACCTCAACTTTCAGTCATTACGGTCCAATCAAGGTTGGTGATGTGACCAATCGTCAGAATGGCGTTCTGGTTTCTATGGCTAAGGGTACGGCTTTGACCTACTCCCTGGAGACGCTCCAGAGTCGGGGTAAGTTGTTCCTTGACCCTGGTCAGGAAGTCTATGAAGGTCAGCTCTGTGGTATTCACAGCCGTGACAATGACCTGGTGATTAACCCCACAAAAGGCAAGAAGCTCGACAACATGCGTGCTTCGGGCAAGGATGAGGTTATTTCCCTGGTGCCTCCTATCAAGTTTACTCTGGAGCAGGCGCTTGAGTTTATTGACGACGACGAGCTGGTTGAAGTGACGCCCAAGTCCATTCGTCTGCGCAAGAAGCACCTGACAGAGAATGAGCGTAAGCGCGCAGGCAAGAAGTAATGCTTGTGTGTTGAACAAGGCCGGCGCTGGTAACAGCTCCGGCCTTTTTTGTGCTTTTCGCAAAGCTCGCCCACCATGCGGCCAACTCCGCTACAATACCGTTGAAATCTATCTGATCGGTGGAGAGGCGAATGCTCAATTTGTACCCGGATATTAAACCCTATGCCAGGCATAAGCTGGCGGTCGACTTGCCTCACGAGCTTTATATTGAAGAGAGCGGAAACCCTGACGGTATCCCTGTACTTTTCGTTCATGGTGGCCCCGGGGGTGGGTGCGAGGATTACCATCGGCGTTTTTTTGATGCTGAGCGCTTCCGGATTATCCTGATGGATCAGCGTGGGGCGGGTCGTTCTACGCCTCTCGCCGAGCTGGAAGGAAACAGTACGGACAAGCTGGTTCAGGATATGGAAACCATACGCACGTTTCTGGGCATTGAGCGTTGGCTGCTGTTTGGTGGAAGCTGGGGCTCGACTCTCTGTCTCATATACGCTCAGACCCATGCAGAGCGGGTGTTGGGGCTTGTTCTTCGAGGGATTTTCTTGTGTCGTCCCAAAGACATTTCCTGGTTCTATCAGGACGGCGCAAGTCGGGTGTTTCCGGATTACTGGCTGGAGTTTGAGGCGCAGATACCCGAAAGCGAGCGTGGAGATATGGTGAGCGCATACTATCGCCGGTTGACCAGTGACAATGAGTTGGAACAGATTCAGGCGGCAAAGGCCTGGTCGGTCTGGGAAGGTCGCTGCGCAACTCTGCATCCTAATCCACGGGTTGTTGAGCACTTTGGCCACCCCCATGTTGCAATCGCGTTGGCGCGTATCGAGTGCCATTACTTCATGAACTCTGCTTTTCTGGAAGATAACCAGATTGTACGGGACGCACACAAACTCAAGGATATTCCGGGGGTTATTGTGCATGGCCGTTACGATATGGTCTGTCCGCTGGACAATGCTCTCGCTCTCAGTAAGGCTTGGCCCGAAGCAGATTTGCGAATTATCCGCGATGCAGGGCACTCCGCCTCTGAACCGGCCATTGTGGATGCTCTTATCCGGGGCGTTGATGAAGTGATGGCGAAAACGGTGGAGCGTGCGGGCTGACGCTATGTGGCGTAACAAAGGTTGCGGGGACCTTTGAGCATGGATACAATCTTACGCGGTTTTAATTTCCATTTTGCCAGAGCGATCAGCATAGCGGATGAAAGGACTTGTCCAGCGGGTATCGGAAGCGAGTGTCGAGGTCGGGGGCCGTGAGATTTCCCGGATAGGTGCTGGCATTCTGTTGCTGCTGGGCGTGGAGCAGGGGGATGGGGATAAAGAGGCGAAGGATCTGTGCCGAAAAGTTCTCACTTATCGTATTTTTCCCGATGACACAGGCCGTATGAACCGAAGTGTTCTAGACACTGATGGTGCCCTCTTGGTTGTTCCCCAGTTTACTCTCGCTGCAGATACTTCTTCTGGTACGCGTCCGGGCTTTTCCCGGGCTGCTGGCCCGGATTTTGCTATAGATCGCTATGCTGCGTTCCTCCAGTTTGCCCGTGCTGACATGGGTGCTGACCGGGTGGCGGAGGGTTGCTTTGGTGCCGATATGAAAGTGAGTCTGATTAATGATGGGCCAGTGACTTTTATGCTTTCAACTCGTGACAGGCACGAGAGATAGGTCGGCGAAAACCAAGGATTTTTTGCTCCCGGGTCATGCTCGAAGCGCACAGAGGAATAAAGGGTTGCGCTTCTGGTTCCAAATGAGCTAATAGTTTGGCATTAAAAATTTGCAAACGAAGCGATGTTGTATTACAAAAGACTCATTAGTTGGTGCTTTAAGAGAGTGCCGTAAGTCTATGAACTATAAAGATCTGGCAAAGCTCAGACCTCAACAATAAGAAAAGTTGCTGTTATGTCACAAACCTGACATACGGTAATCGTAGAATCGGAGCCATCCAGTCGTGCTGGGGCGCCTTATAGAAATCGGGATTGACCCGTTGCTAAAAACTGAATTAACTCGCAAAAGGACATACAACATGAAGAAAACACTCATTGCATCAGCTATCGCTGCAGCCACTTTTTCTGGCACCGCGCTGGCTCAGGAAAGCAACCTGCCGACTGTGTACGGTAATATCCAGTACGTGGTAACGCACACCAATGTTGACGGTGCAGGTTCTGCTATTGAGCACGCTGATAACGGTTCTACTCTGGGCATCAAGCATGACCACGAAATTGCTCCGGGCATCACTGGTTTCTTCAAGCTGGAGCTCGAAGGCATCAACGCTGACGACAAGTCCAGCAGCAACGGTATCGACTCTTTGGACGAAGCCTACATTGGTGTGAAAGGCGACAGCTTCGGTCAGGTATGGGTTGGTTCTGATGACTCCGTATACGAGAGTGCTATCGTTAAAATCGGTAACTTCCACGAATACGGTTCTGACATTTTCGCCAATTACGAAACCGGCGAAGGCGACCTGGTTCAATACATGTCTCCGTCCTTCGGTGGCCTGACTCTGGCAGCTGCTGTTCAGATCAATGGTGACAACGATACTAAAGGCGGCGCAGACAAGTCTTATCCTTACCAGTTGGTGGCCACTTACGCAGTAGACGCTCTTGAAATCTCTGCTGCTATGGACTCTAACGATGGTGGTGCAGGCCCGAACAATGAAAACAGCTATGGTCTGACTGCAACCTATAGCATGGGTGACTTCAGCCTGATTGGTGAATATCAGACTCGCAAGGACGTTGATGACCTCATGGGCGTGATGGGTGTGTACACTCTGGGCGCGAACCAGTTTGCGCTGTCTTACCAGGTGCAAGATGTTGACGCAACTGACGACAAGAATGACACCATCATTCTGCAGGCGCTGCACAACGTATCAGACAACATGTACGTTTATTTCGAAGGTTACCTGTCTAACGCTGACAGCTCAATCTATGCTGATCCTGACGGCACCGTCGCTACTGGTGACGAGCGCACTATCGCAGCAGTTGGTGCGGTATACTACTTCTGATCAGCTAACCAGCTAGTCAGTCAGTATTGAAAACCGGTGACCTCAGGGTCACCGGTTTTTGTTTTTTGGGTTTGCGGAATTAAAGGTGCAAGAGGTATGGCTGAAGAGCTGGAAATCAAGCTGAGTATTGATCCGGACTGCATCAAAACGGTGCTGAATTGGCTGCTGACCCATCCTGAAGCTGCAAAAGGGGGCAAGAAGCTTCTGGTGAATTGCTATTACGATACGCCAGAGGCAGAGCTGAATCGTCAGCACGCAGCTCTTCGTGTGCGTCAGGCTGGAAGCCATTTTATTCAGACGCTAAAAACCCGGGGAGAGTTCGTCGGTGGGGCTCATCGCCGCCAGGAATGGGAATGGCCCGTTGCTGAAGCTTCGTTATCTCTGGGCCTGCTTGCAGACACGCCGCTTGGGGATAATATTAACCTGGCTCGTCTGGCCCCCGTGTTTGAAACCAATTTTACCCGGCAGATTGTCATGCTGGATGATGGCAAGGCCGTGATCGAATGTGCGCTGGATAGCGGTGTCATTAAGAGTGCAGGCCATCAAAAGCCGCTTAATGAAGTAGAGTTCGAGCTCAAATCCGGTGATCCTTCCCGTCTTCTGGTCTGGGCTGAAAGGCTTGCCCGGCATTGTCCTGTTTTCCTGAACCTGATCAGCAAAGCCGAGCAGGGATACTATCTTGCGGGGATCAGGGCGGCAGAGCTGTCAGTTACAGATAGTGCTGTTTCTACCGATGCCAGGCACGATGACTTTGATTGTTTCTTGCGGCAGCTCAGTAAAGCATGGCTGACGGAGAGTGTTGTATCTTTTGACGGTGTGGATGTTCAGGCGCTTCATGCCGAAGCTGAAGCCTGCGGGTTGGGGCAGGCTTTTTCCCGTGTTGCCGGGCGTCTGGCCGGGGGCGAATCTTTAAGTGGTGTGTTGAGCGATCCTGAAATGGGCCAGTGTCAGCTTGGTATGCTGCTGAGTCGTCAGGCGAGCGGATAAACCCAGTCCGGGCTTTATTAACAACTGCGGCAGTTTGAGGTTTGCCGGAAACAGGTAAAAACCGGAAGAATACTCAGTTAGCTGCGGGAGGAGATGCCTTGGATGTCGCTGTGGTGTCCTGCATATTTCTCCATTTCTCCATAAAAGTACGATAGCGCTGCAGTGCCTCTTTAACTACTTCAAGGTCCGGTGTGTCACTTGATCTGACCAGTACGATAAGCCCTTTGCCTTGAATTTCACCTGTCACGGGTGGGTGGCAGATGACTTCATCATTCTCATCGATGTACGCCAGCGCAGTGCCTATGCCGTGGCGAATCAAAGCACTGACTATGTCAGCCCAGTTGAGGTCGTCCAGCTTCAGGTCGTACCTGTGCGGATGGTCCTGCTCATAGTTGAACATGTCTTCCAGCACTTTTTCCGACCCCGGCGCAACCACAGCGCGTACCATGATTTCAGGATAGGTGCGAACGGGACGTATAACGGCCTGAACCCCGAGCGCTTTGAAACGGCTTCGGTTGGTGTCTGTTACACATTCTACTGTTGTTTTCGGGCCAAGGTTGAGCTCGCCCAGACGGTGGGCTATATCGAATGTGAGGCTGTCTGAGTGAGGATCGGATTCATCGGCTGCCAGCACAACAATGTACTTTGCACTTCCTGCGTGCACGGCTTTCAGGGCTTCGGGATCGAATCCCGATCCATGAAAGTGAACTATGCCCAGGTCGGACAGTTCGGCAGGAAGGCCGTTCGGAAATTCGCGGGTAAGTAGCATGATGGGAATGGTTTCATAACCTTCAACCGAACGGATCTGCGTTGCGAAGCGCATGAAGTAGGTCACGCCGCCGTGTTTCGGGGTATTTATGATAACAATGTGGTTGTTCATTTTATAAATCCAGCGTCCGGTGAGAATGCGTTCCCGGCGGTAGAACCGGTATTCGATAAAATCGCTGACAATCAGTGTCAGCATGGTGATTGCGCCCACGAACATCAGCAGGATGGTGCTGATCCGCCCGACGTAGGTAACGGGAGCGAAGTCGCCGTAGCCTACCGTGGCGATGGTGGTCATCGTCATCCACAGTGACTCAAAAAGAGTCAGGTCTTCAACGGACCAGATAATCAATATTTGGGTGGCCAGCAGTCCCATCAAGATCATGAACAGGCGCTTTACCCGCTTCCGAATCAGTCCGCCTCTGGGTACCTGGCTCTGCCCATGTTCGGCGTTAAGAGGAAAGCGGTTTTTCAGCATCCGGTGTTAGCCTGTTCAGTCTGGGGTAAGTTCGTTATACAGTAACGGAAATATAACAGAGAAACAGGGGTTTGCATTATGTCTGAGCCGTGGAGTTGCCTTCCGTCGCATCTGGCAGCCGATGTCGCTGCCAGTTGGCCGTCGGTATTTCCGGCTGGTCTGCCCGACTGGCTGCAAGGAGATGCCTGCATATCGGCTGAAGTAATCGCTCAGGCAATGGCCCGGAGCCTGTTTCTGCGCCAGACAATTGAGAGGCACCAGGAACAGGTGCGACTTCTGTTGGAGTCGCGGGCGCTGAGTGAACCGACCACTCCGGGTTTTCTTCAGGCGCGGCTGAATGAATACCTGAGGGATGTAACAGACGAACCCTCTTTGCATGCCGCATTGCGCCGTTTCCGCAGGGAAACACAGTTCCGCATTATCTGGCGGGACCTGATGCGCTGGGCTGATTTATCGGAAACCATGGCTGCAACAAGCGCGTTTGCCGATGTGTGCATTCAAGGGGCTCTTGATTGGCTGCACAGTGCGGCGTGTGAACAGTACGGTACTCCCTGGGGTGTGGACCCGGTATCAGGCTCAGACGTGCCCCAGTCGCTGATCGTGATTGGAATGGGGAAGCTGGGTGGGCGAGAGCTGAACGTGTCCTCTGATATTGACCTGATTTTCGCTTTTCCGGGAAATGGCGAAACCCGAGGTGGAAAGCGTTCTCTCGATAATCAGCAGTTTTTTATCCGTCTGGGACAGCGCCTGATTCAGGCTCTCGATCAGATTACCGCCGACGGCTTTGTGTTTCGTGTTGATATGCGTCTCCGACCCTATGGCCAGAGTGGTGCTCTTGCGCTGAGCTTTGCAGCACTGGAAACCTATTACCAGGACCAGGGGCGTGACTGGGAGCGTTACGCAATGGTGAAGGCGAGGGTGGTGGCCGGTGATCCGGCAGCCGGCCGGGTTCTTATGGCAAGCCTCAGGCCATTTGTCTATCGCAGGTATATTGATTTCAGCGCATTTGAATCTCTGCGCAGTATGAAAGCGATGATAAGCCGTGAAGTCCGGAGAAAAGGGCTGGAAGACAACATCAAGCTTGGTAGTGGGGGCATCCGTGAAATCGAGTTTGTGGTTCAGGCATTTCAGCTTATCCGTGGTGGTCGTGACAGGGAGTTGCAGCAGCGGGAGCTGCTGATAATCCTGAGTGAACTCGAGGCACTTGAGCTTCTGCCCTCGCAGGTGATTAAAGAACTTCGTGACGCCTACGTTTTTCTCCGCAATCTGGAGCATGCCCTGCAGGGAATGGAAGACAAACAGACCCAGCTGTTGCCTGAAGATGAGCTTTCAAGAATGCGGGTTGCGCTGATCATGGGCTTTGAAGACTGGGAGGGCTGTCGGCAAGAACTGGCGCATCATCGTGAAAAAGTTGCCGCACATTTCGCCAATATTATTGCCACCGAAGAGGATGAGGAGGGCGCGCAGTCGCCTCTTGATGAAGGCTGGTTTGAACTCTGGCTCGCAGAGGCTGACGAGGTCTCTGATGCGCAGTGGCTGAAACAGCACGGATACGAAGACCCGGCTGGCAGCCTGGCTCTGCTTGGTAGCTTGCGAGACAGTCGCACGGTTCAAACAATGCAGACGCAAGGGCGTACGCGGCTGAATCAGTTCATGCCAGTGTTGCTGGCGGCACTGGCCGAGGTCAGGAATCCTTCAGAAACCCTGTCCCGGGTGCTACAGCTGGTGGAAGCTATTTTGCGCCGAACTGCATACATGGTTCTGCTCCTTGAGAATCCCGGGGCTCGTGCCCAGCTGGTCAAGCTCTGCAGCGAGAGTCCCTGGATAGCGCGGCAGCTGGCGGAGACGCCGCTTCTGCTGGATGAATTGCTTAATGCTGAAAGCCTGTATACCCCACCCGCAAAAAAAGAGCTTCAGGACGATCTGCGCCAGCAGATGCTTCGGATTTCCTACGATGATCTGGAAAACCAGATGGAATCTCTGAGGCATTTCAAAAAGGCCCACTCGCTCCGCGTCGCCGCATCTGAGCTGAAGGGCACTTTGTCATTGATGAAGGTAAGTGATTACCTGACATGGATTGCCGAGGTTGTTCTCGATCACGTTGTTGATGTGGCCTTTGCCAATCTGGTCGCACGTCATGGCCTCCCGGGCGGGATTGACGGTGCATCCAATGAAACGGATTTTGCAGTCATTGGTTACGGAAAACTGGGCGGGATTGAGCTGGGCTACACGTCTGATCTGGACCTGGTATTTGTTCATAATGCGGACCCGGAGCTGGCAACTGATGGTGACAAGTCCATTGACAACGCAGTGTTCTATACGCGCCTTGGGCAACGAATTGTTCATATACTCAATGCACAGACTCCTTCGGGGCAGCTGTATGATGTCGATATGCGGTTGCGGCCGTCGGGTAATTCGGGGCTGCTGGTAAGTTCTCTGCAGGCCTTTGAAAAATATCAGCGTAGCGATGCCTGGACATGGGAGCACCAGGCGCTTGCCCGGGCCCGGGGTGTCGCAGGGTGCCGCAACACACTCGCGGCTTTTGAGGCAATCCGGCACGATATTCTTTGCCAGCATCGTGACAAAAACACGCTGCGACAGGAGGTGCTGGATATGCGTGAAAAAATGCGATCGAACCTGGGTACCCCGGAAAGCCAGCGCAAGGAAGTTTTTCACATAAAGCACGATGCTGGCGGAATAGTGGATATCGAATTTATGGTGCAATATCTCGTACTTGCATGGTGTGAAACATATCCGGAATTGACCCGCTGGTCTGACAATATCCGGCAACTCGAAGAGCTGGGCAGTGCCGGCGTATTGTCGGTGGAAGATGCAGAAAGGCTACGAGAAGCCTATATTGCCCTGCGTTCAAGCATTCACCGGCGGGCGCTCCAGAACCTTAACAGCCAGGTGGCAGGTGATGCATTTATGGACGAGCGGCGGCATATCCGGTCAGTCTGGCAGAAAATCATGGTGGGATAGCGCTCTGGGTGTCGTTCTACCAAAAAATCCTGCTAGAATATCCGATCCCCGAAAACTGCTTTTTTAGGAGCAACGAAGAATGTCGATGGCTGATCGCGATGGCGTTATTTGGCTGGATGGTGAAATGGTTCCCTGGCGCGAAGCCAAAACCCACGTCCTGACCCACACTCTGCACTACGGCCTGGGCTGTTTTGAAGGGGTGCGAGCCTACAGCACTGCGAATGGCGCGGCTATTTTTCGCCTGAAGGACCATACGGATCGACTGTTCCGGTCTGCCCATATTCTGAACATGAAAATCCCCTTCAGCAAAGAAGAGCTCAATGAAGCTCAGTGTGCGGCCGTGTGGGAGAATAACCTCGACGAAGCTTATCTGCGTCCGATGGTTTTTCTGGGTTCAGAAGGAATGGGACTGCGTGCAGATAACCTGAAAGTTCATGTGATGGTCGCCGCCTGGAGCTGGCCTTCATATATGTCGCCAGAAGCCAAAGAAATCGGCATCAAAGTGCGCACATCGTCTTATACGCGCCACCATGTCAACATCACCATGTGTAAGGCCAAGGCTAATGGCAACTATATCAACTCCATGCTGGCGTTGAATGAAGCTATTGCCAGTGGTTGTGAAGAAGCGCTCTTGTTGGATAATGAAGGCTATGTAGCGGAAGGTTCCGGTGAGAATATCTTCATCATGCGTAATGGCGTCTTGCATACGCCCGAGCTGACATCTTGCCTTGAAGGCATTACCCGTCAGACGATCCTGGACTTTGCAGGCGACCTTGGTATCCCTGTGAAAGAACGACGCATCACCCGTGATGAAGTATACATTGCTGACGAGGCCTTCTTTACGGGCACAGCAGCTGAAGTGTTACCAATTCGTGAGCTGGACGGTCGTGTTATTGGCGCAGGTAAGCGCGGACCGGTTACTGAAAAACTGCAGGCAATGTATTTCGATGCGGTTAAAGGAAAGCTCCCGCAGCATAGCGACTGGCTGACGTCGGTCAAAAGCTGAGAGTAAATTTTTTTTGTAGCCGTCCGCTGCTGTCAGGTAGTCGGGCGGCTTCTTTGTTTTTAAATTCATCAAATTGGCAGGTGCAGAAAATGGCTGATGTCATTAAAGTTCCGGTTTCTTTCGGCGAAGTTCTCGATAAGATCACTATTCTGGAAATCAAATCCGAACGTATCAAGGATGAAGCCAAGCTGCATAATGTTCGGCTCGAACTGGATGAACTCAGTGCGACCTGGAACGAGGCAGTAAAGGATCAGAACGCCATTGCCGATCTGCGTAAACAGCTGAAAGCGGTTAATGAAGAGCTTTGGGTTATTGAGGATGATATCCGGGATGAAGAGGCTGCACAGAATTTTGGGCCCAGATTCATTGAGCTGGCTCGTGCCGTATATGTTACGAATGATAAGCGGGCAGCGCTGAAGAAAGACATTAATCTTGCGCTCGGGTCGAGGTTTGTAGAAGAGAAGTCCTACCAGGACTATACCGCCCGTAGTTGAATGTCGGGGGGCATTTAATCCTCTGCTCCCCCCTCCACTTTGTGCCGGTCACTTTCTTTAGTCGCCGATGCTTTTTGGGCGAATGGCCCCAACAAAGTCGCACAGGCAATTCGATTGCGCCGCGAGCTTTGCCAGACAATCCCTGTCTGGAACATGCCCTGCAGAATTATGCTCAATGCACGGGCAGCTGTTGCACAACACGCTGAGCCTTATGGTTTGGCCGGGTATAACGAAAACCCTTTGCTTGCATACCACTTCCGCCAGTATTGCCTCCTTTTTAGTTTTTTCAGTCGAGAGACAGAGCAATACGCTGACCAATAATCTTTTGCTGTAGGCTGCGCCCGTGGTGAACGCGTTAACTGGTCAGCATAGCGGTCATACTCGCCTGCAAGCGGGTGGAACCGGACTTTTCGCCATGGCTTGTCCCACCCGATATAGTGAATGATTTTGGGGTCGATAAGGGCGTCGTTGACATCCTGCTCCGCAAAAGCCCATATCTGCTCATCCGGACGATAAAGACCAGTCTGATGATTCCAGGTCAGGGCAAGGTGTTTCCATGACTTGTGTAGTACGCCGTTTAGTGCGCATTGGTCATTGGTGCTGATGCGGTGAGGGTTATCCCGCTTGAAAGCGAAAACCTTTTCGGGAATCTTGTCCCGGCGCCATAGATCGAGGTTTATCAGCAACATTCCAGAGTTGAAGTATTCATTCTGGGGAATTCCAAGCTTCTGATAAGTATGGCCCGACAAATTCTCCACTGCGCCGATATGGTAGCCGTCTATATCAATAGACCACAGATCAATAATGTTGCCCCTCACGATCATGTCGCAGTCCAGGTAAATGACTTTTTTAACCTGGCTGTCAAAAATCTCGGGGATTGAAATGCGGTAGTAGGCGGATGAAGTTATGTGTTTGATCGTAGGCAGATTGTCGTATTTGGTTCTGTCGATGCGCACAAAGTCGATATTTTCGCCGCCAGCCCTTTTCACCTCCTCCTGCATCCAGCTCTGTGTTTCAGGATGGATGCCTCCGTCGATACAAAACAGTCGAAGCCGGTGAGGAGTTGGACAGTTTTTCAGGATAGACGTGAACAGAACTGCCAGGTGGGGGGCATAGTTCTCGTCCGCGCTTGCCACAATACCGACATGATCTGTGGCGATTGTTCTGATTTCTGAGTTACTCATAATACTTGGTTAACCCGATAGCGTTCTGAAAGTTGACTCTTGCGCCGCCAATATTTCCAGTTCTGGCGAAATGCGGTGAAAAACGTCCACCGGGCCTGCAAGGTATCGTCAGGGGGGCGCTGATCAGCCCAGGGTGTCTTCCCGATAAACAACCGATAGTAATCCTTAAATGGGTGAAAACAGACAATTTTCCAGGGTTTCTTTTTGCCCGTAAAATGAACAATGCTTGGAGTCAGAATAGCTGCTTCAAGCTCTTCTACGGAGTAGCTGCAACCATCAGCATACTTGGTCGCCACCTTGTAAATATCAGACTGCATGTTCCAGCGCACTGGCAGCCTCGTCCAGCGGCCTTGCAGCACAGCGTTCAGGCTGCACTGGTCGTGAAACTGAAGTTTGCCCGCGTGCTCACGGGCATATTCTGTTACATCACGATGAATGTTTTCTGCTCGCCATTGTTCAAGATCCATCACTAATATGCCTGCATTGAAGTAGTCACTTCTTTCAACACCGATGCCAATACATGCTTTGGGTGACAGGTTTTCTACCGCTGCGACAGGCTGGCCTTCCATATTGGTCAGCCAAAGATCGGACAGGTCATTCAGTACCAGAGTGTCTGAGTCGATATATATAATTTTTTTTATATGACTCGGGATATATTCCGGAAGGTTAATGCGCTGGTAAGTTGCAATTCCGTATCTGCTTGCCGGAATCCCTTCGTACAACGAGTCATCTGGCTGATAAACCATGAGAGTGCCGCCGTGATCTTCGATGCATTGTTGCATCGCGTCAACGGTGTGCGGACTGATCCCGCAATTGATGAGGTGGAAATCAATGCTGCCCTGGCAGGAATGGAGCGCTGAAAGCATCATCACTGTTGCATAGGTTGCGTAGTTTTCGTCACAGCATGCTGCCACCTGAGGTGTGTCAGCCATGTGGTTTTCCTCGCAGATAGAATGAATAGATAGACCTACAGATGATCGTGATCGGGTAGCGGCCGCAAGCATACTAGAGATACGATTTAAGTGTATTGATTACCCTGAGTCAATTGTGACAGCCCATCAGGTTGCTGGCTTCCTCGTCTTGCGGTTGAAGATAGAACGAGTATATGAATCCACCGAATACGGCATTGATATAATGCCCTGTGGTGTAAAGGACGTATGATTCAAAGAGGTTTATGAGGGTCCAGAATCCGAAAAAACTGAGAGCGAAAATGAAAACATCGTCGGGCATCCGGCCTCTTCGATGGGCGATAAATGTCGCTATGCCCAGCCAAATTATCATGGACAGCAGAATTGACGTCCCTGTCAATCCGTTCGCGACGAGGCTTTCAACCAACGAATTGTGCATATGGCCAAAGTTGTGCTTGAACCCGTCTGAGAAAAAGCTGGACTGGTCAATCAGGTCTTTGACACTGCCCGGCCCCCAACCCACCAGCGGGCGTTCTTTCAACCATTCCAGAGCGACTCGCCAGGACAGTAGCCGAATACCATGGCTGGTCTGTGGGTCAGGAGGGGAGCTATCCAGGGTGATGTATTGACCCAGAGAAAGCGTTTGACTGTTATAGGATTCTTTAATCCGTTCTGAAGTGCTCAGGCTGGCAAGCACGGTGCCAAACAAGAGCAATAAGACCAGAATAAAAACAGGTTTACTGTTCCGCTGGTCATGGGCAGAGTCTTTTTTCTTCCATATGAGGCATGCAGTGGTTGCGACGCCAATAGTGCCGCCTGTGAGGATGCCGAGCCAGGCTGCGCGAGTCTGGGTGCTGATAAACACGAAAGCCGCTATGGCAAACGTGATAACAACAAGAGCTAATGCCACTGTACGGAGCCCACGAGGTGGGCAGGTTTTAACGAGCCGGGATGTGAAACAAACCATGGCTATCAAGGCTGTTCCCAGGAACATGGCGGTGTGCTGGGCATTGTGAATGCCAAAGTCCGTCCGTTTTCCTTCCCAGGCTTGAGTCCAGTAGCCAGTTCCAACGGTTGTCAGTAAGTAGGTAGCAAGCCCTGACATACTCAGTAGCAGAAGGTGCCAGCGATAAGGACGCGCAAGCACTCCCATACCTAAGGCGACGAGAAATACCATTGCCGGCTTCAGGAAATACCGTGTTTCACGAATTCCCGGATCGATGCCCGGCGGTAAAGTGTAGGAATACCATAGCCTTGCAAGACCGAGGAATCCCAGCATCACTGTGCATGAGAGGAACAGAGGATCATGGATAACACGGGATCTCAAACCTGTTTTTCTGCCTGAAATGAAAACCAGCCAGATAAAGGTCAGAATCATTACACTCTCTGCGCCTCTGTATGCTGCCAGGACCGGGAGGTAGCAGAATATATAGGTCACAAGGGCTGCGATGAACAGCATTTCGGCGCGGCTCTTCAGGGACAGCCAGGCCCTGAATGTTGATGTCGGCGCGACGCTGGTCATTGGATGTTTCCGCAGCTCCGCTGGGCTATCCACTCGTCAAGCTTTGCACAGACTTCATCCGCCGAGATCAGATCCATGGCGCCTTCAAATTCTGCTTTTGCTCCCCAGCGGGCTGATTCAGTGTTCTTTCCGGTATAGATCTCCAGTGCTTCATCGTAGTGATCAACGCACCATGGTAATGAGTTGTATGGGCCGGAACGATGCGGGTTGCTCGCAGCATAAAGACCAATGACGTCGGTGCCCACTGCGCTGGCGATGTGGGCGGGCCCTGTATCCGGGGCAACTACAAGGTCAGCGGCGGCCATTAAAGCCGTCAGCTGTTTGAGGGTGTCCTTACCACAGATGTTAATGGCAGGTTCCTGCATCTGACTGGCAATGGAATTGCAAAAATCTATTTCGAAAGTCGCAGGGCTGCCAACCAGAATGACGTTCATTCCATGTTGCCTGATTGCATGGTCGGCCAGAAGCGCGTAACGATCTGGTGACCAGTTGCGAAGTATATGGCTGGCACAGGGGCTGATAATCAGGTTCCGGCGATCCTGTCTCAGATAAGCTGATGCGAAGCTCCGGTCGGAGTCAGAAACAGGTATCAACCATTTTGCCGGCGCGGGTTTGAGGCCAAGAGGTGTCAGAAAACTCGCAAGGCAGTCCCGGACATGCTGTCTGGTGGCGGCAGGAATCCGGCGGTTAACAAATAATCCATGCAGGTCCTTGCTCCGTGCTTTGTCATAACCCACCCGGATTTTTGCGCGGATACAGGCAGAAACAAGGTTTGCCCTGAGAGCAACCTGCATGTGCAGCAGAGCATCAAATCTGCGCCCCCTCATATTTTTCCAGAATTCAGCGTAGCCGCGCCAGCCACTCTTTTTGTCGAATACAATAAATTCGACACCGGGAAGGTCACCGATCAGGCGTGACTCGATTTTACCGATAATCCAGGTGATATGGATGCCCGGACATTGCTCTTGAAGGCTGAGAACAACGGGCACGACATGAGTGACATCGCCTATCGCAGACAGGCGAAGAATGCAGACTGATTTCATTAAACCGAAGTCCTGTTGGGTTTCATTAAGCCGTTATTGCCTTCCATGGAGCATTGCTTGCGATCACTGATAAACTTTGGAGTATTCTAACTGACTCAGCGAAAATCGTCTCAGATCGTTCGGAGCGGTTGAGCGCAATTTCATTAATTTAACGAGAGTTATGATGGTCGACGGTGTGTGTATTTCGCGAGAGCATGACTTTGTCTCTATAGCCCGTGAGGACTATGGGGCCATTGTTACTCCGGCATGGTTTGATCCGGATGCCTGGGGTGTGGCCGCGAAGCCCGTCACCAGCGGCGGTCGTGGAGGGGCGTGGTTTGTTGAGACGGCGGACATGTCGGCAGTCTTGCGAAAGTACTTGCGAGGAGGGCTTGTTGCACGAATCTCCAGATCCAATTACCTCTATCTTGGTGAAAAACGAGTTCGTTCGTTTGCGGAATTCCGGCTCCTGCTGAAACTGCACGATGATGGTTTCCCCGTTCCCCGGCCCATTGCAGCAGGTTACAGGAAGACGGCTTCTACCTTTTATCAGGGGGCAATCCTTCTTGAGAGGTTGAAGGATTCTGCACCGCTGGCCGACCGTATCGGTGATCTTTCCTTAAATCGGTGGCGGTCCCTTGGTGGGATTCTTCGCCGGTTCCATGATGCCGGCGTATGTCATGCCGACCTGAATTGTTTCAATATTCTGGTTCGGGACGACGGCTTTTATCTTATCGATTTTGACAAGGGGGAGATCAGGGAAAAATCAAACCGGGCTGCTTCCTGGAAAGCTGCAAATCTGGCAAGGCTTCATCGCTCTCTGGAGCGCCTGAGCTGGCCCCGTGAGAATGCGGGAGGTCTGGAAGACCGCTGGGTTGGGCTGAAAGAGGGTTACCAGGGCAAGGCCGGGTGAGCCGCGATGTTGTTCAGGCGACAGTAATTCCGCCACTCGCTGAATTCTGTCCATTGGTTGATAAAAACAAAGTCCAGACCCGCGTTTCTGGCAGCCTCATGATCATAACGGCTATCACCCAGAAAGAGTGCTGGCTGGAGAATGTTTCCTCTGGACATCTCGCGGGCAAGGATCTGATCTTTGCTATCCGGGCTGCCAAATATTCCTCCTTCAAAAAGGGGGGCGAGTTGTCGCTTCCCGAAAACTGTCCTGAGTTCGTCCTGGTCACTTCCTGAGACAATCAGCCACCGGCAATCAGGCATGGATGCTTTTAGCTGGTCCAGGCCGGGAACAACCTCGCATGACAATAATCCGTTGAATACCAGCTTCGCATACTCTGCCAGGAGCTCTTCGCGGGAGGGACCTCTGGCTCCCTCGGGAACCAGATGGCTGAGGAAATAGTCAAACTTGCGATACCGGGAGATGCCGCCATTGTTACGGTGATAATCCACGAGCGCACAAGCCAGATCCTGGCCATAGGGAAGAGCAGCCTTGAAGAAGGCGTCAGTCTTGAGATGGTTGGAATCCAGAACCACCCCGTCACAGTCAAAAATCAGAGTCCGGTATTCCGATTTTCCACGAATCATGAGAGCCGCTTCCTTAGTGCCGCCTCTACACCAGGTACATCTTCCGGAACGTCGACAGCGAGGCTGCCCGGGTGAGTTTCTATCATCTTTATTGGCACTCCGAGTTCGAGGAAACGCAGGATTTCTATGTCCTCGGACTTCTCCAGCAGGCTTTTCCGCCCAAACCGTCTGAATGCTGCCAGTTGAGGTTTACTGAAACCGTAAATACATACCTGTTTTTTGTAGGCTTGTGGTGCATTTTCCGGATCTTTAAAACCGGGCAGGGCCAGTCTGGACATGTAAACGAGCTGATTGTCTTCGGTGGTAATGACCTTAGGGATATTAACGCTGTGAACATCTTCCTGCCCGGATACCCAGCTAAACCCGTTTATAACCGAGTCCATGTCGGCCAGCTTTGCGTCCCGGACTCTCAGGATATCTTCTGGCATGACCAATGGCTCATCTCCCTGGACATTGATAAATATGTCCGCATCGATCTGCTCCGCAGCTTCTGCAAGCCGGTCGGTACCTGTCAGAGCTTCCGGACTGGTCATTACAGTCTGAAAACCGGCCGCTTTCGCGACATTGGCAATACGGTCGTCATCCGTGGCCACGTAGACGTGTTCGCGGCCGACAGCACGGGCTGAGAGTTCCGCAACCCAGATAATCATTGGCTTGTTGATCAGGTTGACGAGAGGTTTGCCAGGGTATCTGGACGACGCATAGCGAGCGGGAATCAGTACGACGCTTCTCATGGATGCCTCAGAGTGAATAGATGGACTGAATGGGGAGTCGGTAGCGCGTCGGCGTGACGGCCATTAGCGGTGTTGCTCCCCCGGAGTTGTAGTATGCATTAATGATCTGATTCATCTCGATAGACCGGGGATCGTCAGAGTCATAGCCGTCAAATCCGGCCATGAGAATCTGCGATGCGCCACCGCTGGCAATTGCGGCGAGTGCGTATGCGGCAACCAGAGATGAGGGTACGGCGCAGCTTTCTGAAGAAAACCTGAAGGTATCTGCCTCGACGCTGAGACCATAGTCGAGAATGGACTTGTTGCCCAGAGCCCGCTTTACCTCGGGCGGTAACATGGATGCAGGGGTGATCAGAGGTTGCGGCAGGCGTGCGTGTTCGTCGCAATCTGCGAGGAGGCGCATTGGGTGGCATGCAATCCTTACATCAATCAGTGCCGCCGGAATATCCTGCTGTGCGTTCAATGCTGCAACAACGGGGCGGTGGCGTTCAATGTAACTCTCAAGCGCCTTGCTGTATTGCCGCACGCTGGGCCCGGTTCCAAGCAAAAGAATGGTTTTGTCTTTGAATAGCTCGACGGGGTTCCAGGACCCCGTCGTTTCCGTCTTATAAAAATGGCGAGCGGCATCAAGAGTGTCGAGGCTGAATTTTTTGCCTCCTTCTACTCGCAGCCGGTCAATAACTGCAAGCAGGTCTTCTTCTGTGTATCGTGAGTCTGTCAGCATGGACTGGATGTATGTCGGGTGGATCCCGTACTTTCCCGCCAGATAGTAATAGGGGTTCGTGCCCCAGCCATAATGCTCTTTCATTGGCTGGAAGTGTCTGCGGATCAGGGCCAGAAGAGGTATCAGGTTCGGCTGTTCTGGCAGCTCGTCTGCTATGGCAATGAGAAGTTCTTCCATTTTTGCATTGCCCGGGCCCCGCCCCATTCCGGTCACGGTTGCGTCAACCCAGGTTGCACCTGCCTCTGCTGCAGCAAGGGAGTTTTGCAGCGCAAGCCCCTGGTTGTCGTGAGTGTGAATGCCTATGGCTCCCTGCCATCCGTCTCTGACTGATTCGACCAGGTTCCGGGTCTCGTCCGGGCTCATGCTTCCCAGGCTGTCGGCAACGTAGAGAACGTCGATGGGGAAATCATTGGCCTGCTGTACCAGTTGTATGATCTCGTTGTGTGGTTTATCGGCAACTTGCATGAGATTGAATCCGACCCTGTATCCATGCTCCTGCAGCCAGCGCGAAGCAGGCAGGACTTTTTCAAACTCATGCGCGTGACAGGCGATTCTGACCAAACCAACTGGTGAGTCGTCGGCTCCACAAGGAAACAGTGTCGACAGATTTTCCAGAGACAAATCAGGCGATACAAGCTCACAGGCATTTACCATGACGCAGACTTTCATGCCTGGCGGGATGCTCAGTGAGTAAAGAAACTCATCAGTGCTATAGGCAAAGGCGCCTTTGAATCCATTGGTCTTCAGCGAGCGGAAACCCAGCTCAACGACATCGACTCCTGCTGCCTGCATAGCAGCCAGATATGACTGAACCATAGTGGGGTGGAAGTCCCAGGCATTGTAGTAACCACCGTCTCTTAACGTGCAATCGAGAAGGATCATCTATTGTTTCCAGACGTAAGTTGGTTGCTGATAAATAGCCCCGGCACGGTTGTTCAGGACTTTCTTTTTGCCAGGCAGTAAACTGTGCAATCAGAGGATACTATGCCGTAATAGCAGTGCAATACGGCGTCACGAATAGAGTAGAAGGAATCGGGTTTGATTGAAATACAGTCCCCAGCAAAGCGCCCCGGAATTCTTTGTTTGACCGACAAATGTGACCGGCCGGAAAGCGAATTGTTTATCGGCTTGAGAAATGAAGGGTTCCCCATAGATGTTATGGCGAACCCGGATGGCGCGAACTTTGAGAGGTTGAGCCATGCCGGTCTGATTGCTGGTCAGATTGCCCTGAAAAATCGCTTTGATAAAGAAGGAACTGCGGCTATTCGCAAAGTGCTGGAGACTGGAGCGTACGATGTTGTGCATGCATTCAATCCACGCGCTCTTGCCTGTGCGTTGCGGGCCAGCCGCGGGATGCCGATAAAGATAGTTGCTTACCGGGGCATCATTGGCAACATCAGTTACCTCAACCCGGAATCCTGGATTACCTTCCTTCACCCCAGAGTAGATTGTATCGTTTGTGTGGCGGAGGCCATTCGGAACTATCTCGCCGGATTGCATTTTCTCTGGTTGCACTTGCCGCCCTCGAAACTGAAAACAGTATACAAGGGGCATGATCTGGGGTGGTATCGGGATACCCCTGCAGACCTGCAGGAATTTGGTATTCCTGAAGGCGCATTCACGATTTGCTGCACAGGAAGGGATGTGCCGAGAAAGGGTTTCGATGTGCTTGTGGAGTCTCTGGCACGGTTACCCTCTGATGTTGTTGTTCACTTGTTGCTGGTGGGGGATCTGGACCGGAATGAAGCGCTTCGGCAACAGGTGCAGGCATTGCCTAACCCTGAACGGGTGCACTTCACAGGGTTCAGGAAAGATGCTCCCGCACTTGCTGCCGCCAGTGATATTTTTGTTTTGCCCTCCAAGGAGCGTGAAGGCTTGCCCCGCGCGGTCATTGAGGCCATGTCTTACGGAGTGACACCTGTTGTGACGGATGTTGGCGGTATGCCTGAGCTTGTTGAACAGGGTGTGAGCGGGCTGGTAGTGCCTCCCAATGATGCGCAGTCGCTCAGTGATGCATTGTTGAAGCTATACCGGGACAGGGAACTCCTGGAGCGGATGGGAGGTAATGCTCGCCGGCGGATAGACACGGATTTCCATACCTCCCGGACTGTGCAGCAGATGGGTAACATCTATTGCGGGTTAACGGGGCAGAACTGAATGCGCCGCTACCTTTTCTTCGTTAATCAACCTTACTCCTATTCGATTCTGCGCCCATTGCAGGCGGAAATCCGGCGCCGGGGCGACGAGGTTGCATGGTTTGTTGCCGGGTGTTCAACGGCCCCCCTGAAGCCTGATGAGAAGAGATTGAAGACCGTCAAAGAGGTGGAAGCCTATGGGGCGGCGGCGACGTTTGTGCCGGGCGACTGGGTGCCTTACTTTTTTCCGGGTATAAAAGTAGAAGTATTCCATGGAATGGCGAGAAACAAGCGTGGACACAAAAGTGAAGATGAAAGTGACCACTACCGGATTCGTGGCTGGTTTGATCTTTACTGTACTCAGGCTGAGGGGGATACCGAAAAATTTCAGGCTTTAGCGCAAGAACTGGGACATTTTTCGGTCGCCAAAACCGGCTGGCCCAAGCTCGATCCATTGCTGAAAGATGTCGTTGGTGGTGAGCGGGTCCGTGCTGAGGATGAACCTCCAACGGTATTTTTTGCCTCAACCTTCAGCCGGTCGGTCACTTGTGCTCCGCAGCTGGCGGACAAAATCGAGGAACTTTCGCAGAGTGGGCGGTGGCGTTTTATTGTGACACTGCATCCGAAGATGGACGAGAGTACCGTTGAACGTTACCGGTCAATGCGGGGTGCCAACCTGAGGTTCGTCGAGAGTGATGAGGACTTGATTCCGCTACTGCCTGAAGCCGATCTCATGCTGTGTGACACTTCGTCCATTATGTTTGAATTCATGTTTCTCCAGCGGCCTGTGGTGACTTTCCGCACAAAAATGCCGGGGCCATATCTTATAGATGTGCAAGACGTTGACCTGTTAGAGGCTGGGCTCTCCCAGGCGGTTCAGCGCCCGGAAGGACTTCTTGAAGCACAAAGGCGTCTGTGCCGGGATCTCCATGAGTTTGTTGACGGGCGTTCGAGCGAGAGGGTTTTGGATGCGATTGATCAGTTCCTGGCCGAAAAAGTGCACACTTTAAAAAACAAGCCGTTGAATCTGATCAGGAAACTCAAAGTCCGACGTCGCCTGCGCAGAGAGCTGGCGAAAACGCCTGACTAACTAACGGTATCTTGATGTCGAAACTGGAGACAGAGTTCCCGGAAAAGGACCATTCATGAGCGGTCTGGATGTATTTTTGGCCAGCACTCCGTTTCAGCTTATAGGCTGTGGAGAGGCGCGATCATACTATGATGTTGAACATCCACTGCTGGTTATCGTTCGCCCTGATAATAAGGCAACGGAACAACAGATGGCGTTCCTGATAGCGAAACTCGACTGGTCAGGGGAGGTGATATGGCTGCCAAAGCGGCTGTTTTATGTCTGGCTCTGGCTGCTTCTTTGCAGATTGAAAAAACAACGGCTCAACCGGCTGTTTGTCGGAAATAAAGGAAGCTGGATGCACGAAATATTTTTTCGTGCTCTTGTGTCGTCGGAAATCGTTTTCCTGGACGATGGGCTTGGCGCTACGGTTCTCTGCTACGATGCAGCAAAGCGAGGTATGGTGGCGTCAAAAATCTCGAAGCGGAAAGGTTGGCTGCTGGCCATGCTGGGTATCCGGCTTGCGCCGCTTCGGAAGGAAAAAATGACATTTTTCACGTGCTTTCCTCTGTCCCCTATCGAATCTGTAGACATCGTGCAGCACCATTTTCAGGTGTTCAGGGAGCTGTTTGGTCTCAACCAGCGCCGAACCGATTGCCCGAAAGTTAACGGGGTTGGCTATTTGGGGCAGAATCATGGAAAACAGGCTCTTCTGGAACGCCTGAGGGAGCATTTTCTGTACTTGAAGGGCCGTCACCCTGACACACCACTGATCTATTTTATGCATAGAAAGCAGCGGTTGGAGTTGTTGTCGCCTTGTTTCGAAGGGGTACCTGTTAATATCCAGTCGAATTCCATGCCTATCGAAATTGCAATGGCGTTGTCAGATGACAGAATCGAAGCCTTTTACGGCTTTACTTCCACGGCACTGTTTTCGCTAAAGAAGCTATTTCCGGAGCTTTCCGTTTACCGCATTGAAGATAAAGGTATCTCCGAAGCTATTCATCATCCTGACGAGCTTTGGCAAATACTGGGTCATGCAGGTGTAGAGACCATTGAGTTCAGGCCCGGAGGGAGTGTTGAATGAAGGCTCCGCTACCCGGGCTCAGGCCTGTTTATCTCTGAGGTTTGTTAACCCCGCCCCGGGCAGACTCGGGAGAGCCGCTCAGCGTCCATAAACCCGCGTATTTGTTAAAGGTCACTTGTGCATAGGTGACTGCGGTGAGATACCCTACCGCACCGTCAAGGAATCCGAACCGGATAAAATAGACTTGTACAAAGGTCATTAAACCTCGGAGGGTGGGATAAAGCATAGTGCGCGTTTTTTTGCCCTTCCGGTGCTTTTCCAGCGATCCCAGCCAGGCATATTTGGCGCTCTTCTCCAGCGAGTGACCAAAGTCTCTATGGGTATAGTGGGTCAGTCGGCCTCGCAGGGTTTTGGTTTTTCGGCCCGCCGGGATCAGTATGCGCTCGTGAACCAGTGCATCAGAAAACCGCACGCCCTCACGCCGAAACAGCCTCAGAGGTGCCCGGCCACTGCGGCCGAAATCCAGCCGGGCGCCATAGATGGTGACGGCCCAGGGGAGTTTGTAGGCATCGGCATCCGGGTCGGCAAGCTTGTGATTGATCTCTCGGGCCAGTTCCGGTGTTATGCGCTCATCGGCGTCCAGTGACAGCACCCAATCGCCAGTAGCTTTTTCCAGGGCTCTCTGTTTCTGGATTCCAAAGCCTGGCCAGTCGGTGATTTCAACGATGTCTGCATACTGTTTTGCAATCTCAGCTGTTCTGTCGGTGCTTCCGCTATCAAGTACGATAATCTCGTCAGCAACCAGCCTGGCCGACTTCAGGCAATCGGCAATATTGTCTTCCTCGTTTTTCGTGATAATTGTTGCCGATACTTTTTTAGTCCGTTGCCGCACATAAGATGTACTCAGTTCGTTGAACATGGCTGCGGCAATACCCGCAACAGACAGCAGGTAGAAAGTCAGGAGCAGGGGGTGGTCAAATGTCCCCCCTGCTAATCCGAACATGAGGTAGCCAACGCTGACCATCGAGCCTGCTGCTGCAAGATGTGCCGTAGCTGTATGAGTACTGGACAGGTGTCGCGCAAAAATTGCCAGAGGTATAAAAATCAGGAAAGTCCGGCTGAGAATGCCAGGAATGCTGCTGGCGGCGGCAATGCTGAGCAGGTCGTTGTGGTCATTCGTTGCGATAGCGGCCGCCAGCAACACTGGAATTGTGACCATACTGATGACATGAAGATTTCTGTTGAGAAGCGGAACCAGAAGAATTAGAAGCAAGGGCAGGGCAATCAGACTGCTTCGGGTTTGCGATAGCATGGCAATCGCAACGCCGGCCGCCCCGGCAATGATAAGGAGAAAGGCAAGAGGGGTGCGTTTGCTACGGAAGAAAAACAGTCCGCCGGTCAGAGCGAGCAAGCTGCTCAGCAGCGCAATGTGTTCAAAAATCACCGGATTCAGGCCGCTGCTGAACGGGCTGTTCAAAAGTTCGTCTGGCGGGCCCTGGTTTGCGATCAGCGTGGCTGCCATTATGCCAATAACGGATGCTGCCGCCAGTCCCGCCGCAGTAAATAGTGTGCTCGCACCCAGTCGGGCGTAACTCAGTGCAACAACCAACGGCCAGAACAGGATAAAACGGCCGTGGGTCGCAAGAGTTTTTCCACCCTCGTAGCCGAAGCCCTCGATTGCCCAGGAGCAAAAGCTCACGAGCACAAAAAACCAGAACGCGAAGTGCAGTAAACGTAGCTCTTTTGGCTTGTCCCATCCGGCTTGATACAGGCATTTCCGGTAGCTGATTACGAGGCCTGCTATAGCAAGCAGTGCGGTTGCGGCTGTCAGAATGCCGGAAGACAGAAGTGCGCCCGCGATACCGAGCACAAAAAGCAGGGGAATAGGTTTTTTGATGTGACTGATCATGTTGGACTGTCCGACAGGCAAAGCATCAGCATATCCGGTCCGGTTTGTAAGGGTTGACTTCGCCGGCTGGCCGGTGCCGCATGCGTTTATATTCCCATTGGTACTGCCCGGGAATGTTCCGGATACATTGTTCGATCGTGCGGTTCAGCGCTGTAGTTGCTGTCACGGCGTCCTTGCTGTCAAGGTCCGGCTCGGTCTGACGCACGACTACCCGGAAGCCTTCGGCATTCTCAAGCCTTTCGGCGTAGGTAACCAGTGCCTTGGCACCGGTTCGCTGCATGAGCTTTGATACCAGGGTCATGGTTTTGACTTCCATGCCAAAAAACGGGGCAAAAGCGTTGCCTTTGCCGCGAGGGGACTGGTCGGGAAGGATGCCTGCAACACCGCCCTCCCGAAGAATTGAAGTCAGCCTTCCGAGTCCGCGCCTGTCGCCACGAACGAGCTCTGACCCCAGCCTCCCCCGGACACGGATCATATAGTCTTCAAACTCCGGCATGTTTGGAGGGCTATACAGTGCAGCCATTTTGTAGCGGGATGAGAAAAACAGACCTGCCAGTTCCCAGTTCCCGAGATGGGGGGCTAGCAGGATCAGCCCACTGCCATCAGACATTGCTTCGTCAATGAGCTCCAGCCCTTCTGTTTCCCTGATCAGATCAAGGCATTTTTCAACCGGCCACTCCCACATCAACGGAACCTCAAGCATTGTCATCCCTGTATTCTTCAGAGACTCTTTTGTCATTGCTGCATGGTCGGGTTGTGACAGTTCCGGAAAGCAAATCGAGAGGTTAATGTCAGTAACCTCTCGAGGCTGGGTTGGGAATTTCCACATAAGCAGGCCTACAAACTTGCCGATTCTCTGGGCGTTTGCGAGAGACAGGCAGCCCGCGATACGGAGAAGACCTGCGACAATAAGGTATTTCAGCTTGCTCATTTTCTGCCGTACCGGTCTTCATATCTGACAATGTCATCCTCGCCGAGATAGGAGCCGGATTGCACTTCAATCAGTTCCAGATCAATAACCCCGGGGTTTTCGAGAGAGTGCACCTGGCCTATGGGAATATAAGTAGATTGATTTTCTGTCACCAGATAGGTTTTTTCACCATTGGTCACTCGAGCCGTGCCGCTGACAACAATCCAGTGTTCGGCCCGATGATGGTGCATCTGAACGGACAGCTTTGCGCCGGGCTTTACTGTGATGCGCTTTACCTGATAGCGGGCACCACTGTCTATCGAGTCGTAGATGCCCCAGGGGCGATAAACTTCCCGGTGATTCATGTGCTCGTGACGGCCATCGCTGCGAATTTGTTCTACCACAGCTTTTACGTCCTGCACCTTGTCTTTATGAGCAACAAGCACCGCATCTTTGGTCTCGATTATCACGAGATCATCAACTCCGATTGTCGCTACAAGGCGACTGTCTGCGCGAACGAGGGTGTTACTGGTTTGGTGAGCTATCACGTCGCCGCTCAGGCTGTTTCCATCGGAGTCTTTTTCGCTGACATCCCAAAGTGCCGACCAGGATCCAATGTCACTCCACCCTGCGTCCAGGGATACTACGGCAGCGTGATCAGTTTTCTCCATGACCGCGTAGTCCACGGACTCCGACGGGCATTTGGCGAATAGTTCCAGGTTCACCCGGATAAAATGAAGGTCCGCACAGGTATCGGTCATTGCTTCGCGACAGACAGACAGAATGTCGGGGCGATGCCGCTCAAGTTCAGCCAGATACTGCCGTGCGCTAAACAGGAACATTCCGCTGTTCCAGAGATATTCACCGGATGCGAGATAGGTTTTTGCGGTCTCAATGTCAGGCTTTTCCACAAAACCGTCAACGGAATAACAATCTGCAGCAAGTTCGCCGCCGCGATGTATATAACCGTATCCGGTTTCCGGTTGCTGAGGAACAATTCCGAAAGTAACAAGCTTGCCCTCGTTGGCCAGAGGTACCGCTTTTTCTACGCCTTTCTGGAAGGCTTCCACATCTTTGATCAGGTGATCAGCTGCAAGCACCAGCATAAGCGGGTCATCGCCTTCGGCGTTCTCGCATAACTGAAGCGCAGCCAGCGCGATGGCGGGTGCAGTGTTGCGGCCGCAGGGTTCAAGGATTATCCGGCTATCCTCGTAGCCTGATTGCCGCATTTGCTCCGCAGCCAGAAAACGATGCTCTTCATTGCAGATCAGGAGTGGCTTCTGAACCTCCATTCCGTCAAGTCTGGCCACAGTAGACTGCAGCATCGAGAGCGGGCCATCTGTCAGTTTAAGAAACTGCTTCGGGTTCAGTTGTCGTGAAAGTGGCCAAAGTCGCGAACCGGTGCCGCCAGCCATAATGACGGGGTGAATCATGAGCTTACTCCGGGCATGAGTGTGTGGAAGCTTTTGTGAATAGTTGGCTGAATTGCGAAATCTTACCATATGGAACGATTATCAACAGCGAGCCTGCGCTGTGTTGTTGTGTCCCTGGACAAGTTACAACCGTTGTGATGCCTCCCAGGTCTCTTTTCTATCACTCAGTTCCCATGTAATACGCTTGTAAAAGCGCCTGACCCGACGCGAAATATACCGCTTTCGCCAGGCAGGAATGATTGAAAGCCTGCTCTGGATATTGGGCGCGCCCAGTCCATCGACCAGGAATAACTCGGGTTGACCGCCCCGCTGAGCGATAACCAGATTGTGCGGTAGCAGATTACGGGTAAGTATGCCTGTCGCCTCAAGCCATTCACAAAAGCGTGCTGCAGCTGCTTTTACAGGTTCGTCGAAGCCGCGTTGCTGCAGGTAGCTCTCAAGTGTCTGAGCCGGATTTCCCTGGTCATCGAGAAGAACTTCGCTTTCGTTTGCGGCGCCCAGAGAGGTCCGGGTTTCGCCGTAGAATCGTGGGAGATGAAGCCAGATGATGCTTTCATGGCCCTGCTTTATCGACGACACTATCGCACTCTGCTTATACGCAAGCTGTTCCTGTTTGTTGTCGTTCAGCCGGGATTTCCCCAGGACTTTCTTAAGGGGTTGCTGCCTTTGATACCGGGCCTCTACGTTTTCCGGGCGAATTACCTTGAGGCACCGGCCGGGAATTTCCGGATGCCAATAGCAGTGGCGGTTGTATCCTGATGCAAAGGGTTTCTGGTCTGAAAGGTCGATCACGGCGGAGCTTTTTCTCCAGGTGTTTTATCACGGTTGCCGGAGTGGCACTGTTTAATGTTAATCCATTCCGATCACGTCAGGAGTTTAATGCAATGAGTGTGTTGAAGGCCGGCAAAGGTTGTGTGGCATTCGGAGATTGTAACACAGAGGGTTTCCGGACCCTTGACGGCCCTGTATGGGCTCAGCTTGTGGCTGGCGCCATGGACATGGGGCTGGACAATTGCGGGCATACCATGAGTACCACCCGTGAGTTACTTGAGTACGCTAATGAGTTCCCACCTTCGGCATACGCCTTTGTTTTCATACAGTACGGGTTGGTTGATTCGTGGCTGACTTTTCGTGGTGCGCCTTATGTTCTTTACTACCCGGACAACCCGCGCCGGAAACTGGCAAGGAAGCTGGTCAAGAAGCTAAAAAAGTGGGCGCGCCATCTTCAACTCCAGAAGAAACTCGGGGCTGTCGAAGTGGTGCCCTTGGATGAATACATCAGCAACATTAGGGCGGTGCTCAGGTCGGCGCCTGGCAGTCAGTTCGTGCTTGTGGCTACGGCGCCGAACCGCGATATCGCCCGGAATCCGGGAATTCTGCAATATAACGAAGCTCTTTCCGCACTTGCCTGTGAGGAGCAGAATGCTATCTATGCTGATGCCTGGGACGAACTCTGGAGTAATGTTGAGGTCTGCCTGATGGATGACGGCACACATCTGACAACCCGGGGCCATCGCATTATTGCTGACAGGGTGCTGAATTTGCTCAGGATCGGGGTTTCCTGTTGAGAAGTTCGTAATAGAAATCTTCTGTCTGGCTTGCCATTGCGTCCAGTGTCAGCTCTTGTGAGGCGTATTCAAAGCACGCTGCCTGGCTCTTTTTAAGTTCTCCCAGATCCTGAAGTTGCCCTGAAAGAAGTGTTTGCAGCGAGCAAAGATCTGTTGCCTTTGCAAGACTACCGGCGGGAAGAAGGTCAGCCGCACCATTTACCGGCGTCGACAATACCGGGCACCGGGCCATCAGCGCTTCTACCAGTGTATAGGGAAAGCCCTCCCGCTGAGAGCTGATAAGGCACACGGCCGCCCGGGCAAGCCAGGGGGCCGGATTGCGTTCATAGCCGGGGAGCTTAATAAGGTGCTCAGCGCCAAGCCTGTGGATCTGTGCCTTTAATTTGCCGGCTTCCGAGCCATCGCCCAGAATATAAAGCGGTATCGGCGGCTTGATGCTTGCCCATGCAGAGATAAGGTTTTCAAACTGTTTGACGGGCTCAAGACGCCCTATGGACACCGCAAATATGGGCTCTTCAGGAACTGGAAAGGTCGTTTCAGTATTGCTTTTCTGTGGTTTGATTCCATTGTGAATGAGCTTTGCGTTGAGATGCTGGAGTGCATGGCAGATTCCTTCACTCACGGCAATCACGCCATCGAGTTTGCGGAAAGATTTATGGCTGGATTTGGTTCCGTGGACAGTGCCAACCGTAATGCTATGACATTTCCTTATGCCGGAGAGCAGTGCTGCAGCCTTGTTACCCTGGGCGTGAAGCACGTCTGGCGATAGCTTGCTAAGCCTTTGCCGCAAACGTAATGCAAGCCAGGGGTTTCGCCGCCCCAGCTGGACCGGTAAAGCATGAAAATCAACGGTGGCAGGAAAGCGCTGTTGGTAGTCCGGATGCGCCAGGACATGTACCTCATGCCCGCGGCGGGTCAGTTCCTCTGACAGGTCCGCTGTATGCTGCTCCATTCCGCCCCAGCCCTGGCCGGGGGTAGCTATGATCAGGGCAATGGTGAGTCTGCGCGGCGCGGTCATTGAGTTGTCATCATGGGGCAGGGGCTTTGCCGAGCACTTTTCGGTAAACCTCCAGCGTTGACTCTGTTTGCGCCTGAAGACGGAACCGGAAAGGGATCTCGATATTTGGTGTTTCTGCGCTCAGTAGCCTGAGGGTAACCTTGGCGAACTCCTGAGTGTCGTCGGGCGTTACCAGCCCGTCTCGAAAGCATGCCTGCAATGTTTCTGCTGCGCCGCCACGGTTAAATGCGACGACGGGTGTGCCTGATGATAGTGCTTCGGTAACTGTGCGGCCAAAGGGTTCTGGCTTTGTCGACATGTGGCAGACGAGGTCAGAGAACAGGTAGAGTTCTGCCATGTCATCCCGTTGCCCGAGGAAAGTGACCTTGTCGGTAAGCCCGAGTCTGGCCCTGTGTTGCTCAAGCTCTCCCATGAAATGCTCTTTTCCTGGCTCCACACCACCGACAATGATGCCGTGACAGTCGGGCTTTTCGCGGGTAATTTCCGCCATTGCCTCAAGAAACTGGAGTTGGCCTTTCCATCTGGAAATACGGCCAGGCATCATCAGAATGCGCCTGTTCTCAAGTTGCGGGAACTGTGTAATCAGAGTGCGTCGCCACTCAGTACTCAATGCCCGGTGCTGAAAGTAGTCGACATCTACGCCACGTTGTATCACGGTCAGGTTCTGTTCCGGAACCTGAAAATTCCGGAGCACGTAGCCGCGCACGCAGTTTGAAACCGCAATCACGTGATCTGACTGCGCCATGATGGCGCTGTACGGGTTAACGGAATACATGCCGTGAAAGGTTGAAACAATCGCCGGGCGCTGGTGCGCGGGCAACGCCTTCCATGCCAGACGCACAATCCATGCAGGCATGCGGGAGCGCACGTGAATAATGTCTGGCTGCAGGTCCCGGATCAGCTTCCGCATAGGCAGGATCTGGCCGAACGATGCGGGCGATTTGCGATGAATGGGCATCTGGATATGAGTTGAACCCTGCTCCTGAAGGCGTTTCGCCAGCGGACCTCCGCTGGACACAACAAACGACTCATGGCCGCGTCGTACCAGATCAGATGCAAATTCCACGGTTCCTCTTTCCACACCGCCACTGTATAGCGCCGGCAGTGCCTGAAGGATTCTCAAGTAGTCTTCCTCTTTTGTTCTTTTCGTTTTTTACCGGCATCCGGTGAGAGCCAGCGCTGGATTACCCATTGTGCCGCCCGGTCGGCTTCCCAGAGAGGCTTCTCCTGCCCGGTTTTCCCGCCCATTACCGTAGCATGATCGCTCCAGCGCGCCACATAGCCGGCTTCGACCAGTCGTTGGACGCCGCTTGCAACCCGGCTGTCCGGGTGTTCGGATAGCTGGAACAGTCCGGTTGGGACGCCGGATGTTGCGGCTTCGCACACCATAGACATGCTGTCCGGGGTTACCCAGATGGCTCTGGATGCAGCAACTTGATGGCTGAGCCAGTCCTCGTGGGTACTGTCGGGGTCTGCCACGGTGATCCGGGGCCCTACAAGTTCATCCAGCCTTGCCCTGAGCAATTCCGGTGTGCGCCTGGAGCCACTGATCGTCCAGCGCCATTGGGTGTATTTGCCAATAAGATGAGTGATTTGTCCGAAAACGACGTCGTCGTCCCAGTCAAAATGCGGGGACGGTCCCCCCAGTAATAACAAGGCTTCCGGTTTGTCAGTAATTCTGGCAAGGGGTGTAACCGTGTTAATGACACCTTCTGTGACAAGCGTATCCTTGTTCTGGGCGACCCCGTCATGGGCTGGAATAATGGCGCCATCGACCCACGTACGCGGGAATCCTGGTTTCATGATGATCAAGGTTTTTGTGTTCCTGAGACGCCTCAGGGCGAGCAAGAGCCTGTGAGTTCCTGTGCCGGCAGCGATGATCAGATCCGGGTGGGGCAGTGCCTTGTCCAGTGGTGGTGGTATAGCCAATAGCGCGCGCCACAAGGGAACACCAACGTCGTCAGCATTGATCCAGAACAGGCTGGCACCAGCTTTGACCCGCAAGCGGTTGCCCAGGCCTCTCAACTGATTCCGGTGTCCCGGTTTGTTGTCTGTGAGCAGCCAGATTATGGGTGCCGCTGACTCTCTATTTGTCGCCATAGAAGCCCGGGTCGTCCTTGTCCGGTCGCGTTTTAAAGCGCCGGTGCATCCAGAGGTACTGGTCCGGGGCGCGTCGTATCTCTCTCTCAAGAATTCCGTTGATCATAGTTGCGTCCCGCAGGTCGTCACCACTGGGGAATGGTTCCAGCGGCGGGTGAAAATAAATGTCGTAACCGGGCCTGTCTTTTCGCCGGAAATGGCTGAAAGGTACAACTTTACAGTGGCTCCGTGCCGCAATTCGTGACGTAGCAGTGATTGTTCCGGCCGGAATACCAAAGAATGGCGCAAATACTATATCCTTGCGGCCATAGTCCTGATCGGTCGCATACCATACTGTGCGATTATTTCGCAGGCTCCGGAACAAGCCGCGAAGATCCCTGGCACCCAGAACTGTTCCATACCGACGCCCCCGTGCCCGGGTCATGACGGCATTCATTAGCGGGTTGTTGTGATCCCGCTGCATTACATCCGCTTCAATATACTCGGTAATCAGGCTGCCGCCGAGATCCAGTGTGCTGTAGTGGCCGCCCAGCAGCAGCACTCCATTGCCTTCGGCGAGGGCATTGTCAAGGTGCTCCCTGCCATGAACTTCCGTTATACCAGTGAACTCTGCAGGGTTTCGGAACCATGCAATTCCAAGCTCGACCAGTCCAATGCCATTTGCGATAAACGTATTGCGAACCAACTCGTCCTGTTGCGCCCGGGTGAGTTCCGGAAAGCACAGCCGAATGTTCACCTCGGCGATATGGCGGCGCCTTGGGGCAAGTCTCCAGGCCAGCATGCCGGCCCATTTTCCGAGCCACCACTGAAACCGGATCGGGAGATGAGCCACGCACCACATAACCGCAATTCCGGCCCAGGTCAGCCACCAGCGAGGGTGGCGATATGCCGAATAATTGGTATTGCGTGGCTGCCGGCGGTATTTCTTCTTCACTGGAAACAGGTCCTGAGAGGTTAGTAAGTGACTGGCCTGGCTATGGTGCCCGGCAGGGTCAGTCAGAAGCAAATCAACAGGGTTTAAGATATGATAGCGCACTGGTTTGCCGGGAGTCCTGCGTGCTTCAATTTATCTATTCACAGCTTATACGGGTGCTGCTTCCATTTATTCTTTTGCGTTTGTGGTGGCAGGGCCGTCAGGCCCCGGAACTGCGCCGAAACTGGCAGCAACGCCTGGGGTTCCTTCCCCGGATCAGTGGCACTGTGGTTTGGGTGCATGCGGTATCAGTTGGTGAGACCATTGCGGCTGCGCCTATGGTGAGGCGTCTGCTTGCCCGCAGTCCCGGGATAACCATTCTGATGACCGCTATGACAGATACAGGTCTTACTCAGGCCAAGAAAATGTTTGGTGATCAGGTGCAGTATGCATACGCGCCCTATGATACCCCGGGCTCGATACGTCGCTTTCTGAACCGTACCAACCCTAGAATTCTGGTTATCATGGAAACGGAAATATGGCCGAATATGATACGCCAGAGCCGTTCCCGTCGCGTCCCTGTTTTTCTTGTCAATGCAAGGCTTTCGGAACGCTCCGCCCGGGGTTATGAACGGATCAAAAGTCTGGTCGCGCCGATCATGCGCAGTATCAGTTGGGTGGCCGCTCAGGCAGAGAAAGACGCAGAGCGGTTTCGCAGAATTGGCGTTGCGGCATCCAAGGTCGCAGTCACAGGAAGCGTCAAGTTTGATGTGGATATTCCTGACGCGGTTCGGGAGGCTTCGCAAAAGCTCAAAGGAACTTTTGCCTCACGCCCGGTCTGGATTGCCGGCAGCACCCATGAAGGTGAAGATGTACAGCTGCTGGCTGCCCACCGGCAGCTTTTGGTCAGTCATCCGGATGCACTGTTGATACTGGTGCCCCGCCACCCGGAACGCTTTGAATCAGTTACGGAAAAGGTGAGCAGGCAAAGACTTTCTCTGGCTCGGAGATCTCTTGGTGAAGATCCCTCCAGTGCAGATGTCTATCTTGGGGATACCATGGGCGAGCTGATGATGCTTTATGGTGCCAGTGATGTGGCATTTGTGGGTGGTTCGCTGATTGAGCGTGGCGGTCACAATCCGCTGGAGCCCGCAGGCTGGGGAATTCCGGTAATCTCTGGGCCTCAGGTGTTCAACTTTGAAACCATATATCAGCGGCTTCTCGACGATCGTGGCGTGACAATGGTCGAAGATGCCGATGAACTTTATCATCGTCTGTTGACGCTGTTTAATGATGCAGGTGAACGTAAAGCCAGTGGCCAGCGTGCACTCTCTGTGGTCAACAAAAACAGGGGGGCGCTGGACAGGGTGGTTGACGGGATTATCGAGAGGGTCTGAGGAAATCAGGGCATTGGTCGTAGCAAAGATGATTTTGGGTGAGGAGTTTTTCTCCTCACCCGGTTTTCTCGCCCTTTCCTGCGTAACTCAGCGGGCGGGGTCTTCCAGAGTCTCCTGGTCACTGGCCAGAGCTTCTATGCCAGGGGCTGTGGCGCTTAACCAGTTGTTCAGTTCAATCAGATCTCCCGGGCTCAGGGTGCCCGCAGCCTGCTTCAGTTGGAGGGTGTTGTTCACATAGTCATAGCGGACGTTGGCGTAATCTCTCAGCGCTACGTAGTAGGCCCGCTCCGCATCCAGTACCTCGACTATATTCCGGGTGCCGACATCATAGCCAGCACGGGTGGCATCCAGAGCACTACGGCGGGAAATAATGGTGCGCTCCAGAGCCGAGGCTGTCTCAATGTTGTTGTTAATAGTCAGATACAGGCTGCGGGTGTTAACACGAACGTCACGACGAACTGTATTCAGAGTCTGCTCTGCGACGGTCACCTGTGACCGCTGCTGGCGAACACCCGCCTGGATACCGCCACCGGCATACAATGGGACGTTGAGTGTCAGGCCAACTGTGCCTTGAGTGCCGTCGAACTGACTGCTGGTGCCGTTGGCAATGTTGGTGTCGCCATAGGAGGCACTGAGGTCCAGAGTCGGATAATGTCCGGCTTTGGCTTCTTTCAGGACGGATTCGCTGGCGTCAAGCAGGTGCAGGGCAGACTGGATTGACCAGTTCTGTTCCAGTGCTGTGGCTTCCCAGGCGGCAGGGTTCATGGGTTCCGGACGGCTTAGAGGGAAATTCTGGCGCAGATTTTCCAGTTCCTCCGCATACTCTCCTGTCAGCCTTGCCAGTTGCTCCCGTGCGATGTTCAACTGGTTCTCCGCTGCAATACGCTGGCTTTTACTGTCGTCGTAACTGGCTCGAGCCTCGTACACTTCAGTGATGGCGATCAGGCCAACGTCAAAGCGTTCCTGAGCCTGTTCGTACTGGCGCTGGATAGCAGATTCGGTAGCACCCGCTGTGGTGACTGTATCCTGAGCACGGAGCACGTCGAAATAAGCGGTTGCTACATCCAGGATAAGTTGCTGTTGGGCAAGGTTATATTCGGCCCGGGCAGATTCTGTCTGGAACTGGCTGGTATCATGGCGGAACCAGATGTCTGCACGGAACAGAGGTTGGGATAGCTGGATGCCGTACGACAGTTCACGGTAACTGTAATCTGCAGTGGAACCATCAAGATCAACCAGGTTGCCTTCACCGTATACCCCGATCTGTGGTAGCAGGTAGCTCTGGCTGACATCGCTGGCAGCCTGCTGTGCTTCATAGCTCGCGCGGGCGGCAGCAATGCCGGAGTCATAAGAGAGTGCTTTCTCGTAGGTTTCTACCAGGTCCAGGGAAAGGGCTGGCTGTGCCGCCAAGAGGCCAACCAGTCCGGAAAGCAGTCGTTTCTTCATCGTTACTCCTGATTACATGTGCGCATCTGCACCCAATCGGGGCGCTGAAAAGGAATGCCGGATCGCTCCTGGTGACATGGAGGCGATACCATTGGTGACATGAGTAAGCCGAGCCGGCCGAAACAGACCTGACATTATGGACAATAATCGCCCTCAGCTCTACAGCTGCGACCAGCATTTATATAGTTTGCTATGCAAGCCAAGCTTGCGCTTGCAATAAATGACTTCAAGCAGCTATCGTTCGAAATCCAGTTGCACGTCAGGATATATGATGGTCGAGCCGTTTCAGTTCAAAGCCAGTGATGTCACAATCGAAAAACGCGAAACTGTCTTTCAGGGCTTTTTTCGCATGGATAAACTGTGGCTGACGCATCCGCGCTTCGATGGCAGAAACATGCCCCGGTTTACCCGCGAGCTATTCCTCCGCGGTGATGCAACCTGTGTACTACCCTACGACCCCTGCCGCGATGAAGTTGTTCTGCTGGAGCAATTCCGCCTTGGTGCATTAGGGCGCGACCAGTCTCCATGGTTGCTGGAGCTGGTGGCGGGAATGAATGAAGACGGCGAGAGCAGTGAGGACGTTGCCCGCAGAGAGGGGCAGGAGGAAGCCGGACTTAGCTTCAGAAAACTCGAAAAAATCTGTGATTATCTGGTTTCTCCGGGTGGAACCACCGAAATGATTTATCTTTATTACGGCCAGGTCAGTACCCGGGGTGCCGGTGGTCTGTACGGCCTTGAGCATGAGCACGAAGATATCCGGGTCCACGTAGTTTCGGCAGATGAAGCCATTGCAATGATTGGTGATGGTCGCATCAATAATGCGGCGGCGATCATCGCCATCCAATGGTTGCAGCTTAACCGGACCAGATTGCGTGCAGGGTTTCAGTGATGGGTGACTGGGCAATGAAACCCAGGCGCTATGTTCCGGATTTGCGCCAACTCGGAGCCCTGTGCGAGGGCAACTATCAGCGACTTCGCAGATTGCGCCAGCTCAGGGTTGATGGGCAGCCTGTGTTCGAAATAGAGCTGCATCGGGAGAATGAGTACCTGGGCCGCGTGCGGATTCAAGTGCTGCAGACTGCCCGTTTTACTGACACCCTTCTGCTCGAGCAGATTCACAATAACGGTCGCTGGCTCAATAACCCGCAGATGACTGTTCGGGTATACCACGATGCACTCATGGCGGAAGTCATCAGCTGCTATCGGGACCGGCAAATCGCGCCGACCAACGATTACCCCAATCGCTTCATGCACCACCCGGATGAAAAAGTTCAGGTTAACGGGTTTCTTGCCGACTGGCTCGAGTACTGCCTGAAATTTGGCCACCTGCCTCTTGAGCATGCTGCCTGGATAGCCGGCGAAAAAAATTAGCCAATTTGTTAAATGATGCAATATTTCTCCCGTCAGTTGGTCAGAATGTGACGCCGGTTGCAAAGGTGAGCAATAGATCCGGTAGCTGACAACGTACACTGGTGCTGAAATCATCTAATTGAGTTTCTCGAGTGATGGCAACGGGTAAAACAAGAGCATCATGACTTCAAAGGAAACAGCCCGGCCATTTCGGGTGCTGCAGTTGACCGATCCGCACCTGATGGCCAGCGAGGATGGCGCGTTGCTGGGTGTAAATACCCGTGACAGTCTCGATGCCGTTATTGCAGATGTGATCAAGTCTCGCGGGCAGCCGGATCTGATTCTCGCCACAGGTGATATCGCCCAGGACGGTTCGGAAGAAGCCTATCGTGTTTTTGGTGATCGTCTTCGTGCTTTCAGCGCAGGATCGGCCTGGATTGCCGGGAATCATGATCAGGTCGGGCGGCTGGCTGAAATTGCCGCACTCTATGGTTCAGATCGCAGGCACATTGTTGAGGGCGGCTGGCAGTTTATCCTTCTGAATTCTTCTGTGCCCGGGAAAGTATTCGGGGAGCTTGCTCAGTCGGAGCTGGAGTTTCTTGCCGGAGTGCTGGAGCAATATCCGAATTTGCCCGCTCTTGTTACGTTACACCACCATCCGGTTGATATCAGTGCTGACTGGATGAGAGATATAGGTCTCAGGAATCGTGAGGATTTCTGGCGGATAATTGATCGTTTTCCTCAAGTGAAAGTGGTGTTGTGGGGGCATATTCACCAGGCTCATGAGAAGCAGCGAAATGGCGTACAACTGCTGGCGACGCCTTCCACTTGTATTCAGTTTACCTCTGGTTCTCGCAAGTTTTCCGTGGAAAATCTGGCGCCAGGGTATCGCTGGTTTGAACTCCAGGCGTCCGGCAGCTTCACTTCTGAAGTGTGCCGGGCCCTGGATTTCCAGTTCGAGCTGGATCAGACCAGTTCCGGTTACTGAGCCTCTGCGGCCAGTTCCCGGTCTGGAGTCGCGCTCTTCTGTTTTTGCGCCCGCAGTTCCCTGGCGGCAGAAACCATGGCTTCGAGTGCTGGTATCACTTCCTCCCAGCGTCGGGTTTTCAGGCCGCAGTCTGGATTGACCCACAGGCGGTCTGCCGGAATTCTTTCTGCTGCCTTGTTCATCAAATCCGTCACCTGTTCTATTGTTGGAATGTTTGGTGAGTGGATGTCATAGACTCCTGGACCAATATCGTTGGGATACTCGAAACCCTTGAACGCATCAAGCAGTTCCATGGCCGACCGGGACGTTTCAATGGTGATCACGTCAGCATCCATGCGGGCAATTGCTCCAATGATGTCGTTGAACTCTGAATAGCACATGTGGGTATGGATTTGTGTGTCGTCCTCTACGCCGTTGGCGCATATCCGGAAGGCTTCGATAGCCCATTCCAGGTAGCTGTTCCAGTCTGACTGGCGCAGAGGCAAGCCTTCACGCAGGGCTGCTTCATCAATCTGAATGATGCCAACGCCGGCTTTTTCCAGGTCCTGCACTTCTTCACGCACGGCCAGAGCCAACTGCAGGCAGGTATCCCTGCGCGGCTGGTCGTCACGTACAAAAGACCAGTTCAGGATGGTTACAGGGCCTGTCAACATGCCTTTCATCGGTTTTTCCGTTAGTGACTGGGCGAATCTGGTCCAGTCCACTGTCATGGGGTTGGGGCGAGTGATGTCACCGAACAGAATGGGGGGCTTCACGCACCTTGAGCCATAGGACTGAACCCAGCCGAAGCGACTGAACACGTAGCCTTCGAGCTGCTCGCCGAAATACTCCACCATATCGTTGCGTTCTGCTTCGCCGTGTACCAGTACATCCAGATCAAGTGCCTCCTGTTGTTCCACACAGTAAGCAATTTCTTCACGAATCCTCGCTGCATAGTCCTGCTGGCTCAGTTTTCCCTGGCGGAATTCATTGCGAACCTTGCGTATTTCCGGCGTTTGCGGGAAGGAGCCAATGGTGGTTGTAGGATAGTCGGGAAGCCGGAACCTCTCGTGCTGCAGTCTGGACCGGGTACTGAAGGGGCTCTTGCGTTCACCGTGTTCCGGAGTGATGGATGACAAGGCCTGTGCAACCGCCGGGTTATGGACCCGGGAAGATGTGCGGCGGCTGTCTACCGCACACTGGTTGTCTGTCAGCTCTTGAGCAACGGCTTCCCGTCCCTCGTTCAGAGCCGTCGCCAACGTGCTTAATTCCTGCAGTTTCTGCCGTGCGAATGCCAGCCAGTTTCGGACTTCCGGGTCCAGAGTGGTCTCACTTTCAAGGTCAACCGGAACGTGCAAGAGTGAGCAGGAGGGCGCGAGCCACAGGCGGTCGCCGAGCTTTTGCGCTATCGGCTCCAGCCAATCGAGCGCAGCGTTCAGGTCCGTTTTCCATATGTTGCGCCCGTTGATAACGCCCAGAGACAGAATCTTGTGGGCTGGCAGCCAGTCGGCCAGTCGTGGAACTTCCACGGGGGCGCTGACGGCGTCGAGATGAAGTCCTGCCACCGGCAACTCGCAGGCAAGTTGAAGGTTCTCCCGCAATTCACCAAAGTAGGTTGTCAGCAGCAGCTTCACAGGCGCCGTTTTCAGTTCGTGGTAAGCAAGTACAAACGCATGGCGCCAGTCAGCGTCCAGCTCTGTGACGAGCGCGGGTTCGTCGATCTGAACCCACTCCGCTCCGGCGGCAGCGAGTTTTTCCAGTAACTCGCTGTATACAGGTAACAATGCTGGCAGGAGGTCAAGCGGGTTTGAGCCATCTTTTGCCTTGCCGAGCCAGAGATAGGTTACCGGGCCGATGATGACTGGTTTGCCGTTCACACTTTGTGCGCAAGCCTCGGCAAACTGTTCCAGAAGGCGCTCGGCATTCAGGTTAAAGCTAGTGTCAGCAGTGAATTCCGGCACGATATAATGATAATTTGTGTCAAACCATTTGGTCATTTCACCTGCATGTACACTGCAGCAGGCGCTGTCGTTGGGGGAGCGGCCTCGGGCGACACGAAAATACTGATCCAGTACAGAGCCTTCACGGGTGCTGGCCCGTGCCGGCAGATTTCCGAGTGTGGCGCTCATATCCAGTACCTGATCGTACAGGGAAAATTCGCCCACCGGAGCGAAGGTCAGGCTCGCCTGTTCCTGCCAGTTCTGCTTGCGTAGTTCGGCGGCAGTTTCGTACAGCGTGTCTTCACTGGAGTTTCCGTTCCAGAGGGCTTCCAGGGCAAACTTGAGTTCCCGGCGGGCGCCGATGCGCGGGTAGCCCAGGCTGTGGGTTGTGGTCATCCGATACTCCTGATTCTGCATTTTGTTTGTCGTTTGGAAGAGCGGTCAGATTAGCTTTATGGGTGCATGAAAAATAATGGTATTATTTCAGGGTTCCATTAATTTTGTTCATGGGTCGTCGCATGATTGAGCGTAGTCATCTGGAAGTTCTCCGGGCCGTGGAGGCAGAAGGTTCGCTGACGGCAGCAGCCCAACGCCTTCACCTTACTCAGTCGGCGCTCAGCCACTCGGTTCGCAAACTGGAGCAGCAGCTTGGGACGCCTCTCTGGTTGAGAGAAGGGCGGCAGCTTCGGCTTACTCAAGCCGGCAACCACCTGTTGGCTTTGGCAAATCGCCTGCTACCGCAGTTTGAACATGCGGAAATGCTGATTGACCAGTTTTCCAGAGGGCAGGCAGGCACTTTACGTATCGGAATGGAGTGCCACCCATGTTATCAATGGCTGTTGAAGGTCGTTGGCCCCTATCTTGAACAGTGGCCGTCGGTAGATGTAGACGTGAAACAGAAGTTCCAGTTTGGTGGTATCGGTGCGCTGTTTGGACATGATATCGACATACTGGTAACCCCTGACCCGCTGCACCGGCCTGGTCTGGTGTTTGAACCAGTGTTTGACTATGAGCAGGTGCTGGTAGTTGCGGCGGATCATCGTCTGGCGGGGAAGCTTTGGGCCGAGGCAGGGGATCTGGAGCGGGAAACCCTGATTACTTACCCCGTGGCAATTGAGCGGCTGGATGTATTCAATCACTTGCTGGTTCCGGCAAATATGCGCCCGGCCCGGCATAAAACTATCGAGACCACGGATATCATGCTGCAAATGGTTGCTGCTGGCCGCGGAGTCGCGGCGCTGCCCCGCTGGCTGGTGACGGAATACAGTGAGCGGTTGGCCCTTGTGCCTGTAAAACTGGGGAAAGACGGTGTTTCCAAACAGATTTTTCTGGGCCGTCGCGAGCGCGAGGTGGGGGTAGAATATATGGATTCGTTTATGAAGCTGGCACGAGAAGTTCGCTGGCGCTAATCTCTTCAGTTACACTGCGCAAAAATTTGTCAGGAATTACCCTTATGAGCGAAATCCCTTCTGATCTCAAGTACATTGAAACGCACCAGTGGGTGCGCGTGCACGCTGATGGCACTGCGGCTATCGGCATTACTGACTTTGCCCAGGAGCAGTTGGGCGATGTGGTGTATATCGGCGTTCCCGAAGTAGGGGAAATGGTTACCGGTGGCGAGGAGGCAGGTGTTGCTGAGTCGGTTAAATCGGCCTCCGATGTGTTCAGTCCGGTAACGGGGGAGGTCCTCGAGATTAATGAAGCTCTTGAAGACGAGCCGGAAAAGGTCAACGAAGACCCATACGGCGACGGCTGGTTGTTTAAAGTAAAGCTGGCTGATGAAGGTGAGATTGATGGCCTGATGGATGCCGTGGCTTATGCGGAGCATGTAGCGGCCGCCGAGTAAGTCGATCAGGGGCCGCCGGGCACAGCTTTCCAAAACTGTGCGGAGCCCAAGCGCCACATGGATGTGCCGCAAGGAGCGTGTTTTGGAAAGCTGTGCCCGACGGTTCCATACTCTCAGCTCAGGTGCGCCGGCATTCCCTTCATGTATAATCCCCGCCCTGAATTTCTTTCCTAGGTGGTCGCAATGAATTTCCCGGTTTTATATTTACGCAAAGGCGCGGAGCGCAGGCTCCGGGCAGGCCATCTGTGGGTTTACAGCAATGAAGTTGATATCCAGCGCTCACCGTTGGCAGGGTTTGAAGCCGGTACTCAGGCAGAGCTGCGCGCCTCCAATGACAAACCGCTTGGTGTTGTATTCGTTAACCCGCATGCACTTATCTGTGGTCGTTTGATTAGTCGTGATCCGGCGCAGGGTATGACTCCCAACCGGTTAACCCAGAGGATGGAAACGGCGCTGGTACTGCGGGAGAGGCTTTTCGATAAGCCGTTTTATCGCTGGGTGTTTGGAGACAGTGACGGACTATCAGGGCTGGTAGTGGACCGGTTTGGCGATACCGTTGTGGTACAGATCTCCACCGCTGGTATGGAACAAATGAAAGAGGCAATAGTCCGGGCGATTCAGCGGCTGGCGCATCCCAAGGCCATTATCCTGAAAAACGATGGCAAGATGCGGAGTGTTGAAGGTTTGGGCTCGTACGTTGAGCAGGCTCACGGCCCCGAGGCGCTGCTGCTTGAGGTGGAAGAAAATGGTGTTCGTTTTGAGGTGCCTCTTGAGGGTGGCCAGAAAACCGGCTGGTTTTATGATCACCGTATGAATCGGCAGCGCCTGCAGGCTTATGCGCCGGGTAAGCGGGTGCTGGATGTGTTCAGCTATGTCGGTGGCTGGGGTATTCAGGCTGCATGTGCGGGCGCGACTCAGGTTACCTGTGTGGACAGTTCTTCAGGTGCAATTGACTCTGTGCACCATAATGCCAGGCTAAATGGCCTGGATAATGTCGAAACCGTTGAGGGCGATGCGTTCGAGGCGCTGAAGGCGCTGGCGGACGAAAAGGAGAAGTACGATATTGTTGTGCTGGATCCGCCAGCGCTGATCCCGCGCCGTCGGGATCAGAAAGCCGGTGAACAAGCGTATGCCCGCCTTAATCAGCTTGGGTTGCGGTTGCTGGAGCGGGATGGGATTCTTGTTTCTGCATCATGTTCCATGCATCTTTCGCAAGAGAAACTGGTTGATATCATTCGGGGTAGCGGTCGCAAGATTGATCGCTTTGTGCAGCTTCTCGAGCAAGGGCATCAGGCGCCGGATCACCCGATCATTCCGGGAATTCCTGAAACGGATTACATCAAATCCTGTTTTGTGCGTTCGCTGACCGGCTTTATGTAAGAGCAAGCGGGCCTGTATTTGCGGCCCGCTTGCCTGTAGCCAGTGTTACCCGCGAAGACTGATAACCTGCCATCCCTTCTTTTTTGCGTGTTTTTCAAGTTTCGGATCCGGATCAACCGCAATCGGGTTTTCCACTTTTTCCAGTAGCGGCAGGTCGTTGTGTGAATCACTATAGAACCAGGCGCCGTCCAGACTTTTTCCGTGTGCCGTCAGCCAGTCGGTCAGTCGTGTGACCTTGCCCTCCTGGAAGCTGGGCGTGCCAGCAACGGCGCCGGTATAGCGCCCATTGATCATCTCGGGGTCGGTGGCAATCAGGTGTTCGATGCCCAGTGCCTCCGCGATAGGCTCGGTCACAAAGCGGTTGGTGGCCGTGATGATCATCAGGGTATGGCCGCGCTCCCTGTGCCGGTTTAGCAGCTCATTTGCCTTGCGTTGCATCATAGGGCGCACCTTTTTCGCCATGAAGGCAGCGCGCCATTCGAGCAGTTCATCCATGCCGTGGGTCGACAGAGGCTGAAGAGCAAACCCAAGGTAGTTCAGTATGTCCATCTCGCCATTCAGGTATTCCTGATAGAACCGGTCGTTAGCTTTGCGGTAGGTCTCGGCATCCACGATGCCTTCTTCTACAAGAAACTCACCCCATGCGTGATCACTGTCACCGGCCAGCAGAGTATTGTCGAGATCAAAAATTGCGAGCGTCAAGCGTTACCTCCAGAGACAGGGTACTTCGGGAAGACTGGCATCTTATCATGGGTGTGGCTGCGTAGCTGCGTTTGCCGAAGTCTTGGGATTCTGTAAGAATGAGCGCAACTTGGAAAAATCCGACCGGTAAATATCTGACCGGTCAACCGACTTATTAAAGAGGACTGTGCCGTGATCGATTCAGACGGTTTCAGACCCAACGTCGGAATCATTCTGGCCAACCACCAGGGAGAGGTTCTCTGGGCAAGGCGAATAGGGCAGGACTCCTGGCAGTTTCCCCAAGGCGGCATCAATAATGAAGAATCGCCGGAAGAGGCACTGTACCGGGAGCTTGGAGAGGAGATTGGCCTGGGCAGCAACGATGTTGAAATCATCAGTTGTACCCGGGGCTGGCTGAGATATCGCCTTCCCAAGCGGATGGTACGGCATAACTCTCACCCCATCTGCGTTGGCCAAAAACAGAAATGGTTCCTGCTGAGGATGTTATCACCGGATGCACAAGTACGCGTTGATGGAACGGATTCACCGGAGTTCGATGGCTGGCAATGGGTAAGCTACTGGTATCCGTTGGGTCAGGTGGTTTCCTTCAAGCGCGAAGTGTATCGACGTGCGCTGAGAGAGCTTGCGCCGCGACTGTTCTATAACATGGAACAGTGGCATCGTGGCGAGCATAACCGGCGTTTAAAGGACCAGACGAACTGACGGACTGACACCCCATGCTGAGCATTCTGCGAAGTCTTGTACAAGAGGTAAACGGTGCCCGGGATCTTCATGAGGCACTGGGTATCATCGTGTCGCGTGTGCAGAAAGCCATGGGGACCGAGGTCTGTTCCGTTTACCTGCTGGATCCGGCCTCCAACCGCTATATTCTGATGGCAACAGAAGGTTTGTATCTGAAGGCCATAGGCAAAGTAAGTCTTGCATACTCAGAAGGGCTGGTCGGGCTTGTTGGGTCCCGGGAAGAACCAATCAATCTGGAAGATGCTCCGTCCCACCCTCGCTATCGTTATTTTCCCGAAACTGGCGAAGAACGTTTCCGCTCGTTTCTTGGGGTTCCCATTATTCATCATCGTCGGGTACTTGGTGTTCTTGTCGTCCAGCAGAGGGAGAGCTCCCGATGCTTCGATGAGGGCGAAGAGGCTTTTCTGGTCACGGTTTCTGCCCAGCTTGCCGGTGTTATTGCGCATAGTGAGGCGACGGGAGCAATCAGCGGCCTTTCGATTACCGGCGAAGAAGCCCGTGATGTCAGCTTTAACGGGGTGCCAGGCTCACCTGGCGTGGCTATTGGTCACGGCGTGGTGGTCTACCCGGCAGCTGACCTGGACGTGGTTCCTGATAAGCCGGCTGAGGACATTGAGCAGGAGCTGGAGCTTTTCCGGTCAGCTGTCCAGGCGGTCTATGAAGACATTGAACAGGTTGCAAAACGGCTGACTTCACGGCTTCGGCCTGAAGAGTTGGCCTTGTTCGATGTTTATCTGCGTATGCTGAGTGATGGAGCTTTGCCCGGAGAGGTTAATAACCGCATCCGCGAAGGCGTATGGGCTCAGGGCGCGCTCAAACAGGTGGTCCAGCATTACGTGCGTCATTTTGAAATGATGGACGATCACTACCTCCAGGAAAGAGCGGTCGATATTCGAGACCTTGGTCGCCGCCTGCTTTCATACTTGCAGGAAGGTGAGCAAAAGGATCTGAATTATCCCGAGCGTACAGTTCTGGTCAGCGAGGAGCTGACTCCAGCCATGCTCGGCGAGGTTCCCCGGGGGCAGTTGGTAGGCCTGGTTTCGGTCAAGGGCTCCAGCAACTCCCATGTTGCTATTCTGGCCCGGGCAATGGGCGTGCCCACAGTAATGGGATTGGTAGATATTCCGGTTAATCAGCTTGATGGTAAAGAGTTGATCGTGGATGGTTTTGAGGGGCAGATTTTTGCTTCTCCTTCTGCGGATCTCCGGGCGTTTTTCCAGGAAATCTGTGATGAGGAGGATGAGCTTGACCGTGGGTTGGAGGCGCTCCGCGATCAGCCTTGTATAACAACGGATGGCCATCGGGTTCCTTTGTTGGTCAATACCGGGCTGATGACGGATGTGGTGCGTTCCCTGTCGCACGGGGCCGAGGGTATAGGCCTCTACCGCACCGAAGTACCTTTCATGATCAAAGACCGCTTCCCCTCAGAGCAGGAGCAGCGTCAGTATTACCGTGAACAGCTGGAAGCCTTTGCGCCTAACCCGGTAACCATGCGTACTCTGGATATCGGCGGTGACAAAGCTTTGACGTATTTCCCGATAGAGGAAGAAAATCCGTTTTTGGGCTGGAGGGGTATCCGGGTGACGCTGGATCACCCGGAGATCTTTCTGGTGCAGGTGCGGGCTATGCTCAAGGCAAGCGAAGGCCTGAACAATCTTCAGATCATGCTGCCTATGATCAGCAATATCTCAGAGGTAGAGGAGTCCCTGCATCTCATATACCGGGTTTACCATGAGGTACGGGAAGAGGGTTATGATATCCGTATGCCCAAAGTGGGCGTAATGGTAGAAATACCAGCCGCGGTTTACCAGATTCGTGAGCTGGCTGACCGTGTAGACTTTCTGTCGGTTGGCTCCAACGATCTGACCCAGTACCTGCTTGCGGTAGATCGCAACAACCCCCGTGTCGCACAACTCTATCATTCCTTTCATCCGGCAGTGTTGCAGGCACTTGTCCGGATAGCCCAGGATGCCCACGCTGTAGGTAAACCCGTGGGTATCTGCGGTGAGTTGGCGGGGGATCCCGGTGGCGCATTGCTGCTCATGGCCATGGGTTATGACTCACTGTCTATGAACGCGGCCAGCTTGCCGAAAGTGAAGTCCGTGATTCGCAGCGTCAGTCGGGAATGGGCTGTGAAGCTTCTGAAAGATGTTCTCTTGCTGGATTCGCCGCATGTTATCAAGAGCTGTGTGGAGCTTTCTTTACGCAATGCCGGCTTTGGTCGTTACCTGCGGCCAGGCAAGTCCACGTCTGCAGCTCTTGCCGGACAAGCAGCTTCCTGAAGCGAAGTCTTTCAAATCTAGTGTGCTTGCTCTAAACCATACTGCTAACTTGTAGTCTGTGATGGTCAGGAAGACAAGAAAGCTCAGTTGTTCCGATCATGCCATTTATCCGGAAAAGGGAAGGTTATGAAAGCGCCAACCGATCTGAAACCTGCTCCACGCATCGGGCTTGCGCTTGGTGGGGGAGGTCCCTTGGGTGGCATTTATGAAATTGGCGCGCTTAGGGCATTGGACGAGGCACTGGATGGGCTCGATTTCAATAACCTGGATGTTTACGTGGGAGTTAATGCCGGCTCTTTTGTCGCCGCCAATCTGGCAAATCAGATGACCACTGCGCAGTTATGCCGGATCTTTGTACGGAATGAGGCTGAGGTCCATCCTTTTCACCCGGATGTGTTCTTTCGTCCGGCACTGAAAGAAATGGGAAGCCGGTTGCTGGCCATGCCCGGGTTGTTTTCCACCGCGTTGCGGCGTTTTATCAATAACCCCTACGATCAGAGCCTTCTCGAAGCCCTTACTCTCATGGCACAGGCGGTTCCTGCTGGTCTTTTCGATAATGAAGGATTGCATGAGTACCTCAGACGTGCGTTTTCCATGCTTGGGCGCTCGAACGATTTCCGCCAATTGAAACACAATCTCTACATTGTGGCAGCGGACGTGGAAAGTACTGAGGCCGTATGTTTTGGTGCTCCCGGATTTGACCATGTGCCGATTTCCAAAGCCATTCAGGCAAGTACGGCGTCACCAGGCCTATATGTGCCCGTTGAGATAGATGACCGATACTATGTGGACGGTACGCTGCGTAAAGGTCTGCATGCCTCTGTGGCTTTCGAAGATGGCGCGGATCTGGTTTTTGCCGTAAACCCTCAGGTGCCGATTGATGCCAGTGCCGCCGTCAGGGCCGGAACCATGGCTCCAGGAGAATTGACTCACTCGGGAATGCCCAACCTGTTGTCGCAGATGTTCCGTACTATGGTGTATTCACGTATGAAGTCGGGAATTGCAAATTACGCGGCGGACTATCCGAATAAGGATATTTTGTTGTTTGAACCCACCGGGGATGATGCCAAGCTGTTTTTCTCCAACGTCTTCAGCTTTCAGTCGCGGAGAATGGTTTGCGAGCACGCTTATCAAATGACGCGCCGGGATCTGCTGAACCGTGCTGATGAGCTTGAACCAAAGCTTGCAAAATATGGTATCAGGTTGCGCCGGGATCGCCTGGAAGATGAGCAGCGAACTATAAGTACCAGTCTTTACGGAGAAATGCTGCCGTTGTATGTGGCCAGGAGCCGGCAGAAAAAAGCAGCGGGGAAAGGGCGGTTCGTGACTGGACTGGGAAACGTCACGCAACTGTTTTCAAAAGCCAAATAAGCCCCTGGACCAACTGCATTATACGCATCTGGTCCAGGGGCTTGGTTGGCGCATGCTGGTGAATCAGAGAATGTAGCGGCTCAGGTCTTCGTCTTCCGACAGTTCACCAAGTTTTTCATCAACATAGTCTGCACTCACTTCAAATGCTTCGGTTACGCCATCGCCAGCATCAAATGACAGGCTTTCCAGTAGTCGCTCCAGTACTGTATGAAGGCGCCGTGCTCCGATGTTCTCTGTTGTCTCGTTTACCTTCCAGGCAATTTCCGCGATTCGCGCGATGGCACCTTCACTGAACGTCAGCTTGACGCCTTCAGTAGCCATCAAGGCTTCGTACTGTTGTACCAGCGAAGCGTCCGGTTCGGTAAGAATGCGCTTGAAGTCGTCAGGGCTGAGAGCCTGCAGCTCAACACGGATAGGCAAGCGGCCCTGGAGTTCCGGGATCAGATCCGAGGGCTTGGACAAGTGAAACGCACCGGAGGCAATGAACAGGATGTGATCCGTGCGCACTGAGCCGTATTTTGTGCTCACGGTACTGCCTTCAATCAATGGCAGCAGGTCACGTTGAACCCCTTCCCGGGACACATCGGAAGAGGTGTTCTCCGAACGTTTGGCGACTTTGTCAATTTCATCGAGAAACACAATGCCATTTTGCTCTACCGCAAGAATGGCCTTGTGTTTGATTGATTCTTCGTTGACCAGCTTGGCCGCTTCCTCTTCCTTCACCCGTTTAAGGGCGTCAGCCACCTTCATTTTCCGGGGTTTGGATTTGTCCGCAGCCATGTTTGAAAACATGCTCTGTAGCTGGCTGGTCATCTCCTCCATGCCTGGGGGCGCCATGATCTCAACGCCGGCGCCTGAGTTGCGGAGATCGATCTCTATTTCCTTGTCGTCCAGTTCGCCTTCCCGCAGCTTTTTCCTGAATAGCTGGCGGGTGGATGAATCTTCAGAAGACTTCTGGCTGTCTTCAGTGAAACTCCGGGGTGGAGGAATCAGGGCGTCCAGAATCCGGTCTTCTGCTGCGTCCAGGGCTCTTTCTTCATGGCGTTTCATTTCCTGTACACGCAGCATTTTAACCGCCATATCCGCCAGATCACGGATGATGGACTCAACGTCGCGCCCAACGTAGCCCACCTCGGTAAATTTGGTGGCTTCCACTTTCAGGAAAGGTGCATCGGCCAGCTTGGCAAGACGGCGGGCAATTTCGGTTTTTCCCACGCCAGTTGGGCCGATCATCAGAATGTTTTTGGGTGTGACCTCATCGCGAAGGGGGTTGTCCAGCTGCATCCGGCGCCAGCGGTTTCTGAGGGCAATGGCCACGGCTCGCTTGGCGTCTTGCTGGCCCACGATGTGTTTGTTGAGTTCATGGACAATCTCACGGGGTGTCATTGCAGACATGGTTGCTCCGGATCAGTCGTTTTTGGAAGGTGCGTCTTTGGAGAGCACTTCAATGGTGCGATTGTGGTTCGTGTAAATGCAGATGTCTGCAGCTATATCCAAACCTTTCTCCACAATCTCATGAGCGGACAATTCTGTGTTCTCAAGCAGTGCGCGGGCTGAGGCCTGAGCGAAGGGGCCGCCGGAACCAATAGCGATCAACCCCTGTTCCGGCTCGATCACATCGCCGTTGCCGGTAATGATCAGGGATGCGGTTTTATCTGCAACAGCCAGCAGTGCCTCCAGTCGCCGCAGAGCTCTGTCCGTACGCCAGTCTTTTGCCAGTTCAACGGCCGCGCGCGTGAGGTTGCCCTGATGCTTTTCGAGCTGGGCTTCAAACCGTTCGAACAGGGTGAAAGCATCCGCAGTGCCACCGGCAAAGCCTGCGATCACCTGGCCGTTGTAAAGACGACGAACCTTGCGGGCGTTGCCCTTCATCACAGTATTTCCCAGAGAAACCTGGCCGTCGCCTCCCATGGCAACTTCGTCATCGCGTCTGACGGAAAGTATGGTAGTCATTAGGGCTCCAATTGCCTGATAAAAATCGGTATTGAGCAGTAATGGAGGCAGGACCGGAGAATTCAAGTGCTCCGGAAACAGTTAGCCCTGCTTGGGGATTTTCCGGATGAGCGGCTGGATGTTGATAGACACCAGTTTGTCGATGGCAGAGCTCATCTGACTGCGGGACTTGAACGGCCCAACGTTTACCCGGTACCAGACAGAACCGCTGTCGAGCTCAATGCGTTGAACTGCGGCCCTGAGTCCCTGAAAGGCAATCTGAGCGCGCTGGCGTTCGGCATCTTCCTTGCTGCGAAATGAGCCCGACTGCACTAGATAGTCGAAATTCTGTTTGCTCGGGCCCGGCGTGTACTCTTCCACCTTCGGGGGGATAACTTCCGATTCCGGTAGCATTTCATAAAACCTGAAGCCCTGCTTTTTCTCTGCCGGTTTAGTGGTTGCCGCAGGGGCCTGCTGAGCGGGCTTTTCTGTCACCGGCTGCTGTTGCGGGCCCTTGCTGGGTGGGATGGAGTTCAGGTAGACAATAAACCCGATAAATCCACCGACCGTAGCTAGTGACAAGATCCACTTCAAGGACAAACCTCCGTGCTGAGAGCGGGCTGGTGCTGCAGGCTTCGTGCGCTTTTTCTGTGTGCGCGCAGGCTTGGCCGGCTTCTTCTTCGGCGTGGCTGTCCGGCTTTTGCGGGCATAGTCTCGGGACATTGTCGTTTTTTACATCTCTTCCGGGGCGCTGACAGCCAGCAGTCCAAGGCCATTGGCGATCACCTGGCGCACCGCCAGATAAAGGCTGATACGAGCATCCCGCACTGCGGTATCTTCAATCAGCACTTTATGTGCGTTGTAATAGGTGTGGAACTGTCCCGCCAGGTCCCTCAGATAGTGTGTAAGGTGATGTGGTTCGCGCTGGGAAGCGGAGTTGGCTATCAGTTCCGGATACTTTGCCAGCTGGTTCGCCAGTTCTTTTTCTTCAGCCAGAGTCAGCAGGGACAGATCGCCCGTGGACTCATTGAAACCGCGGTCAACCCCCTCAGCGGCCAGTTTCCGCATCACGCTACAAATGCGTGCATGGGCATACTGAATGTAGTACACCGGGTTTTCATTGGTCTGAGAGCGGGCCAGATCAATATCGAAGGTCAGCTGGGAGTCGACGCGCCGTGCAGCAAGGAAAAAGCGTGTTGCATCCCGCCCCACTTCATCGATCAGATCGCGAATGGTTACGTAGCTGCCGGCACGTTTGGAGATCTTTACCTCCTGGCCAGACCGGGTAACCATGACCATCTGGTGCAGAACATAGTCTGGCCAGCCTTGCGGGATGCCCGCATTCAGTGCCTGTAGCCCGGCGCGAACCCGGGTAACAGTGGAGTGGTGGTCTGCGCCCTGTTCATTGATCACGGTTGTAAATCCGCGTTCCCACTTGTCCAGATGATAGGCTACATCTGGCAGGAAATAGGTGTAGCCGCCATCTTTCTTGCGCATCACCCGGTCTTTATCGTCACCGAACTCGGTGGTTTTCAGCCACAAGGCGCCGCCATCCTCGTAGGTGTAACCATTATCCTGAAGGCGCTTGACGGTGGCTTCAACCTTGCCATCCGCATACAGGGAGGATTCCAGGAAGTACACATCGAACTGGACACCGAAGGCCTTAAGATCCAGATCCTGTTCCCGGCGCAGATATGCAACTGCAAACTCTTGTATGGCGGCGCGATCCTCAGGATCTCCGCTGGCGGTTACTTCGCGATCATCAGCGGTGACTGTGTCGCCGGTCAGGTACGCCTTGGCAACATCGGTAATATAATCCCCTCTGTAGCCGTCTTCCGGCCAGCTATCGTCCTCAGGAGTCAGCCCCTTAACACGAGACTGCACCGAGAGCGCGAGATTGTTGATCTGAGCGCCAGCGTCATTGTAATAGAACTCGCGGGTAACGTCGTAGCCGTTGGCTTCCAGCAGGCGGCAAAGGCAGTCGCCAATGGCGGCGCCCCGGCCATGGCCAACATGCAATGGCCCGGTTGGGTTGGCGGAGACAAATTCCACCTGGACTTTTTCACCTTTGCCGCTGTTGTTGCGGCCAAAGTCACCGGCCTCATTCAGGATCGTGTTCACGATCTCAAAGGTGCTGGCAGTGCTCATGAAAAAGTTGATAAAGCCGGGACCGGCGATTTCCACTTTCTCCAGGGCTCTGCTTTCAGGCAGCTTTTCAATCAGCATTTCTGCCAGCTTGCGAGGCGCACAGCCCGCTGTTTTGGACGCAACCAGGGCAATGTTGCAGGCATAGTCACCATGGGATTTATCCTTGGTGTTGCCTACTTGTGGAGTGTAGGTCTGGTCGGCAGGCAGTATTCCCTCTGACTGAAGGCTGGCCAGTGCGGACTGGATCAGGTCGCAAACGGTCTCTTTCATGCTTTCTGGTAACTCGATGATTCGGGGTGTTTGGAGACGACGGGCGTCCCTACCGGGATTGTGGGGGTAGTATTATCGCGGAAAGGAGGGGGATTCTCAATGGACTCAGGCGCAGGTAAGGGGAAGTAACGCGAGCCGAGGTGGCTCGCGTTACCAGGAAGATACTAGTTGGTGTCGAAACAGCTGGTTCCTGTGCCGAACAGGCTATTTTGACCGCCCGGAGGCGTAATTTCCAGATCGTTCAAGTCAGTGGATGCGCAGCTCAAGGCAAAATCATAATCTTCAACGCTTTCCGTTCCTCCAACCCTGACGGTTGCAGTGATGCGGGTTTTCACCCAGCTACAAACACTCTGGGGGTATTTAATCGAGAAATTACCAGAGCCATCAACAAGAGTGGTCAAGGAGGAGACGTTGGTTGTCGCCGGATTGGTCGGTGTCAGGCTGCCGTCCAGGTTCAGGTCTTCACCTGGATCCAGTATCCCGTTCCTGTTGGTATCTTCAGCGGTGCAAAATCCGGTTGAGTTAGGATTGTTGGTTGGATCTGGCACGCTGGAGATTTCTGTTACCCAGACGTCATCATAATCGGCAGGTACATACCGTCCTTTGGCATAGCTCACTGGCAGAACGCTGAGTTCAACAGATGCACCTTCCACGGGAGCGCCGCTCGCGTCGGTGACTATAGCCACAAATTCCTTGAGATAGCTGGCTTCGTCAGGCTCTGAAATTGAGTTGCCTGTGCCGATAACAACCCGTAAGGCGCGCCGGGACACTGTCATGAAAAGATCGCCAGTAACGGTGGTGCCGGCAACGGTGGCTCGGATCTGGACTCCGTCCCGGGCACTGACCGACTGTCCGCCGGTATAGGTAGTCGACACCTGTCCAAGGCCGTTGGTAACCCCTGAGCTCGCGGACAGATTGCCACTGCTGCCATCGGCAACGATCTGGAAGGTGACAAGCTGGTTTTTGGCCAGGTTGTTGTTCTGGTCGCGAACCACGGCCAGAACTTCAGTGGTTTCACCGAAATCGAGCTGGGTTTTTGTCGCCTGTACATCGACGGAGCTCGCAGTGGTCGCCACAAATTCAAAGGTGCGCTCGGTGGACAGTCCTGAGTCGACGGATCTCGCAGTGATGGTCGAAGGCCCCGAGATGTCCGAGCTTATCTGTATGGAAGCTTGTCCATTTGAGGTGGTTACAAGGCCATCGGCCGGTACCAGTGTGCCTCGTGTGCTGCTAAAACGGACGGTACGACCGTTCACTGGGGCGTTGTCAGATTCCCATTGGAGCGTGATGGTTTGTGGTGTGTTCAGATTGATTTCTGTATTGGCTGTCGGCGAGGCGAATGTAAAGGTTTCAGGCGAGATACTGATGGTTTGAGATGCTTCAACCTTGCTTTCTCCCGAAAACGCAGAGACGGTCAGTATGTCCTCGCCGCTGGATTGGGCTGCCAGCTCTATATCCACTACGCCATTGGTGGTGGTGAGGCTTGACGAGGTGATTGTACTGTTGGTTGAGGTGATCGTTATTTCCTGATCACTGATGCCATCTCCATTCCCGTCGTTGAGTTTGATGCGGTAAGGTACTGTGTCACCAAGAGAGACAGACGTAGGGCCTGAAATGGATATGGATGTGCCTGAAATGGCGATATCTACCGAGTCACCTTTACCGCCGGCATTGGCGCTGACAGTGATAACCCTGTTTCTCGCGTCTTCCGTTGTGCTGAGAATCGCTGTTGCAGTGCCAGAGTCGTCCGTGGTGGGCTCGTCTACGCGCAGAGTTCCATTGTTGTTGACCGAAAACTGAACAGGTACGTCTGGAAGCAGAATACCGTTCGGATCCTTCACCAATGCTGTCAAGGTCGATGTGGCTCCGGAGGAAGTGCCTATCTGAACCGGGCTGGCCAGTAGTTGTAACGAGCCTACATTGACCTCCTCTCCAGACGTGCCGCCGGTGCTGCCACCGCCACCTTCCGAACCACCTGCCAGTGGCGTAGAGTTTCCGTCGTCACCGCCACCACAGGCTACCAAAAAAAGCGCGAGCGACAGAGCCAGTACACGCTCAAGGATTTTCCCTGACATTTTTTTATCTCCAGTTTTCGTTTACAGCACTTTAATCTTTGGTAATGCGTTTCCCGAGCGAGGAGCACAACCTCAGACTGTTGCCGGCATTTTAAATGTATCGTAAAAACAATAGCACAGTATCCGCAACGGCAATTCTTTGCAGTACAGTTTTATGCAAAGGATTGTAACAGTTTGAATGTCGCGGACTGTGTCACATTTTAACCTGTTTCTTGTGGGTCTACATCAACCATCCATTTTGCGCCTTTTGGGAGCCTTTCCTGTTCCAGTGACTGACAGGTTGTTGTCAGGAGTCTGTTGAGGTTGCGTCGGTTATTGGTGTTCAGTACGAGTTGCGCCCGGTGTCTGTCGGCTCGCCGTGCGATTAATGCAGGTAGTGGGCCCCATACCTCAATGCCGGGCATGCTTGCGAGCGGTTTTATGCTGTCCAGTATTTTCAGGCTTTGTTCCATCGTGTCTGCTTCGGCACGGAAAATCGCCATGGCGCGAAAAGGTGGAAGCTGGCCACTTTCACGTTCCTCCAGAAGTTGGTCGGCTATATCCAGGTAGCGACCATGGCAGAGTGTTTTGAGAAGGGGGTGGTCACTGTGGCAGGTCTGCACGACCACTTTTCCTGCTTTTGCCCCCCGTCCGGCTCGCCCGCTTACCTGAAGAAGCGTCTGGATCAGTTGTTCCGGGGCCCGGAAATCAACGCTGAACAGGCCCCCGTCTGCATTGATCACGATCACCAGGGTGACATTGGGGAAATCATGTCCTTTTGCCAGCATCTGGGTTCCTACGAGAATGCAGGGTTTTCCGCTGTTTACCTGTTTCAGTATGCTCTGAATGCTGCCTTTACGCTGAGTGCTGTCGCGATCAACGCGAACCACGGGTGTATCCGGAAAGCTGGCGGCGAGAATGTCTTCCGTTTGCTCGGTTCCCTGGCCGACGGGCTTGAAGGCTTCGCTTGCGCATTTGGGGCAGGTTTCGGTCGCCGGAGCCTGATAATCACAATGGTGACATCGCATTGCCCGGTCGCGGCGGTGGTAGGTGAGCCGTGTATCGCAGCGTGGGCACTCAACCATGTGACCGCAGTCAAAACACATCATGACTGGCGCAAACCCCCGGCGGTTCACGAAAATCAGCGCCTGGCTGCCACTATCAAGGGTTTGTCTGATTGCCTCCATGGCAGGGCGGGAAAGTCCGCCTTCCAGTGGCCGGCTGCGTATATCGAGCAAGCTGATTGTTGGTGGTATTGCCTTGCCCGCGCGCTCTTCAAGCCGGATAAGTCTGTACTTGCCCGTGAGGGCGTTGTGATATGACTCGAGTGACGGGGTGGCGGATCCCAGAATAACCGGACAGCGATTGAGGTGAGCCCGATAAACGGCCAGGTCCCGGCCGGAATAGCGAAAACCTTCGCCCTGTTTGTATGAGCTGTCATGCTCTTCATCTACGACCAGTGTTTTCAGTGCGGTAAACGGAAGGAGTGCTGCGGAGCGTGTGCCAATGAGTATGACGGGCTCACCGTTGCGGACTTTCAGCCAGGCGTTGAGGCGCTCACTGTCATTCAGTGCAGAGTGCCACACAAGAATACGCTCGCCGAAATAGTGCTGAAAGCGAGCCACAGTCTGCGGTGTGAGGTTTATTTCCGGAACCAGCACCAGTGCCTGATCGCTGGCTGTAAGATTTTGTTTGAGGTAGTGCAGATAGATTTCAGTCTTACCGCTGCCTGTAATGCCATATAGAAGGGAGGTGTTGAAGCCGTCTGCCGGAGAGGGAAGTTGAGCGGCGGCCTCAAGTTGTGCTGCCGATAACACCGGGGCTGCGGTGGATTCATTGTGTCTCTGGCTTTGAGGGCTTTTGCTGGCAGGTGATGTCGCCCGGACCAGTTCTTTGTCCCTTAGAGCTTTGATTTGCTGCCGGGAGAACCCGGCCTTTATGATGTCGCTGCCTTTTACACCTTGTGTGTGCTGTGCAATCCAGTCCAGAAGGGCTTTCTGCTTGTGAGCATTTGCCGGTAGTGCTACTCCGCTGCCGCAAGCCAGCCACCAGTCATCGGCTTTTTCGATGGCTGGACGGCCTCGGCGCATTGCTGGGGGCAGGGCGGCGAACAGGCACTCTCCTAATGGATGCTGGTAATAGTTACTGGCCCAGCTCAGCAACTGAAAGGTTTCTTCTGGCAGGGCTGGCCAGTCTTCAATGGTGCTATGGACTGGTTTGAGTGTGATGCCAGCCGGCGCTTCAACGTCAGTGTCCACTATCAGGCCGATAGCCTGCTGGCGCCCGAAAGGAATCTTTACGCGCTGCCCGGGTTTCAGGGAAAGCCCGTTGGGGACAATATAGTCAAAGAGCCTTCTGAGCGGCCGGTTCAGCGCAATGCGGGCTGTGGATGGCACTGAGTGCTCCCTGGTGATGTTGGGCGTTAGGGTATCTGCTTATCTTGCCGGCCGCAGTATGGCCGGGTTGATGAAAAGCGCAAGATCAGGGTGTGCGTAACGCTTGCCTGTAAAGATAATTGCAAGTAAGATTCGCGGTCTGTTTGCGGCAGGGCATGATTGTGCCCCGTCTTCTCCATTGATTCAAACATGCGGTGCCTGGCACCAGGGCGTCATTTATCGCCCCGTGATCAGGTAGCGGCATGACCCACAGAGGTTCGCCATGAAAGAAGGTATTCACCCCAAGTACGAAGAAATCACCGCAACATGCTCCTGCGGTAATGTGATCAAGACCCGTTCTACTATCGGTCATGATCTGCAGCTTGACGTTTGCTCGCAGTGCCATCCTTTTTACACCGGCAAGCAGAAGGTTATGGATACAGGTGGTCGTATCGATCGCTTCCAGAAGCGTTTTGGTGGTCGTATCGCTGGTAAGAAAGACTGATATTTCTGCAGATTTGAAAAAAAGCGCCTCAGGGCGCTTTTTTTGTGGCAGGTAAAAAGCGGTTTGTTTTTTTGATTATAAGCAATTTGCCGTATTGACTGGTTGTATTTTGTTCGGTTCGCCCTTGTCGTTTTGGGGCTGGCGGGCCATAATGTCGGGCTCCTTCAGGCTGGCTTGTGCCGTCTGTAGGCTTATTACCTTTAAACGTGACAAACGGAACAGTGGCAATGTCTCAAGATCTGAAAGAAGCAGCCCTTGAATATCACGCCAAGCCGCGGCCTGGGAAACTCAGTGTTGAAATCAGCAAGCCAACAGCGACCGCCCGCGATCTTGCGCTGGCATACAGTCCTGGGGTTGCTGAGCCGGTCCGTGAGATCGCGAAGGACCCGGAGAACGCCTATAAGTACACTGGCAAGGGCAACCTTGTGGCGGTCATCTCTGATGGTACTGCGATTCTTGGTCTGGGCAATCTGGGCCCGCTTGCAAGCAAGCCTGTAATGGAAGGCAAAGGCGTACTGTTCAAGCGTTTTGCCGGAATTGATGTGTTTGATATCGAAGTTAATTCTGAAAGCCCGCAGGCGTTCATTGAAACTGTTGAGCGTATTGCTGACACCTTCGGCGGAATTAACCTTGAGGATATCAAGGCGCCAGAGTGTTTCGAGATTGAGCGCGAACTGATCAAAAGGTGTAGCGTGCCCGTCTTTCATGATGATCAGCACGGTACAGCAATTGTTACAGCCGCCGGCATGATCAATGCTCTTGAGTTGCAGGGCAAGAAGATTGAAGAGGCGAAAGTAGTTTGTCTTGGCGCTGGTGCGGCAGCATCCGCATGTATGAAGCTTTTGATCAGTTGCGGTGTTCGTTCTGAAAACATCTTCATGGTCGATCGCAAGGGTGTGATCCACTCGGGTCGCGATGATCTGAATCAGTACAAGGCCATGTTTGCCAATACTACTGACAAGCGCACTCTGGACGATGCAATAGATGGTGCAGATGTGTTTGTTGGTCTGTCAGGTCCTGATTTGTTGAGTGGTGAGCAGCTCAAGAAGATGGCTCCGAACCCGATTGTGTTTGCCTGTTCCAATCCGGACCCGGAAATTGATCCGGCGCTGGCTCACTCGGTTCGTGATGACCTGATCATGGCTACGGGGCGGTCGGATTACCCGAACCAGGTAAACAATGTTCTTGGTTTTCCATTCATCTTCCGTGGTGCGCTTGATGTTCGTGCGAGTTGTATCAATGAAGAAATGAAGGTGGCTGCGGTAGACGCTATTCGTAAGCTTGCAAAAGAGCCTGTGCCGCAGGAAATCTGTGAAGCATATGGCGCTGAAAGCTTTGAGTTTGGTAAGGAATATATTATTCCGAAGCCTATGGATGTTCGTCTTCTGGAAGTTGTTCCGGCAGCGGTGGCTCGGGCAGCGGTGGATTCAGGTGTTGCTCGTAAAGAGTATCCTGCCCACTATCCGTTAAAGAGCATGGATGACATCATCTGATTGATGGTGTTATGTATCCACAAAAAAAACCGGCGGTGATCCCGCCGGTTTTTTTGTGGATGTTTATCTTTCGGGTCGCGGGGTAGCTCTGTGGCTATTCAGAAAATCTGGCGCGAAAGGTCATCCCCGTTTCCGTGTGTGCCATCCGGGTTCGTGTCGTCTGCAGCCAGAGGTGCGGGCGCATCCTCCTCTTTGAAGATCTCGAAAACACCTTGCTCGCCAGGCCGTGCACGCTTCCCGGTTTCGGGGTTGATGCGGATGTTGACGATGCCGTTCGGTCTGGGCATAAAGGCTGAAGGTGCTCCTTCCAGGGCTACTTTCATATAATCGACCCAGATGGGGAGGGCGGTGCTCGCGCCGAACTCTCTGCGCCCCAAGGGTGCGGGTTGGTCGAAGCCTACCCATACAGTGGTGGCAAGGTTGTGATTGAAGCCGACGAACCAGGTGTCTCTTTGTTCGTTGGTTGTGCCTGTTTTGCCTGCGATATCATCCCGACCCAGCGCCAGGGCGCGACGCCCGGTTCCGCGCCTGACAACGTCCTGGAGCATTGAGTGCAGAATATATACAGAGCGCTCATCTGCGAGTCGTCGCATGACTCGGGTTTCCGGAGTTGTTTCTGTAGTGACTGCCGGAGATGTCCTGTTTTCGTCGTCAGGGTTTGTCGTCTCTTCGTCGCTGGTATTGCAGTTCCGGTTGCAGAGGATGACCTCCGGAGCCTGGAATATCGTCTCCCCGTTGACGTCTGAAATGTTCTGGATCAGGAACGGCTCAACATCGTAGCCTCCGTTGGCTATGACGGCGAGGCCCCGGGCCAGCTCCATGGGAGATAGCTGGCCGCTACCCAGAGACAGGGACAGGTCTCTGGGCATATTCTCCGTGGGGACTTTGAGCTGCTTGAGGTAGTCCAGTGTCTGGGAAATGCCGATATCTCTCAGCAGGCGAATGGACACCAGGTTTCGTGAGCGGTATAGCGCTTCGCGAAGCGGGGTTGGTCCATAGAATTGTCCGGAGGAATTTTCTGGACGCCATGAGCTTTCGAGTTGAGAGTCGTCAAACACTATGGGGGCGTCGTTGTAGATGGTTGCTGGCGTCATTCCGCTTTCCAGGGCTGCCAGATACAGGAAGGGTTTAAAGGTTGATCCCGGCTGCCTTCTTGCTTGCATGGCGCGGTTGTACTTGCTTTGGCGGAAGCTGTAACCGCCGGCGAGTGCTTTTATTGCACCGGTTTTTGCTTCAAGAGAAATAAGTGCGCCTTCGGCTTTGGGTGTTTGCATGAGTGAAACCCTGGTCGGCTGGCCAATTCCGGGCGTTGAATCATTCCCTGGCTCGCCAGTCTCATTTGGGGCAGTTGCAGACTCTGTTGCTGCGGAGGGAGCTTGTGGTAGCTCGTCTACGCGGACATATACAACGTCGCCCACGCTCACTACGTCAGAGGGCTTTTTCGGCTTGGGGCCGGTCCAGTTTTCTGTCTTGTAGCGTGAGGCCCATTGCATGGATTCGAAAGGGATGACGGCGGGGCCGAATCTGCGTACGTGGGCAAGGGCTTCGTTTTTGTCATCGGTGACGGACGTTACAACTGCGGGCATCAGGGATTCGATTCTCGGATAGTTCAGCATAATGCTGGAAAGATTTCCGCTGGAAAGGGTTTCTGTATCGAGCTGATCGACGGCGCCGCGAAAGCCGTGTCTGCGATCATAGGCTTCAAGGCCGTTTCTGAGTGCGTCCGTGGCTGCTTGCTGGTCTTTGCTGTCGACCGTCAGCGTAACGGTATATCCATCGGTATAGGCTTCTTCGCCAAAGCGTCTTACCATTTCAGCCCGCGCCATTTCGGCGACGTAGTCGGCGTCTACTTCTGCTTCAGTGGCGTTGTAGGTGGCTGTTAGCGGCGCATTTACGGCTAGCTCATAGGCGTCCGGGCTAATAAAGCCAAGTTCTTTCATCCTGCCAAGAATCCAGTCTCTGCGAATCAGTGCGCGCTGCGGGTTTGCCAGCGGGTTGTAGGCGGAGGGGGCTTTTGGCAGGCCTGCCAGCATGGCCATTTGTGCAAGGGAAAGTTCGCTGACGGGTTTGTTGTAATAAACCCGGGCGGCGGCGGCGATACCGTAGGCTCGGTTGCCCAGGTAAATTTTGTTCAGGTAAAGTTCAAGGATCCGGTTTTTGTCCAGTTCACGTTCTATCTGAACTGCCAGAAGTATCTCATTGAACTTACGAATAAACGTCCGGTCGCGTGACAAAAAGTAATTTTTTGCAACCTGCATTGTGATGGTGCTGCCGCCAGATTGGATCGAACCGGTAGTGACCAGTTCGATGGCAGCCCGCGCCAGGCCTTTGATGTCGACCCCGAAGTGCTCGTAAAATCGTGAGTCTTCCGCTGCCATAAAGGCTTGTAACTGAATTGTGGGGATCTGTTCGATTGTGATCGGTGCCCTTCTCTTTTCACCGAATTCTGCTATTAATCTGTTGTCTTTGCTGTATACCCGAAGCGGTGTCTGGAGTTTTATGTCCAGAAGTTGCTCCACGGGAGGGAGGCCCGGACGAAGGTAGAGATAGAAGCCTGAGCCTACAATAATGGAGGCGCTCAGTCCGGTGAGAAATAACCATGCAAAAAGGCGAGAAGTACGCAACAAATGAGACATTTTTTTCTGACAACTGTTGGATATAGGTCTATCATTTGAGAAATTGCTTTAGGAAGGATGAGTCGCTTCACCGCTACAATTGTTCTCAGCAGAATAAGGTGAACATTGTAAACGGAATAATGAAGAAATTCTCTTAAATAAAAAACACATAACACATGTAACCGGGTGCTTCTGGCCAGGTAATAGGGTGAGCGCGTGTTCGGATTGTTCGGAAAGAAATCCAGTGCAGTGTTGGGCGTCGATGTGAGCTCCAGCTCCGTCAAGCTCCTTGAGCTGTCGAAGCAGGGCGATCGTTATAAGGTCGAGAGCTACGCAGTTGAGCCGTTGCCGGCCAATGCTGTCGTTGAAAAAAACATCACGGATGTAGAGGCTGTTGGTGAGGTCCTCAAGCGAGTGGCTTCTAAATCCCGTACCAGCGTTAAGCAGGTGGCAGTGGCAGTGTCCGGGTCAGCGGTCATTACCAAGGTCATCCAGATGGATGGAGGGCTCAACGAGTTTGAAATGGAAGATCAGATTGCCCTTGAGGCTGATCAGTATATTCCATATCCGCTTGACGAGGTGGCCATCGATTTTGAGGTGCAGGGGCCATCGGAAACCAATCCGGATCAGGTAGACGTTCTCCTTGCGGCGTGCCGTAAAGAGAATGTTGATATCCGTGAGGATGCGCTGGAAATTGCATCACTTAATACAAAGGTTGTCGATGTTGAAGCCTACGCCCTGGAGCGAGCCTACGCTTTGATTGAATCTCAGCTGGATTCGCAGGGTGAAGATCTTGTGGTGGCTGTTGTCGATATTGGCGCCACTATGACGACGCTCAGTGTGCTGGCGGAAGGCAAAACGGTTTACACCCGGGAGCAGATCTTCGGCGGCAAACAGCTTACCGAAGAGATTCAGCGCCGGTATGGTTTGTCTGTTGAAGAGGCAGGGCTTGCCAAAAAGCAGGGTGGTCTGCCAGATGATTATGAGTCCGAAGTACTTACACCCTTCCGGGAAGCGGTTGTTCAGCAGGTTGCACGTGCGCTTCAGTTCTTTTTCGGAGCCAGTCAGTACAACGCAGTTGACTACGTTGTTCTCGCTGGAGGTACTGCTTCGATTCAGGGGCTGACGGAAATGGTGGAAGAGAAGACAGGAACGCCGACACTTGTCGCGAATCCCTTCGCTGAAATGGCGGTTGGTTCTCGGGTTAACGCATCTGCTCTCAGTAACGATGCGCCCTCGCTGATGATTGCCTGCGGGCTGGCAATGAGGAGCTTCGACTGATGGCAAGAATTAACCTCAGGCCCTGGCGCGAAGAGCTCCGGGCAGAGAAGCAGAAACAGTTTGTTGTTATGATTTTTGGTGCTGCCATTATTGCGGGGGGGCTCACATTTCTTTGGAAGACAGACCTCGATAATAGCATCGCGTATCAGCAATCCCGGAACGCCTATATTGAATCGGCCAGCAAAAAACTGGACGAGCAGATTCGTGAAATTGAGAGTCTGAAACGTAAGCGTGATGAACTCCTGGCCCGGATGAAGGTTATCCAGGATCTTCAGGGCAAGCGCCCGGTTATTGTTCGGGCCTTTGATGAGCTGGTCCGCACCTTGCCAGATGGTCTGTTTTATACAGATCTGACGAAGGAAGGTGATCAGGTAAGTATTGTCGGTATGTCGGAGTCGAATAGTCGCGTCTCCACACTCATGCGGCAGTTTGAAGAGTCTGACTGGTTTACCAGTCCTAATCTCTCCAATGTATCGTCGGCAGATAGTCAGCGATCAGGGTACAGCCAGTTCACTATGACGGTTAAACAAAAAACACCTGAGCCCGAAGGGGAGGATAAATAATGAGCCTCGCGGACTCTTTAAAAGGCCTCAATGAATTTGATATTAATGACCTTGATATAAATAATGCGGGTATATGGCCAGTCCCTGTCAAGGCTATCGTTGTTCTGATCGTTTTTGGTCTGATTATGGGCGGTGGTTACTGGTTCTTTATAAAGGATCAGTATGTGCAGCTCGACCGGGTTGAGAAGATTGAGCAGGACCTGCGCAAAAAATACGAAGAGAAGGCTTATCAGGTGGCTAACCTGGAAGTTTTCAAGACGCAGATGGTTGAGATGGAAGAAACCTTTGGCGCGCTTGTGCGGCAGCTTCCGAGTGAAACCGAAGTGCCAGGGCTGCTGGAAGATATTACCAATACTGCTTTAGGTAATGGTTTGGCTCTTCAGGAAGTGAAGCTTCAGCCTGAGCAGAAGCGTGACTTCTACTCTGAGTTGCCGATCAATATCCGTGTTTCCGGGTCCTATCACGAGCTGGCATCTTTTGTCAGCAGTGTCGCAAGCCTTCCGCGGATTGTAACCCTGCATGATTTAACCATTAAACCAACTGGCGGAGACGGTGAGCGGCTTGATATGCAAGTTGTTGCCCGTACCTACCGCTACCGGGCTGGAGAATGAGCATGGCAGCGAAGCATGCGGGAAAAGCCTGGCTGGGTATCTGTCTGGTATCGCTCCTGACTGCCTGTTCGCAGGGCAGCGGTTTTTCTGATCTGGACAAGTTTATGGCAGACACCCGAGCCAAACCTCGAGGGTATGTCGAGCCATTGCCTGAATTCAACGCGTACGAGGCATTCAGCTATTCTGCAGCGGATCGGCGGGCGCCATTTGAGCCGCCAATAGATGTTCAGATGACTATGCTTGACGAAGAGCCTGTCAGCGATGTTGAACCAGATCTGGATCGGCCAAGGGAGGTACTTGAGAACTTTGATCTCAAGGATCTCGGAATGGTTGGCACACTGCAAGGCGTGTCAGGGGGGCTTTTTGCTTTGATTCGGGACAATGCGGGTGGTATTCACCGCGTTCGGACCGGAAACTTTATGGGACAGAACTACGGCCGTGTAATTGGCGTCAGTGAAACCCGGATCGAGCTTGTCGAAATCGTTCCGAATGGCCGGGGTGGTTGGGTAGAGCGTCCTCGCTTTCTGACCCTCGACGAAGACGCAGGCTAAGGAGTGGCTGGATGAAAATTGAAAGAAACATGCATATACAAAAAAGTTCAGGGTCGAGGCTAGCGATGTTCAGAAAACTCAATGTATACGTCAGCGTGGTTACTTTTGGGTTGTTCTCCAGTCTGGCCAGTGCGGTCACGCTGGAAGATATCTCGTTTTCGTCATTACCGGGTGAACGCCTGGAAGTGACGCTCAAATTTGATGGTCAGCCACCAGAACCATCGGGGTACACTATCGAGCGCCCCGCGCGCATCGCAGTAGACTTGCGCGATACCACCAGTGGTCTTGACAGTCGCAGCATTCCGCTGGGATCTGGAAATGCCCAGAGCATGACGGTGGTAGAGACCAAAGATCGTACTCGCCTGATCTTCAATCTGATTGAATTGGCGCCTTACGATACGGTTCGCAATAGCAATTCCCTGGTAATGACTATTGGCGGGGAATCGAGCGAAGGTTCGGTGGCCGCGAGCACGTCAGGGAGTCCTGTTTCAGCTTCAGCGAAACCTGCAGCATCCCCGAATACACTTGCGGGCGTTGATTTTCGTCGTGGAAAGGACGGCGAGGGTCGTGTGATTGTCGATCTTGGCAATTCAGGTACTCAGATAGATCTGTCTGAACTTGGCGGGAAAATTCGTCTGACCATGGATGGGCTCGCTGTACCTTCAGACCTGCGCCGTCGTCTCGATGTAACTGACTTTGCTACACCGGTCAGCAGGATTGACACGTTTGTTGAAGATGGTAATGCGGTCATTGAGATTCGCCCGGAAGGCAACTATGACTATATTGCTTACCAGTCCGGTAGTGAATTCACGGTCAGTGTAGAAAAGCTTAGTGAGGAAGAGGCGGAATCCCGTCGCGAAGAAAAATTTCCATACACTGGCGAAAAGCTTTCCCTGAACTTTCAGGATATTGAGGTTCGCTCGGTGCTGCAGCTTATAGCAGATTTCACTGGACTGAACCTCGTGGCCAGCGACACTGTAGGAGGCAGCATCACACTGCGACTGCAGAACGTGCCCTGGGATCAGGCTCTGGAGCTTATCCTGAAAACCAAAGGTCTGGATAAGCGCCAGATTGGTAACGTGTTGCTTGTCGCGCCGGCTGATGAAATTGCTGCCCGCGAAAAACTTGAGCTTGAAACGAGTAAGCAGATCGCCGAGCTTGCGCCGGTCCGATTGGATATTGTTCAGGTCAATTACGCGAAGGCTGCTGATATTGTTGAGCTGATCAAAGCGGATGAAGAGCTGATTTCGGACCGCGGGTTTGTGTCCTCTGATGTCAGGACAAATACCATTAGCCTTCGCGAATCGTCTGGCAAGCTGGAAGAAATTCGGCGTCTTGTCGCTACTTGGGATGTGCCTGTCCGGCAGGTGTCTATAGAGGCCCGCATAGTGCGCGCTCAGACAAATGTGGCGGAAGATCTCGGTGTTAGCTGGGGTGGTGCGGCATACGATGTAAGCGGAAACAACGTGTTTTCTATCGGCGGATCTCAGGGTGCGGTTGAGGAAGCTCGTGATGCGGCTGGCGGTGGTACAGGCGGCATTTCATTCCCGGGGGCACTTGCAGTGGATCTTGGTGTAACCGGTGACGGAGCCTCATCTTTCGCTCTCGGTTGGGGTGGTCAGGATTTTCTGGTCGATCTCGAGCTGTCTGCACTTGAAACAGATGGCCGGGCGGAAGTTGTATCTCAGCCCCGGGTAGTAACGGCGGACCGCCAGACAGCATCTATCAAGTCCGGTGAAGAAATTCCTTACCAGGAGGCCTCATCCAGTGGTGCAACTTCTGTTTCATTCAAAGAAGCAGTGCTGTCTCTGGAAGTAACTCCGCAGATTACACCGGACGATAAAATTATTATGGATCTGGTGGTGAATCAGGACTCTCGTGGCGAAGAAACTGCGGGCGTTCCATCTATCAATACTAATGAGGTTACAACCCAGGTGCTGGTTGGTAACGGCGAAACGGTAGTGCTGGGTGGTATTTTCCAGTCCGAGGTTGCAACCACGGTTACCAAAACGCCGTTCCTTGGAGATATCCCCTATCTTGGGCGCTTGTTCAAGCGCACGGAAAAGGTCAATGAGCGCAGTGAACTGTTGATCTTTATCACACCCAAGATCATCAAGAACGACCTGATTCGGTAATCTGACCAGGTAGAAAAAGCCGCCGCAGTAAATCGGCGGCTTTTTTGTGCCTGTAAAGCCGGCGGAGCTGAAGCTTATGCAATCTGCAGCCCTGTGATATTCTCACCCGCCTGAACATTATTGAGCGGAAGATATGTCTTTGCCCAAACGCGTAGTCCTGGTTGGCCCCATGGGCGCTGGTAAAAGTACAATTGGCCGGATGCTGGCCCGGGAACTGGGGTATCGATTCCTGGATTCTGACCGCATCATTGAAGAGCGCTGTGGGGCAAATATTCCCTGGATATTCGATGTTGAAGGCGAGGATGGCTTCAGGCAGCGGGAAACAGCTATGCTGGATGAGCTGTCCGCTGAACCGGGAACAGTTCTGGCCACCGGTGGTGGCGCGGTTATGCGCCCGGAGAATCACCCGATGTTGAAAAAAGATTCGGTTGTTGTCTATCTGAGGACGTCGATAGAACAACAGGTTGAACGCACGAGCAAAGATCGTAACCGGCCATTGCTTCAGAGTGATGATCCGGAAGGGGTTCTGCGTCGCCTGTTTGCTCTGAGGGATCCGTTATACACGGAACTTGCTGATATTATCATGCATACAGACCGCAAGAGTCCCCGGCTTGTGGTACGCCAGCTCGTCAATCGCATAAATCCTAAAACACCGCGACACCAAAGACAGGTACGAAAGGAAGGCCGGAACCATGTATAAGCTGCTTAATGAACTCCAGGTTTGTCTGGGTGAGCGCAGTTACCCGATTATGATCGGCGAAGGTATGCTGGGTAAGTACGATCTTTCTGGTCATGTTTGTGGTGACCAGGTGATGATCGTTACCAACGATGTGGTAGGTCCTTTGTACCTCGAGCTGGCCAGAGGTTGTTTCCCTGGCAAGAGTGTGGACTTCGTTGTATTGCCGGATGGTGAAAAGCATAAAAACTGGCAGACGCTGAATCTGATTTTTGATGCCCTGCTGGAAAAACGGCATACCCGTAAAACCACTCTTGTGGCTTTGGGTGGGGGTGTTGTTGGTGACATGACGGGGTTTGCCGCAGCTTCCTACCAGCGTGGTGTGCCGTTTATTCAGATACCGACAACTCTTTTGTCCCAGGTTGACTCTTCTGTGGGTGGTAAAACCGGCATCAATCATCCGCTTGGAAAAAACATGATCGGTGCTTTTCACCAGCCTGAAGCAGTTCTGATAGATACCGGTACCCTTCAGACCTTGCCGCCGAGGGAGGTTTCCGCCGGGCTTGCAGAAGTTATCAAGTACGGTCTGATTCGCGACACAGGCTTTCTTGGGTGGCTGGAGCAGGCGGTAGACCAGTTGATAGCTCGTGACAATGGGCCTCTGGCTGAAGCTATATTCCGGTCGTGTGTTTGCAAGGCCGATGTTGTGGCTCAGGATGAGCGTGAGAGTGGGCTCCGGGCGACGCTGAATCTTGGTCATACCTTTGGTCATGCAATAGAGACATTTGCCGGATACGGTAACTGGCTGCATGGAGAGGCGGTTGGAACGGGCATGGTTATGGCCGCCGATTTGTCTGTGCGGGAAGGCTCAATCAGTCAGGCGGATTATGATCGTATCGTCCGGATCATTAGCCGGGCCGGCTTGCCGGTTTCACCTCCGGCGAATATGACTCCGGCAGATTTCATGAGGCTGATGGCTGTTGACAAGAAGAATCTCGATGGGTGGTTAAGGCTGGTACTGCTTCGCTCTGTAGGGAACGCAGTTGTTACGTCTGACGCCTCCCCGGAAAACCTTGCTGCAACACTGGTGGCATTCTGTGAGCAGGAAATCTAGGCAAAAGTTGTAATATTGAAACGCAGGGATCTTTTGTGACAGACGATAGCTTCAACAGTCTTGACGGTGGTGGGTTGTTTTCCCGGTTACAGCAGCGATATGGTCTAAGAGATAACCCGCTGGAAATGGAGACGCCCTTCTTTCCGGATGCTATGCGGCACCATGCGCTGGAAGCGCTTCGTCATCTCTGTGGGTTTGGTGACATGGCGCTGCTGCTGACCGGTGCGCCTGGTTCGGGTAAGAGCAGGTTGTTGGCTGAGTTGGTGCGCAGTGAGTCATCGCGGCTGGGGTTTCATCGTTTGTCTGCAGCAGCCATGACAAGCTCGAACGCGCTGGCAAGAGATCTTAAACAGGTTGCTCGTTCCGGGGCGGGTGCGAGCGAATACGATAACCCGCGTGAAACCGTATATCGTTTTTTTCGGTGGTCGGAAAGCAGGGTCGAGAAGGGGCAGCGCATGGTGCTGCTTATCGATGATGCTGATCACGCGCCTCCTGATCTGCTCCGGCTGATTCTTGATGGTTTCCTGGCCGCAGATCGTTCCAAGGCAGCCGTTCCGGTATTTGCCGGTGAAGATCGGCTTGTGACGCTTCTGGATCTTGAAGATTCGTCAGTCTCCATTCACCAGATTCATTTGCGTCCGCTTACCAGAGAGGAGGTTTTCTCCTATCTTGAGCCTCGTGTCCACAAAGCGGGAGGCAAGGTGAATGAACTCTTGAGCCCCGTCCGGCTGGCGAGAATACATGAGCTTAGTCAGGGTAGCTTTTCCCGTCTGAAAAGGGTGACGCCCGGTATCTGGATGGATATTGTTTCCGATGCTTCGAAGCAGGCGCGCTCTCAGGGTATCGATTTCAGACAGTTCCGTCTTCCTGCACTGGTGCTGATGCTGTTGGGTGGTTCCTGGTGGTTTGTATCCCAGCAATATGAGGAAACTGTCGCTCTTGAGCACGAGACAGTTCCAGAGCCCGAGCGTATCCGGAAGAGCATCACGATTGGTCCCGGCGCATCTGAAAAAGAAGATACGGGGGAGTTGCCTTCGCCGTTGACAGAGTCTGTGGCTCCGCCGGATACTCCTCCTGAGCCTGAGCCTGAGCCTGAGCCTGAGCCTGAGCCTGAGCCTGAGCCTGAGCCTGAGCCTGAGCCTGAGCCTGAGCCTGAGCCTGAGCCTGAGCCTGAGCCTGAGCCTGAGCCTGAGCCTGAGCCTGAGCCTGAGCCTGAGCCTGAGCCTGAGCCTGAGCCTGAGCCTGAGCCTGATTTCAATCCCGGCAATCCCGGTAAGTATGTGGAGCTTAGTCAGTTGCGCAGCCGGAGTAAGGGCTGGACCATTCAGTTGGTGGCTGGGAACCTGGAGCAGACAGCGCTTAATGTTATCTCCCGCTACCCATCTCTGGACGATATGGTTTATACCAGGGGCGAGCGTAAAAACGAGCCTTGGTTTATGGTGTTTTATGGAGACTATCCGACCAAGGAAGACGCCCAGAAAGCGGCGGCCGGGCTTCCTGGTTCGCTGGTTTCCAGTTCTCCCTGGGTACGCACAACCGACGGGTTGTGAAGAATCCTCCGAAAAAGAAAACAATCCTTGTAACCCGTTATTTCATATCCTTAAAGGTGGGGAATAACGGGAATCTCTTCTGGAAATATTTCCAAATCTGTTTGAGTACGTGTTTGTACGTGTGTAAAATGATCAGCCCATTTTTTTTATGTCGGTTGGTTTTTGCACTCTTTTGGTGCATAAGTAGCTGATTAAAAAGCATTTACATGTAAGAGAGCGCATATGAAGTCTGGTTTGTATCATCCCGACGAATTTAAAGACAACTGCGGCTTTGGGCTTATGGCCCACATGAAAGGCGAGGTCAGCCATAAGTTGTTACAGACGGCCATTGAGTCGCTCACGTGCATGACTCACCGGGGTGGTATTGCAGCAGACGGAAAAACCGGCGACGGCTGTGGTCTGCTTGTTCAAAGCCCTGACGCGTTCCTGAAAAAAGTTGCCAAAACAGCGTTTGGTGAAGAGCCCGAAGGGCTGTTTGCTGTTGGCCAGGTTTTTCTCAACCCGGACCCGGATAAGGCTTCCAGCGGGCGTGCTGCGCTTGAGAAGCGCCTGGTTGACCAAGGGCTGGAAGTCATGGGCTGGCGTGAAGTGCCTGTTGATGACAGTTGCCTGGGCCCAATGGCTTTGGACTGCATGCCCCGGATAGAGCAGGTGTTTGTGACACCTGCAGCCAAATCAGAGCGGGAATTTGCTATAAGCCTGTTCATCGGGCGTCGAAATGCCGAGCGGGATATGGCGGATGATTCCGAATTCTATATCTGCAGCCTTTCTCACCGCACTCTGGCCTATAAAGGCCTGATGATGCCGGCGGACCTGGCGAACTTTTACCAGGATCTGGGTGATCCTGATTTTGCCACTGCCATATGCGTGTTCCATCAGCGCTTCTCAACCAACACCATGCCGCGATGGCCCTTGGCCCAGCCGTTCCGTTATCTGGCACATAACGGTGAAATCAATACCATCGACGGCAACCGCAACTGGGCCATTGCCCGGGCTGCGAAGTTCAGTTCCCCGGATCTGCCCGATCTGCAGACTCTCCAGCCCCTGGTTAACCTGGCTGGTTCCGACTCGTCCAGTATGGATAACATGCTGGAAATACTTCTGGCCGGTGGTGTGGATCTGTTTCGGGCTACGCGGATGATGATTCCGCCGGCCTGGCAGAATGTCGATACCATGGATTCTGAGCTCCGGGCATTCTATGAATATAACTCCATGCACATGGAGCCTTGGGATGGCCCAGCCGGTCTGGTTATGTCGGATGGCCGTTACGCTGTCTGCATGCTTGATCGCAACGGTCTGAGGCCTGCACGCTGGGTGGTTACCAAAGACGATTTCATCACTCTGGCGTCGGAAATAGGCACCCACAGCTATCAGCCGGAGGACGTGGTTTCAAAAGGCCGGGTCGGGCCGGGGCAAATGCTGGCCATTGACACCGAATCCGGTGAAGTTTTGCACACGGGTGATATCGATCAGCGGCTCAAAACTGCAAAGCCCTATAAGCGCTGGCTACGCGAAAACGCGCTGCGAATGGAAACAACCCTGAACCAGGAGACTCCGGAGTTCCGGCTGATGGGGCCGGATGAACTGCTGGTACACCAGAAGATGTTCATGGTGTCGTATGAGGAGCGTGACCAGATTTTGCGTCCTCTGGCAGAAAACGCCCAGGAAGCTGTGGGCTCCATGGGTGATGATACGCCCATGGCGGTGCTGTCCAGCAAGGTTCGTCATGTTGCTGATTACTTCCGGCAGAAGTTTGCTCAGGTGACCAACCCGCCTATTGATCCACTGCGGGAAGCGATTGTGATGTCGCTGGAAACCTGTATCGGGGCAGAGCGCAATGTTTTCGAAGAAACTGCGGAGCATGCCGACAGAATTATTCTGACCACGCCGATTCTGTCGCCAATGAAGTTTCTCCAGATTACCAGCAACGAGCGCCCGGGATTTTCGGTTGCCCGGATTTCCATGGGGTACTCTCCTGAGCTGGGGCTTGAACAAGCTGTTCGTCGTGTCTGCGATGAGGCCGAGCAAGCGGTTCGAAGTGGCAAGGTTCTGTTGATTCTTTCAGATAAAGACCTTGTACAAGGCGAGTTGCCCGCCAGTTCCCTGATGGTAACCGGAGCAGTCCACCACCATCTTGTGGCGAACGGATTACGTTGTGACTCCAACATTATCGTAGAGACCGGCTGGGCCCGCGACCCCCACCATTTTGCTGTATTGTTTGGATTTGGCGCCACAGCTGTCTATCCGTACCTGGCCTACCAGGTGCTGAACGATCTGATCCGTACCGGCGAATTGCTGATGGATCCCCTCGAAGCGAAAAACAACTACCGCAAGGGGATCAACAAGGGTCTGCTGAAGATTCTGTCGAAGATGGGGATCTCGACTATTACCTCCTATCGCGGGGCTCAGTTGTTCGAAGCTATCGGGCTTGCGGATGAGCTGGTCGACCTTTGCTTCACTGGTGTGCCCTCCAGAATTCAGGGCGCTGGCTTTGTTGATTTTCAGCAGGATCAGGAGCAGCTTGCATCCGATGCCTGGAAGCCGCGAAAGCCGATTTCCCAGGGAGGCTTGTTGAAATATATTCACGGTCAGGAATACCACGCGTTCAATCCCGATGTGGTGGGCAAGTTGCAGGAGGCGGTCACTACCGGCGATTACGGTCATTACAGGGAGTATGCGGCGCTGGTGAATGAGCGCCCGGTTGCTACCCTGAGAGATTTGCTGGGTTTCCGTGAAGGTATTGAAGCCATTGGAATTTCCGAGGTTGAACCGGTTGAGCAGATTTTTACCCGGTTTGACTCTGCGGCTATGTCTCTGGGAGCTCTGTCACCAGAGGCTCACGAAGCGCTGGCTGTAGCTATGAACAGGCTTGGGGGGCGTTCCAACTCCGGTGAGGGTGGTGAAGACCCTGCCCGCTATGGAACTGAAAAACGGTCCAAAATCAAGCAGGTCGCTTCGGGCCGCTTTGGTGTTACAGCAGAATATCTGCGCAGTGCCGATGTGATGCAGATCAAGGTTGCCCAGGGGGCCAAGCCGGGGGAAGGGGGGCAGTTACCCGGAGGTAAAGTGAATGAGCTGATCGCGCGTCTGCGTTATTCGGTTCCGGGCGTCACACTGATCTCGCCGCCGCCCCACCATGATATTTACTCGATTGAAGATCTTGCGCAGCTGATCTTTGATCTCAAGCAGGTCAACCCGCAAGCCCTGGTGTCTGTAAAGCTGGTCTCTGAACCGGGTGTCGGCACGATTGCAGCAGGTGTGGCAAAGGCGTATGCAGATCTGATTACGGTTTCCGGATATGACGGTGGTACGGCTGCAAGCCCGCTGGCGTCTATCCGCTACGCCGGCTCTCCTTGGGAGCTCGGGCTGACAGAGACCCAGCAGGCGCTGCGTGCCAACGATTTGCGCGGCAAGATTCGCCTGCAAACGGATGGAGGTATCAAAACCGGCCTGGATGTGGTGAAGGCCGCCATTCTTGGCGCCGAAAGCTTCGGTTTTGGTACCACTCCCATGGTGGCTTTGGGTTGCAAGTACTTGCGTATCTGTCACCTGAACAACTGTGCAACCGGCGTTGCAACCCAGAACGAGCATCTCCGCGAAGAGCACTTCAAAGGCACAGTGGAGATGGCTATGAACTTCTTCCGCTTTGTGGCGGAAGAAACCCGCGAATGGATGGCTCGGCTGGGTGTTCGCAGTCTGGAAGAACTGGTTGGGCGCGTTGATCTTCTCGTGCGCTTGCCGGGTGACACTGAGCGGCAGAAGAAACTGGACCTGACGCGCTTGTTGTCCAATGATCATATTCCGGAGGACAAGCCTCAGACCTGCCAGGTTGAGCGCAACATACCATTCGATCAGGGGTTGCTTGCTGAAGAAATGCTTGCAGCAATTGCGCCTGCGATTGAAGGGAAAACCGGCGGTGCCTGGAGTTTCCGGGTGACCAACTGCGATCGTTCCATTGGAGCGCGCCTTTCCGGCGAGATTGCCGCGAAACACGGAAACCAGGGTATGGTCGATGCGCCGATTACCCTGGATCTTGTTGGTACTGCAGGCCAGAGCTTTGGCGTCTGGAATGTTGGCGGGCTGAACCTGATTCTCGAAGGTGATGCCAATGACTATGTCGGCAAAGGTATGACGGGTGGCAAGCTGGTCGTCAAGCCGCCCCGTGTCAGCGCCTTCAAAACTCAGGAGACTGCGATCATCGGTAACACCTGCCTCTATGGCGCCACCGGCGGCAAGCTGTTTGCTGCAGGTACTGCAGGTGAGCGTTTTGCTGTTCGCAACTCGGGAGCTCATTCCGTTATCGAAGGCGCCGGCGACCACTGCTGTGAGTATATGACTGGTGGTCTGGTTACTGTGTTGGGTTCTACGGGGGCTAACTTTGGCGCTGGTATGACTGGCGGGTTTGCCTATGTGCTGGACAGGGACAACACCTTTGTAGACAAATACAACCATGAGCTGGTTGAGATTCAGCGTATCGCCCGCGAAGAAATGGAGGCTTACCGCAATCACCTGCGCAGCGTGATCCGGGAACATATCTCGGAAACCGGCAGTGCATGGGCAGAGCATATTCTTGAAAATTTCGACGACTACATCGGCCGGTTCTGGTTGGTGAAACCCAAAGCTGCCAATTTGCGCAGCCTGTTGGCAAGTACCCGTGCGCGCCCTGAATAAGCGCGACGCGTTGAGTCTGAATACTTGCAAGGGTTCAGGGGTGCCATTAAGAGCAGTCCGTGTCGATATTGAGCTGATGAGAGCGTCAACATGAAAGAACGACTTGGTAATGATTTCCAGTTTGTGGAAGTGGGGCGGCTAGACCCAAAGAAAGTCCCTGCTAAAAAACGCAAGAAAGAGTTCGGCGAAATATATCGCCCCTTTAGCGCTGATAACGCAGCATCACAGTCTCACCGTTGTCTGGAGTGCGGCAATCCGTATTGCGAATGGAAATGCCCGGTACACAACTATATCCCTAACTGGTTGAAGCTGGTCTCCGAGGGCAACATCATGAAGGCAGTTGAGTTGTGTCATCAGACCAACTCGCTGCCCGAAGTATGTGGTCGTGTTTGCCCGCAGGACCGTTTGTGCGAAGGGGCCTGTACCCTTAATGATGGCTTTGGTGCGGTTACCATCGGCTCGGTTGAAAAGTACATTACCGATACGGCTTTTGCTTTGGGCTGGAAGCCGGATATGTCGGCGGTCAAGTGGACGGATAAAAAAGTAGCGGTTATTGGTGCCGGCCCTGCAGGCCTGGGGTGTGCTGATGTGCTGGTGCGTAACGGCGTAAAGCCCGTGGTATTTGATATCTACCCGGAAATTGGTGGCTTGCTGACATTCGGCATTCCCGAGTTCAAACTGGAAAAGTCCGTAATGGCCCGCCGGCGACAGGTATTTGAGGAAATGGGCGTCGAATTCCGCCTCTCTACAGAGGTGGGCAAAGACGTTCAGGTGCAGGATATCCTCGATGAGTTCGATGCGGTTTTCATGGGTATGGGTACCTACAATTATATGAAGGGCGGCTTCCCTGGTGAAAACCTTCCCGGGGTATATGATGCTTTGCCGTTCCTGATCTCCAACGTGAATCGCCGCCTTGGGTTTGAAAAAGATCCAGCGGATTTCATTGATATGCAAGGTAAGCGTGTGGTTGTCCTGGGTGGCGGTGATACTGCCATGGACTGTAATCGCACCTCGATTCGCCAGCAGGCGGAGAGCGTGACCTGCGCCTACCGCCGCGATGAGGCCAACATGCCAGGTTCGCGCCGTGAGGTGTCGAATGCAAAGGAGGAGGGGGTGAAATTTCTGTTCAACCGTCAGCCCATAGCTATCATCGGTGAAGATCAGGTGGAAGGTGTGAAGGTGGTTTCAACGCAGCTTGGCGAGCCGGATGAAAATGGTCGCCGCCGCCCGGAGGTGGTTCCTGGGAGTGAAGAGGTTATACCTGCTGATGCTGTGTTGGTTGCGTTTGGCTTCCGTCCGAGCCCGGCTGAATGGTTTGATGAATTTGCGATCACCACCGACGATTCCGGTCGGGTAACAGCGCCCGCAGAGGCGGAATACGGCTTTCAGACCAGCAACCCTAAGATTTTTGCGGGCGGAGATATGGTTCGGGGTTCGGATCTTGTTGTTACCGCGATCTGGGAAGGGCGTCAGGCGGCTGAGGGTATTATGGATTATCTGGATATCTGAAAATTGTTTTGCTCTGGATCATCGGGCCGGCTTACTAAAGGTAAGCTGGCCTTTTTTATTATGGGAAACGGGGTATCATTGCCTCCATTCCATTAAGACCACCTGAAAGAAACAACGTTGGAATCCTTATGACCGAGTTGAAGAATGACCGCTTTTTGCGCGCTCTGATGCGCCAGCCTGTTGATCGTACCCCGGTATGGATGATGCGCCAGGCCGGCCGCTATCTGCCTGAGTACCGCGCTACCCGGGAGAAAGCAGGCGACTTCCTCAGCTTGTGCAAAAATACGCCTCTGGCGTGTGAAGTGACCCTTCAGCCTCTTGAGAGGTTTCCGCTGGATGCTGCGATTCTGTTCTCGGACATTCTCACTATTCCGGATGCGCTGGGCCTTGGTCTGTATTTTGAAACCGGCGAAGGTCCTAAGTTCCGGCATACGATTCGCTCCAAAGCGGATGTAGATGCGCTGCCGAAGATCAAGGCGGAAACAGATCTCGACTATGTTATGAACGCTGTTTCCACCATTCGCGGCGCCCTCAATGGTCGCGTCCCGCTGATTGGATTCTCGGGCAGCCCATGGACGTTGGCGACGTACATGGTTGAAGGTGGTTCTTCCAAGGATTTCCGTGAAGCCAAGAAACTCATGTATGGCCAGCCAGAGGTAATGCACAGTTTGCTGGATCGCCTTGCAGATGCGGTCATTGACTACCTCAATGGGCAGATCAAGGCTGGTGCTCAGGCGATACAGATCTTTGATACCTGGGGCGGCGTGCTGAGTAGCTGGGCGTATGAAGAGTTTTCGCTGCGCTATATGAAGAAGATTGTCGACAACCTGATTCGCGAGAATGACGGGCGCTATATTCCGGTAATACTGTTTACCAAAAATGGCGGGCAGTGGCTCGAGTCAATTGCCGATTCCGGTGCTGACGCCGTTGGTCTGGACTGGACCACGGACATTGGCAATGCCCGCTCTCGTGTGGGCGACCGTGTAGCTTTGCAGGGTAATATGGATCCCACCATGCTCTATGCGCCACCTGAGCGGATCCGCCAGGAGGTGGGGGATATTCTGCGCCGCTATGGTTCCGGTTCGGGTCATATTTTCAACCTCGGTCACGGCATTACTCCAGATGTCGATCCGGAGCATGCCAAAGCGTTCATTGAGGCTGTTGTTGAATTGAGCCCCGAGTATCATCGCTAGCGCTTGTTCCCGTGAATAGCGTACATCTGTGTGGAGGTCTATAGTCATACCAGATGTTATCGACAATATGAGGAGCGCTATTTTGCCCGCCAAAGCGTCCGAGAAACGGAAGTTTCAACGCATTACCTTTGATGCGCCATGCGAGTTGCACGCGCTGGAAAGCGTGTGGACAACGGAAGTGCTGGATATCTCCCTGAAAGGAGTTCTGGTCAGGCGGCCGGAAGGGTGGAATGTGCCGTTGAGTCAGCCTTGTGAGTTAATCGTTCATTTGGATGGCCAGCAGGCAGGTATTGTCATGGCTGTGGATTTAAAGCATGTTGAGGCGCACAGGCTGGGTTTCAGGTGTCAGTACATTGATCTGGAAAGTGCTGGTCACCTGAGGCGCCTGGTCGAGTTGAATCTTGGGGATCAGATTCTTCTTGAGCGGGAGTTTGCCCGATTAATTGACTAGCACTGCCTTCAGTGCGAACCATGCTCCGGAGGCAAAAGTCTGGGCTTGAGCCTAAAGCTCCTCCAGAGCTGTGATCGCTTCACTCAGCTTGGTCACAGGAATCACTTTCATGCCCTCGATAGCCTTGCGGGGCGCGTTGGATTTGGGCACCAGCGCACGGGTAAAGCCATGCTTTGCAGCTTCATTGATTCTCTCCTGGCCGCTGGGCACAGGCCGGATTTCTCCCGACAGGCCGACTTCCCCGAAAATTACCAGATCCTGTGGCAGGGCTCGGTCGCGAAATGATGATACGATCGCGGCCAGCAATGCCAGGTCAGCACTGGTCTCATTGACTTTCACGCCGCCTACAACGTTCACAAACACATCCTGGTCTGATACATGCAGGCCGCCATGACGATGTAGTACTGCCAGCAGCATTGCCAGCCGGTTCTGATCGAGGCCAACGGCCACGCGCCGCGGGTATCCACCCTGAGCCATGTCCACCAGGGCCTGAATCTCCACCAGCATCGGCCGGGTGCCTTCCCAGACCACCATTACGACACTGCCCGGAGACGCTTCCTCTCCGCGGTTCAGGAAAATGGCGCTGGGGTTTTTAACTTCCTTAAGGCCTTGCTCCAGCATGGCAAAGACGCCCAGTTCGTTCACCGCCCCAAAGCGGTTTTTTATGCCGCGCAGAGTGCGGTAACGGCTATCGCTGGAGCCTTCCAGCAGAATAGAGCAGTCGATCATGTGTTCCAGCACTTTGGGGCCGGCGAGGCTTCCGTCCTTGGTGACGTGACCGACGAGGAAAAGAATGGTGCCCGTCTGTTTGGCAAACCGGGTCAGAAATGCTGCGCTTTCGCGAACCTGGGATACGGAGCCAGGGGCAGATTCAATGTCTGCAACGTGCATTACCTGAATACTGTCCACTACCAGAATTCGCGGCTTTTCTGTTTCTGCTACCTGCATGACCCGTTCAACGCTGGTCTCAGAGAGCATTTTCAGGTCTTTTGTAGGCAGGCCCAGGCGTTTTGCCCGCATCGCGACCTGCTGCAGGGATTCCTCGCCGGTAACGTAGAGCGCTGGAACGCTGGCGGCCAGATGGCACACGGCCTGAAGTAACAGGGTGCTCTTGCCGGCACCGGGGTGCCCGCCCATAAGCACTGCGGATCCTTCAACAAGTCCTCCACCCAGAACCCGGTCGAATTCCTGCATGCCAGTGCTGATGCGCTCCTGCTCGGCAAGGCTTACATCGTCCAGGCTTTGCACGGCTGATAAGCTGCCGGCAAAGCCTTCAAAACGAACGCCGCGTGCACCTTTTGCATTGCTGCTGACGCCCCGGACCTCGCTGATGGTATTCCAGGTCTGGCAAGCTGTGCACTGGCCTTGCCATTTGGAATAGTCCGCACCGCACTCGGTGCAGACATAGGCGGTTTTTGCTTTTGCCATCAGGCGAGCTTCTTGTACTTCATGCGCTGGGGCACCATGGCGGAATCCCCTTTGCGCTTTTTATGGTCTTCGTCGTATTCGGCAAAGTTACCCTCGAAGTACACCACCTCACCGTCATCTTCAAATGCCAGAATGTGCGTCGCCACGCGGTCCAGGAACCATCGGTCGTGCGAGATAACCATGGCGGAGCCCGGAAAGTTCAGCAGAGCTTCTTCCAGCGCACGCAGGGTTTCAACGTCCAGATCGTTGGTAGGTTCGTCCAGTAGCAGTACGTTGCCACCTTCTTTCAGGAGTTTGGCCAGATGCAGGCGGTTCCTCTCACCCCCGGACAGGTCGCTTACGCGTTTTTGCTGGTCTGAACCTTTGAAGTTGAAGCGGCCGGCGTACGCCCTTGATGGGGTTTCGTAGTTGCCTACCTTGATGATGTCCTGGCCTTCGCTGAGCAGTTCCCAGACAGTTTTCGATCCGTCCAGGTCGCGGCTTTGGTCCACATAGGCCAGTTTGACAGTTTCACCTACGGTGATGGTGCCGGAATTGGGCTGATCCTGGCCGGCGATCATGCGGAACAGAGTGGACTTACCTGCGCCGTTCCCGCCGATGATGCCAATGATGGCGCCCGGTGGTACCGAGAAAGAAACGTTTTCATAAAGCAGTCGGTCGCCAAAAGCCTTGCTGATGCTCTCGACTTCGATGACCTTGTCGCCAAGGCGGGGGCCGGGCGGGATATAGATTTCGTTGGTTTCGTTGCGTTTCTGGAAATCCTGAGAGCTCATTTCTTCGAAGCGGGCAAGGCGGGCTTTGCTTTTGGATTGCCGGCCTTTGGCGTTGCTGCGCACCCACTCCAGTTCCTGCTTGATCGCTTTCTGTCGCGAGGCTTCCTGTTTGGCTTCGGTGCCCAGGCGTTGTTCTTTGTTTTCCAGCCACTGGCTATAGTTGCCTTCAAATGGAATGCCCTGGCCCCGGTCCAGTTCAAGAATCCAGCCGGCTACGTTGTCGAGGAAATAGCGGTCGTGAGTGATGGCAACCACTGTGCCTTCGTAGTCGTGCAGGAAGCGCTCCAGCCAGGCGACGGATTCTGCGTCCAGATGGTTGGTTGGCTCGTCCAGCAGCAGCATGTCCGGGCCTGAGAGTAGCAGACGGCACAAGGCTACACGGCGGCGCTCGCCACCAGAGAGGTTCTTTACCTGCTGATCCCAGGCGGGCAGACGCAGCGCGTCGGCGGCAACTTCCATTTTACGTTCAATATCGTGGCCATCGGTGGCCTGTATCAGAGCTTCCAGTTTGCCCTGTTTTTTGGCCAGGGCGTCAAAATCCGCATCCGGCTCTGCATAGGCGGCGTAAACCTGATCCAGCTCTGCCAGAGCGTTATGAACGTCGGCCACGGCTTCGTCAACAATGTCTTTAACGGTTTTGCTGTCGTCCAGTTCGGGTTCCTGGGGCAGGTAGCCTACGTTGATGCCTGGCTGAGGCCGGGCTTCGCCAATGTAATCCTGGTCCACTCCCGCCATAATGCGTAAAAGGGTGGATTTACCGGAACCGTTGAGGCCGAGTACACCTATTTTTGCACCCGGGAAGAAGCTCAGGGAAATATCTTTGAGAATTTCGCGCTTGGGCGGAACCACTTTGCCCACGCGGTTCATGCTGTATACGTACTGGGCCATAAAAGCATTACCCTCTTTAGAATGCGAGATATGTCGGGTGTCTGAGGCGCTTTCAGTAAGCGCATCATTGAATGTTGCAATTGGGTTTGTAAGGTATCGAAACCCGGGTGCTATAGCAATTTCAGGAAAATGAGTGATATCGGTATGGCGGTATCTGCGAACTGTATAAAAGGTGATTTTCAACCCGGTAATGGGCTAGAATAGCGGCCCGAATTTTAAGGGATTCCGGGGGCTATTTCCAAGACTCTCCGGGCCAGCCAAGCACACAGGGGCAGCGCACCGATGTTTAATCGTGATATGAAGATCGCCGGTTTTGACGACGAACTCTGGAACGCCATGCAGGCGGAAAGCAAGCGCCAGGAGGCTCATATTGAGCTGATTGCATCTGAGAACTACACCAGTCCTCGGGTCATGGAAGCTCAGGGCAGCGATTTGACCAACAAGTACGCAGAGGGTTATCCCGGTAAGCGCTACTACGGTGGGTGCGAGTTTGTTGATATTGCTGAGCAGCTGGCAATTGACCGCGCCAAAGAACTGTTCGGTGCCGCATACGCTAACGTCCAGCCCCATTCCGGCTCGCAGGCTAACTCTGCTGTATTCATGGCACTGGTAAAACCGGGTGATACCGTTCTGGGGATGAGTCTGGCCCACGGAGGTCACCTGACCCACGGTGCGAGCGTGAACTTTTCCGGCAAGATCTATAACGCTGTTCAGTACGGTATCAACACCGATACCGGCCTGATTGATTACGATGAGCTGGAAGCCCAGGCGGTTGAACACAAGCCGAAGATGATTATTGCTGGTTTCTCGGCCTACTCCCAGGAGCTTGATTTCGCCCGCTTCCGTGCCATTGCGGATAAGGTTGGTGCCTATCTGTTCGTAGACATGGCCCACGTGGCCGGTCTGGTCGCTGCCGGCGTGTATCCCGATCCTGTGCCCCACGCACACGTGGTAACCACTACCACGCATAAAACGCTGCGCGGCCCCCGTGGTGGACTGATTCTGGCCTGTGACGACGAGGCGCTGCACAAGAAGCTGAACTCTGCTGTCTTCCCTGGTGGTCAGGGCGGCCCGCTGATGCACGTGATTGCCGCCAAGGCGATCTGCTTTAAAGAAGCTATGAGTGACGAGTTCAAGGCCTATCAGCAGCAGGTGGTGAAGAACGCTTCGGCCATGGCTCAGGTTTTCATTGATCGTGGCTACGACGTGGTTTCCGGTGGTACCAAAAATCACCTGTTCCTGGTCAGCCTGATCAAGCAGGACATTACTGGTAAGGATGCAGATGCTGCCTTGGGTCGTGCACATATTACGGTGAACAAGAATGCAGTTCCCAACGATCCACGCTCTCCGTTTGTGACCTCAGGCCTTCGACTGGGTACGCCAGCCGTTACTACTCGTGGTTTTGGTGAGGCAGAATGCCGTGAGCTGGCAGGCTGGATCTGCGATATTCTTGATAACCTGGACGACGAAGCTGTAAACACCCAGGTCCGTGAGCAGGTTGCAAGCCTGTGCGCGCGTTTCCCGGTGTACGGCTAAGCATTTGGCAGCACCTCCCGGGTAGCGCGTGAATTAACCGCGCTGCCGGGCTTTCTCTCCGGAGTTTCTGATATGCACTGTCCTTTCTGTGGTGAAGCAGATACCAAGGTTATTGACTCGCGTCTGGTGGCCGAGGGAGATCAGGTGCGCCGCCGCCGGGAGTGCATCTCCTGTCGTGAACGCTTTACCACGTTTGAATCTGCTGAGCTGGTCATGCCCCGAGTCGTTAAGCAGGACGGCATACGTCAGCCCTTTGATGAAGAGAAGCTGCGTTCGGGGATTATGAAGGCTCTGGAAAAACGTCCGGTCAGCATTGAAGAGATTGATGCCGCGTTGAATCGCATCAAATATCGCTTGCGGGCGACTGGAGAGCGTGAGGTTAAATCCATGCAACTGGGTGAAGAGGTGATGACCGAACTACGTCAGCTCGACAAAGTTGCCTATGTCCGGTTTGCCTCCGTTTACCGTAGTTTTCAGGATATCAACGAATTCAAGGAGGAAATTGAGCGGCTCTCTGCCTCCAGCGGCGAAACGGCGGTTGATGTTGCGAAAGCGCTGGCGGACAACCATTCACCAAAAGGACAGAAATGACCGAAGCCCGGGATCGCTCCATGATGGCCAGAGCAGTGCAGCTTGCATGGCGGGGCCGCTATTCAACGCACCCCAACCCGCGGGTTGGCTGCGTGATAGCTCGTGGTGACAAGATTCTGGGCGAGGGCTGGCATGAGCGGGCCGGAGAGGCTCATGCAGAAATCCGCGCGCTGAGTCAGGCTGGTCATGCCGCCCGTGGTGCTACAGCGTATGTCACACTGGAACCTTGTAGTCATTTTGGGCGCACACCTCCGTGCGCAAGAGCTTTGATTGATGCAGGTGTGTCGCGCGTCTTTGCCGCCACTAAAGATCCGAACCCGTCTGTCTCCGGGAGGGGGTTGGACATGCTTCGGGAAGCCGGAATCAGAGTCAGGGAAGGGCTTCTGGCGGATGAAGCGGCCCGTCTGAACCCGGGATTCATGAAGCGGATGAATACCGGTCGTCCCTGGGTCCGGCTCAAGATGGCTGCCAGTCTCGATGGCCGCACGGCCATGGCTTCGGGTGAAAGCCAGTGGATAACCGGTAATGAGGCCCGTCGCGATGTTCAGAGGTTGAGGGCGGTCAGTGATGCCATTCTTACGGGTGTAGGAACTGTGCTTGCAGACGATCCCTCATTAACTGTGCGGCGTGAAGAGCTTGGAGATATTGGTGATGCAACCGAGCCTTCCCGGCAGCCATTGCGTGTTATTGCTGACCGGGACGCCAGAACGCCTCCTTCAGCAACCATTTTGCGCGGCGGGAAGGTTCAGGTGTTTTGTGCCTCATCCACCCTGGCGACGGCTCCGGCGCAGGATCTTGCCGCCTTGGGTATCCGGCTGAAGGGTGTTGCATGGAAAGATAATGGTATCGATGTTGCCCAGCTTTTGGATTCGTTGGGTAAATTAGGTATCAACGAATTGCTGGTTGAAGCGGGGCCAACGCTGGCGGGAACATTCATCAGTGAGAAACTGGTGGATGAGCTCTGGCTTTACCAGGCCCCGGTTTTTTTGGGAAGTACCGGCCGGCCGACAGCGCACCTTCCGCTGGAGACCATGGCCGACAAGGTTGAGTGGATCGTACAGGACCGGCGACAGGTAGGAGACGACCAGCGTCTGATTCTGGTTCGCCGCTAAACGTTTAAATTCACAGTGCGCCCCAAGGTTGCTGCGTAAGGCTGCGACGGGTGCATTGAAAGGGTGCAAAACAGCATGGCACTGAACAGCGTAGAAGAAATAATTGAGGACATCCGCCAGGGCAAGATGGTTATCCTGATGGATGATGAAGACCGGGAGAACGAAGGTGACCTGGTGATGGCGGCCGAGTATTGTACAGCCGAAGATATCAACTTCATGGCTCGCTTTGGCCGGGGCCTTATCTGTATGCCCATGACCCGTGATCGCTGTGAACAGTTGGGCCTGCCGTTAATGGTGCAACAAAATGCTTCCGGTTTTGGCACCAAATTCACGCTGTCTATTGAAGCCGCTACGGGTGTAACCACTGGGATATCGGCGGCGGATCGTGCCCGCACTGTGCAGGCAGCAGTTGCCCGCAATGCTAAAGCAACGGATTTGGTTCAGCCAGGGCATATCTTCCCCCTGATGTCCGACCCGGGCGGAGTTCTTAGCCGGGCGGGCCATACAGAGGCCTCTTGTGATCTGGCTGCTTTAGCAGGTTGTGAGCCAGCGGGTGTTATCTGCGAAGTCATGAACGACGACGGTTCCATGGCGCGGAAGGAAGACCTTGAGCGCTTTGCTGTAGAGCACGGACTCAAAATCGGGACTATTGCTGACCTGATTCACTATCGCACCACCCATGAACGCACAGTTGAGTGTGTTGAAGAGAATCAGCTCGATACCGAGTATGGTTTGTTCAAGCTACGTACATACCGGGATGTTATTCAGGGCTCAACGCACCTGGCCATGGTATTTGGCGAAATTCCCACGGACGAGCCGGTACACGTGCGGGTTCACATTACTGATACGCTTCGGGACCTGCTTGGAGCGCGTCGGAAGGATTCCCGTAGCTGGCCACTGCATCATGCTCTTGCCAAGGTGGCGAAAGAGGGTTGCGGCGTTGTAGTTCTGCTGAACAGTGCTGAGGACAGTTATAATCTGGAAGACCGTATTCAGGAGTTTTTTGATCAAGGGCACGGCCCCGCTGGCAAGGGCAGCTCTGGTGTATATTTTACCGTGGGCACAGGCTCCCAGATTCTGCGGGACATTGGTGTCAGCAAGATGCGATTGTTGAGCCCTCCCGTCAAGTACTCGGCAATTTCCGGATTTGATCTGGAAGTGGTTGAGTACATTCCTTACACACCAGACTGACAAACCTGGCTGCAGCATTGTGCCTGCAGCACGAGAAGGAGCCACAGATGGCAGATATCAAAGTAATTGAAGGTGATTTTACCCAGTGCAGTGGTCGTTACGCGCTTGTGGTTGGGCGTTTTAACGGCTTTGTTGTGGAGAGCCTGGTAAGTGGTGCAGTTGACACCCTGCGTAGGCACGGTATTGCTGATAGTGATATCACCATTGTGCGGGTCCCCGGAGCCTATGAAATGCCGCTGGCTGTAAAGCGTGTTGCGGAAACGGGTGGATACAGCGCCATCATTGCACTGGGTGCGGTTATTCGGGGTGGAACTCCTCATTTTGAGTATGTTGCAGGCGAAGCCTCCAGCGGCCTTGGTGCGGTAAGTCTGGAAACAGACGTACCTGTGACCTTTGGTGTGCTGACTGTTGATTCTATCGAACAGGCAATCGAGCGCTCGGGCACCAAAGCCGGGAACAAAGGCGCTGAAGCGGCAATCACGGCGCTGGAAATGGTCAGCCTGTTCAATAAGCTGGGTGAGTAATGAGCGATACTGAAGATACAACATCCCGCCCGGCGCCATCCGGCCAGCCAAAAGCTGGTGATCGTCGCCGTGCCCGGGTTCTGGCAATGCAAGGGCTTTATCAGCGCCACTTTACCAAGAGCCCGATCTCGGATATTGAAGCCGAGTTCATGGTCGACAACGACATGACCAAGGTTGATACCCTGTACTTCCGTGACGTCCTGCGTGGGGTATATCGTGATCAGTCCGAACTGGACAGGCTGATTGAGCCGTTTCTCGATCGCCCTCTGCATGAGGTAGACCCGGTGGAGCTTGCGATTGTCCGCGTGGGTGCCTATGAACTGCGTCACCGCCTGGATGTACCTTACAAAGTGGTGATCAACGAAGGCATCGAGCTGGCTAAGCGTTTCGGAGGCACAGACGGGCACAAGTTTGTTAACAGCGTGCTGGACAAGCTGGGTCGGCGTTTGCGTCTTGCCGAGACCCGTCCTCGCTGATCGATGGGCGAATTTGAGCTGATTCGGCAGTATTTTATGCCTCTGGCCCGATTGCACGGCGCTCACTCTATTCTTGTGGGGCCGGGTGACGACTGTGCTGTCCAACGGGTTCCTTCAGATTCTGATCTGGTTTTTTCCATAGATACACTGGTTGAGGGCGTGCATTTCCCGCTTGATTACCGCCCTGACTACCTTGGCTGGAGAGCGCTTGCGGTAGCCACCAGTGATCTTGCTGCTATGGGTGCTGAACCGGTTTCCTATACTCTTGCGCTGACCCTGCCCGAGGCTGATGAGGCCTGGTTGTGCAGCTTTGCCTCCGGGCTGGGGAAAGCTGCGGACGCATTCGGGCTTATACTTGCAGGTGGTGACACAACCCGGGGTCCTCTGGTGTTGAGTCTGCAGGTGCATGGTCTGGTTCCGCGAGGGGCTGCCATTCTTCGTTCCGGGGCCAGGCCAGGCGACCTTGTGGTGGTATCCGGTACTCTGGGTGATGCCGGGGCTGCGCTGGGCTATCTTGAGTCCCGGAGCGACGTCGACGCACAAAGTTCCTTTGCTGATGAGGCGTTTGTGCTGGAACGTTACCACCATCCCTTGCCAAGACTGGGGTTGGGGGCTGGTCTGAGAGGCCTTGCGACCTCTGCTATTGATATATCAGATGGTTTGCTGGCAGATCTGGGGCATATTCTAGAGGCCTCCTCGGTTGGCGCGAATATCGAGCGTGCCAGGGTGCCTGTTTCGGCTGCACTGACCCGCTTGAAGGGTGTTGAGTCCCTCGATTATGCGCTGCATTCCGGGGATGACTACGAGCTTTGCGCAACGATCCCTGAATCAGCCTGGATGGGGGCGTCATCATCACTGAAGCAGCAGTTCACGGTTATTGGTGTGGTTGAAGCGGCACCGGGGTTGCGACTTGATGGCGATACTGTAGTTTCGGAATCTGGTGCCGTTGGCTTTGATCACTTCAGGAGAGAATTATGAGCCAGGAAGATCAGTGGCCTGAGCCGGATTTACCTCAGGCTATCCTGCCGCCGGGGTTTCTGAAAAACCCTGTACACCTGTTGGCGTTCGGGTTCGGTAGCGGTGCTGCGCCCCGGGCTCCGGGTACCTGGGGTAGCCTGGCCGCAATTCCCATATGGTACGGGTTTGCCTGGCTGCCTCCGGTCGCCTACTGGCTTGTTGTTGCACTGGCCTTTGTGGTGGGTATCTGGCTTTGTGGAAAAACAGCGGACGACCTGAAAGTACATGACCATGGAGGGATAGTGTGGGATGAGTTTGTGGGAATGTGGATCGCCCTCGGGCTTTTCCCGGACCAGATCTATGGTGTGTTGCTGGCTTTCCTGTTGTTCAGGTTTTTTGATGTCCTCAAGCCCTGGCCTATTAACTGGCTGGATGAGCGCTTGCCTGGTGGGCTGGGGATTATGGTAGACGATGTGGTTGCGGGCATTATGTCACTATTGTGTCTGCTCGCCATTGATACCTGGCTGATGCCATACATTCTTTAAAAGAGTTTTCTCCGCATTTCGGACTCAATGCACCTTCGGTTCCTCAGGGAGCAGTCTGACTACGTGCAGAAAACGCTTCAGCCCGGTTTCAGCCCGTTCCCTGGAAGCGAAGGGGCCGCTGTCAAAGCCTTCTCGAGTAGTGAAATACCACCTGTTTCCGACACAGAAGAACCGATTGCTGCGAAAGGGCGCGCGGCCCTCTTCTCCCGATCTGACATGAACGTTCATGGCCGGCTCCTGAGCCCCTTGTTTGCGCTTGTATTCGTGAGGCTGCGTAATTGATAGGCGTTTGTTTAAAATTAATACAATTCTGGGCAAATTCAACATTTTTTGACATTTATATGGTCGCGCATGCAGCCTGAGCACGCGCCATACTCTTTCGTGTATCTTGTTGCTCTATGCGGGGGCTGTGTTCAGAATACACAGATAGCAGGCTGTATCCTTTGCCCGTCTTGGCTCTCATCCGAATCGTACAGGAGATAAAATGAGTATCAGTCACGTTTTACGTCTTAGCAGGTTGAAGTTGAACCATTCCGGCTGGTGTTTCCGGTTGATTCGGGCGCTGCTTCCGGTTGCGCTTCTTGGTTTACTGGTTGGTTGTTCGTCGGCGGTTACCAAGCTGGAGACCTGGGAGGGAAATCCAGCCACAGCTGTGAATGCGTCTACGCTGAAGGCGCCGGGTGCTATCAGCGTAAGCCAGGTGAACGGGCGTGCGATGACCAATTATATGATGGATGACCTGGCGCTGGATTATGCGCTGCTCCCGGGTGAAAACGAAGTGGTCTTCACTTATAAAACTATCTGGGCCAAGCCCGGCGTTGTAGGCAATGGTGAGTCGAAAGTTTACGTGATTGAAAGCGAGCCGCAGGTCGTACGATTCGAGGCGAGCCCTGATGAGACCTATCGATTTGAATTTGACAAGCCGGAAACCCGGCGACAAGCAGAGCAGATGATGCCTGAGTTCTCCGCTTCCATTGTGAGCGCTGATGGCGGGATCCTCGCAACGTCTTCGGATTGGTCACCCTCAGACAGTACTTTGACAGTACGAACTCCCGTTCCGGGTGATCCGGGTGCAGACGACGGAGCTTTGTCTGATAGTGATATGAGTTCCCTGAACCGTTTGAAGGCAGTCTGGGCAACCGCTAATGACGAAGAGAAAAAAGCGTTTTTGCGTTGGGCGTTTGAGTAGGTGTCCGGAACTCTGCCGACTGTTAGCGCCTGAAGCGACCTTTAGGTTTCTTTAGCGCACTCTCTGGCAGGCTCTTTTCATCGTCTGTCGGTGTCTGGCTCCGGGGCGTTGTGAAAGGGGTGTGTACCACCTCTGGTTTCAATGCGCTGGCGGCGTCTACTATGGCCTCCAGGCTTTCATTAACATGATTCCGGAGTGAGTCGCCCCGGACTACGACATCGGGGCAGAGGGTAAAGTTGAGTGTCAGGCTACCTTGATAACTCACGGCAATTATAACGAGACCCATCCCATCGAATAGCGGCGCAGCATTGTATTGTTGCGCAAGTTTCGCGCCCCGCAGGTAGAGGGGCACCTGAGGGCCGGGTACGTTGGTAATGGGCAGGTTGAATGCTGGTCGGTAGCGCTTGGAAATCTGCAACTCCGAATACAGACGTGCAGACAATGCCAGCATGCTGGAGGGTAATAGCTCCGTTAGCCTGTCTGCGGCGATCGCATCCCGGTATGGCCTGGATGCCACTGCATTACTGTGGATTCTGTAAATGCGCAGGGCCGGATCGGGTTCGTTTGTGGCAAGATCCAGCAGCATGGCGGCCATCTGGTTCCCTGTGGTTCTGCGCAGCGTGTCAGAGCGTACTGAAATAGGTGTCATGGCAATCAGAGACTGGCCTGACCCTGCTCGCTGCTCGTTCAGATATCGCTTCAGTGTTTCTGCGCAGAGCCCCAGTACCACATCATTCAGTGTGATATTGCCAGCCAGCGTGGCCTTGACTGCTTTGAGACGGGATAATTTGATTTTAACGGATATGATGTGGCGATTGGCTGTGATTTGTCGGCTTAGCGGGCTGTGAGAGGCGGAAAACAGTGGGCCTGGCAAGGGGGTTTTTAACAGTTGCTTCTGGATCAGGCTCCGGACCTTCGTCTCTATGGCGCCTGCGGCCGAGGATGCGAATCGCCAGGGAGTGCGCAACATATTGGCGCCGGCCTGGATCAGTATTCGTTCTTCTGATGGTTCCGGTCTCGATTGCCAGGGTCGTGGCGGGCTTATGGGCTGAGGCTCCTGTGTATATTCCAGCAGTTTACTGATGATTTCCTCGCCGCTGAAGGCGTCAATGGCTGCGTGATGCAGTTTGACGATGAGCGCGAAACCTTCAGGGCCTGCTTTGTCATTACTGTTTCTGTCATCCAGCCGAAAACCGTCTACGAATGTTATATGCCAGAGCGGGCGATCCCTTTTTAATGGCTCTTCAAGAATCCTCGATGCAAGCGTCATCAGGCTGGCCTCTCTGCTGTTTTCGCTGAGCCTGACGTGGGCCAGGTGTCTTTCGAGTCTGAAGTGAGCATCATCAATCCAGTATGGTCGGCCGAGACGCAGGGGAATTTCTTTCAGGCGCTGCCGGAAAACAGGCAATGCGTGCAGGCGGCTCCGAAGATAGGCGGCAAAACTACTGAATGCCAGAGGCGTTTCCTGCTCGCTGGCATCGAAGAGGTAGATGCTTTCGATATGCATCGGTGCTTTCGCCGATTCTCGGTTCAGGAAGGAGGCGTCCAGTTCGGTTAGCTGCCGCATCGATGGGCTCCATTCTTTATCAGGGTTCGTCGCAGTATAGATTATTCTTCTGTCGTCCCGGATGGCTCATCTGTGTGTACGGCCTTATCGGCGGAGGCATTATGGCTCTACCCTGCAAGGCTGGTTCAGTCAGTTAGCCATTCTGCCACTGCAGGGTCTTCAACCAGTCTTTTCCAGAACCATGTCAAAGCCTTACGTTTGTCGTCTGCGTGCCTGGCGGTCTGGAGTGAAATGGGTTGCCGGGGTTCGCATACTTGCTTCTCTATGAGCTGGCCAGAAGCCAGGAGTTCCTTTATACGAGGTTTTGGTAGCCAGCCTATGCCAAGGCCGGCTTTTTGTATGGCAATTTTATGGTCGATAGTGGCACCGGTCAGCGTACGCTGTCTGTGAAAGATGCCGGCGTTACCAGCGGGCAGGGAGCGGGATGTGTCTGCGGCAACCGCTGCCGGGAAGCCACAGATCACTTCTTCGCTTAACGGCTCTTCTGCCGATGCCAGTGGGTGGTCAGGTGAGACAGCAAAAATAAATTCCATGTTGCCTAGTATATGGCTGGTAAAGTTTCCGGCGGGCTTGCTGATGTCGTCGGCTCCGACAATCAGATCTACTCTGCGGCTTTGGAGTGCATCCCATGTGCCGGCAAAAACCTCTTCTGTAATTTGAACGTCGACAGGAACGCCCAGTGCGGAGAAGTCCTTGATGGCCGGGAACAGGCACTCCGCTGGTAATAGTGAATTGAACCCGATGCGCAATCGGGTTTCCCAGCCTTGTGCAACTTGCCGGGTTGAATGTGCGAGGTTTTCGGCAGCACCCAGGAGGGTCCTGCCTTCATTTAGCAGGTAACGGCCTGCTGGAGTAAGTACAGCCCTGTGTCCACTTCGGTCGAACAGAGCTACGCTCAGGTCTTCTTCGAGCTTTTGCACTGTGTAGCTAATGGCTGATGGCACTCGGAAGAGCTCTCCGGCGGCACCTGCAAAACTACCTTTGCGGTCAATGGCGTCGAGCACCCGGAGGGCGTCTATAGTGATGGCTGCGTGCATGTTCGAATTATCTGAAGTTGTTGGCCAGAATTGCTCGTTTGTGAGGGTAGCAGGGTCGCCGTTATTCTACTCTTATTAAATGTTGGGTGCAGGTGCATGGTGGCAACTGAGCCTGCACCTTCAGTTGTTGAGCTATTCGTTTGTTCATGGGAGTCATTAGTGGGCCTTCTCGTCGATGGTAAGTGGCATGATCAGTGGTATGACACCGGCAAGACCGGCGGCAGGTTTGAGCGTGATGCGGCGCGGTTCCGGAACTGGGTGACCGTGGATGGCTCGCCGGGGCTGACGGGTGAGGGGGGCTTTAAAGCTGAGTCAGGACGTTACCATCTCTATGTTTCTCTGGCTTGTCCCTGGGCCCATCGTACGATGATTTTCCGGAAACTGAAGGGGCTTGAGGCTCATGTTTCGGTGTCGGTTGTGCATCCGGATATGCTGGAGGATGGCTGGGAATTCCGCCCGGGAGAAGAGGGGGGCAGGGATGATTTGTACGACTTCCGCTTTTTGCGTCAGATCTATACGAAAGCGGCGCCTGAGTATACGGGGCGAGTGACAGTTCCGGTTTTGTGGGATAAACACAGGCAGACCATTGTCAGTAATGAGTCGGCTGATATTATCCGGATGTTTAACTGTGAATTTGACAGCCTGGATGGTGTTCGCAGCGATTTGGATTACTATCCAGAGGCGTTGCGTGCAGACATCGATGCAGTGAATGAACGTGTGTATCACACAGTTAATAATGGTGTTTATAAGGCAGGCTTTGCGACGGTTCAGGCACAGTATGAGAATGCGTATTCTGATCTGTTTGACACTATGGACTGGCTGGAGGCGCGGTTGTCACGGCAGCGTTATCTGATGGGTGATCGTGTTACTGAAGCCGATTGGCGCTTGTTTACAACACTGGTCCGGTTTGATGCTGTGTACTATGGGCACTTTAAATGCAATCGCCAGCCAGTGAGCGATTTTCCTGCTCTTTCAGGGTATTTGCGCGAGTTGTATCAGATGCCTGGTGTGGCTGGTACGGTGAATATTGACCAGGTCAAACGCCACTATTACGTGAGTCAGCGTACCATTAACCCCGTGCAGATTGTTCCGGTGGGGCCGCGGCTGGATTTCAGCGCGCCCCACGGTCGGAGCGGCCTTAGCTGACTCGCGCGACAGCAACCTGAGTAAGCAGTTCCAGAGCTTCTTTGTGCGGAGAGGCTGCAAGAGCTTTCAGGGTGTCTGAGGCTTTTGTGGCCTCTGCCCTGGCCCGCTCCATGGTGTACTCCAAAGCTCCGGAGCTCTCAACGAGTTTCAGGATTAGTGGCAAGTCATCCAGGCCGCCTTTACGGATAGCTTTGCGAATGAGTTGGCGGTCTTCTTCTTTACTGTGGGTCATGGCGTGGATCAGGGGGAGGGTGGTTTTGCCTTCGGCCAGATCGTCACCGACGTTTTTGCCCATAGCTTCGGCATCGCCGCGATAATCCAGAACATCGTCCACCAACTGAAAGGCAAGGCCAAGATGTTTGCCGTAGTCTTTAAGGGCCTGCTCCTGGGTTTGGTCTGCATTGGCGAGTAAGGCTCCGGTATGGGAGGCTGCCTCAAAAAGCATGGCAGTTTTATTGTGGATGACCTGCATGTACTGATCTTCGGTCAGGTCCGGGTTTTTTACGTTCGTCAGTTGCATGACTTCGCCCTGGGCAATTACTGCTGTGGCGTGGGACAGAACTGTCATGATCGGAAGGCTTTGCAGCTCTACCATCATCTCGAATGCACGGGCGTAAAGGAAATCACCTACCAGCACGCTTGGGGCGTTTCCCCATTTTGCGTTGGCAGTGCTCCGCCCCCGGCGCATATCAGAGGTATCTACCACATCGTCATGCAAGAGGGTGGCGGTATGCAGGAACTCTATGACAGCTGCCAGCTTGAGATGCTCGTCTTTGCTATAGCCTGCAGCCCTGCAGGCAAGTAAAACCAGCAGGGGTCTCAGGCGCTTGCCACCGCTTTCGATGATGTATTGGGCTATTTTTTCTACCAGCGGAACGTCTGAAGAAAGCTGTTTGATGATCAGGTCATTAACGCGGTTGAAGTCGTCCGCCACTGTGTCGTAAATGCGCTGGGCTGTCATGCGGCTTCTGGATCCCTTGCTGGTGTCGTAGTTATGTGACTGTCTGGCCTGCTGATAATACAGGGAGGACGCGGCAATGCTAGGTATTGCTGTAGTTAGTGTCAACTTGACTTGTATTGCCGGGCGCCTTTTCGTACAATCACGCGCCCAACTCATCCCAACCTGCGCTCCCTGTTATAGGGTTGCCAAAGCGCTTCCCTTAGAATCAGGCGGATAAGAGCAGGGATGGGTCAATCGCGGAGAAAGTTAATGTACGCAGTTATTGTTAGCGGTGGTAAACAGCACCGAGTGAAAGAAGGCGAAACTCTGAAGCTTGAAAAGCTGGAAGTGGAAACTGGCGGCAACGTTGAGTTTGACCGCGTTCTGCTGATCGCCGATGGCGACAATTTCAAAGTTGGCGCGCCGGTAGTTGATGGTGCCAAAGTGACTGCGGAAGTGGTAAGCCACGGTCGTCACGACAAGATCAATATCATCAAGTTCCGTCGTCGTAAGCACTCAATGAAGCGTCAGGGCCACCGTCAGTGGTTTACTGAAGTCAAGATCACGGGTATCCAGGGCTAAGCTCCCGGAAAAACCCCTTAATCAGGAGGCTTGTCATGGCTCACAAAAAAGCAGCAGGTAGTACCCGTAACGGTCGCGATTCCGAGTCGAAACGACTTGGTGTCAAGCGCTACGGCGGCGAATCCGTATCCGCAGGCAGCATTATCGTTCGTCAGCGCGGAACCCGTTTCCACCCTGGCGTTAATGTTGGCCTGGGTAAAGACCACACCTTGTTTGCGAAAGCAGACGGTCAGGTCAAATTCGAAGTAAAAGGTCCGCAAAACCGCAAGTTTGTAAGTATCGTTCCGGCTGCATAAGCAGCGGCGATCCGGTTCTGTCGAATCTTGGGTGGCTCTGATATTCTGCTAGTATAATCAGAATTCAGAATCGCCCGGAGCCCCGCAAAGCTTCTTTGAGGCTGCGGGGCTTTTTAGTTTATGCGCTACGCGCAAAGGGTTGATCCATGAAATTCGTAGACGAAGCCACCATCATCGTTGAAGCCGGCAAAGGCGGACACGGCTGCCTTAGTTTCCGGCGAGAGAAATACGTCCCCAGAGGTGGTCCTGATGGAGGCGATGGTGGTGATGGTGGTTCCGTGTATCTTGAGGCCAGCGATGCTCTTAATACGCTGGTGGACTACCAGTTTCAGCGTAAGCACAAGGCGCCCGGAGGTGAGCAGGGTTCCGGGCGCAACTGTACCGGCACCAAAGGTGAGGATCTGGTGTTGCCTGTGCCGGTTGGTACCACGGTTGTTGATGTGGATACCCATGAGGTGCTTGGGGATCTGACCCGTGTCGGGCAGCGCCTGAAGGTGGCTCAGGGTGGGTTCCATGGCCTTGGCAATACCCGGTTCAAATCATCGATAAACCGTGCGCCCCGCCAGACTTCCAAAGGTTCCGAGGGTGAGCTTCGGAATCTGCGTCTGGAGCTGAAAGTTCTGGCAGATGTCGGCCTTCTTGGGTTGCCCAATGCCGGCAAGTCCACGTTTATACGTTCTGTATCAGCCGCGACGCCAAAAGTGGCAGATTATCCGTTTACAACACTGGTGCCGAACCTGGGTGTTGTTAGTGTGCAGACGCACCAGAGCTTTGTTATTGCGGACATACCCGGTCTGATCGAGGGGGCTGCGGAAGGGGCGGGCTTGGGGATTCGTTTCCTGAAGCACCTTGTGCGTACCCGATTGTTGCTGCATCTGGTAGATGTGGCGCCTTACGACGGCTCCTCACCAGCTCATGCAGTAACAACGATTGCGCATGAGCTTGAAAAGTTCAGCGAGACTCTGGCTGGTCGTGATCGCTGGCTGGTGCTGAATAAGGTGGATATGGTGCCGGAAGAGGATCGTGATGCTCATTGTCAGGCGATCATCGATGAGCTTGACTGGCAGGGTCCGGTATTCCGTATTTCTGCACTAACTGGTGAGGGTACCAAGCCGCTGACTCAGGCGGTTATGCGCTGGATTGAAGAGCGTGCAGAGGAAGAGGCTGAAAACCCGGAGGTTGCCGAGCAGGAAGCTGCAAGGCGCAAGCGTATGGATGAAGAGGCCAGGGCTGGTATCGAGGAAGAGCGACAGGCCCGCCGCGCAGCCCGTGAAGAAAGTGATGATGACTTCGACGACGATGATTATGACGTTGAAGTGGTATATGCGCCTGAGTAGATTTTGGACTTTCCTATGACAGAACGCGTCCGGCTGCGTCAGGCACGCCGTTTGGTGGTGAAAATTGGTAGTGCCCTTCTGACAAACGATGGCCAGGGGTTGGATGTGCCTGCACTTGGACTTTGGGTGGATCAGATGGCGGCACTGGTTGGGCAGGGTGTTGAGCTCGTTGTGGTGTCTTCCGGCTCGGTGGCGGAGGGTATGAGTCGTCTGGGATGGGCAAAGCGGCCAGAACAGTTGCACGAACTTCAGGCTGCGGCTGCAGTGGGTCAGATGGGATTGGTACAGACCTGGGAGGCAGAGTTCAAGCGCCATGGTATACACACTGCCCAGATTCTGCTGACTCATGATGATCTTTCTGACCGTAAGCGTTATCTGAATGGGCGTAGTACGCTGAAGGCGCTGTTGGATTTTGGTGTTGTGCCGATTGTGAATGAAAACGATACGGTTGTTACAGATGAAATCCGCTTTGGCGATAACGATACCTTGGGTGCCCTGGTGGCTAACGTGGTTGAGGCTGACGGGCTGATTATTCTGACTGATCAGCTTGGCTTGTTTGATAAGGATCCTCGCAAGAATTCCGATGCAAGTCTGGTAACAGAGAGGTTTGCTGGTGATCGTGAGCTGGATGCCATGGCTGGTGGGAGTGCGGGGGTTCTTGGTCGTGGTGGTATGCAGACCAAGCTTCGCGCAGCGCGCCTCGCTGCACGCTCCGGAGCGTTTACGGTGATTGCGGGAGGGCGTATTGAGGGTGTTCTTGCCCGGCTACGCCAGGGGGATGTTATTGGTACTTTGCTGCTTCCGGAGCAGGAGCGTATTGCTGCACGCAAGCAGTGGCTGGCTAGTCACCTGCAAACCCGGGGTGAGTTGATGCTTGATGATGGGGCTGTGAAGGTGCTTCGGCAAGGTGGTCGTAGTCTTCTGCCGGTTGGGGTCAGGCGTGTTGCCGGGAAGTTCCGGCGTGGAGAGATGGTGTCTTGCGTTGACTCTGAGGGTAGGGAGATTGCCCGTGGGTTGGTAAATTACGATTCTCGTGATGCCGGAGCGATAGCTGGTCGGTCAAGTCGCAGTATTGCAGATGTTCTGGGTTATATATCCGACGAAGAGATGATTCATCGGGATAACATGGTTATTGTCTGAAATAAAAAAAACCGGCTTGGAGGCCGGTTTTTTTAGCAGTAAGAGCTTTGAGCTAGTGCAGCAAATGCTGTCAGGCGCTCTTCAGGGCCTTGATTTTGGCACTCATGCGGCTCTTCTGGCGGGCAACCTTGTTCTTGGCAAAGATGCCTTTGTTGACCATGCTGTCCATAATCGGTTGGGCAGCTTTGAAGGCAGCCTGGGCTTCTTCATAATTGCCGGATTCAATCTGAACCTGAACTTTTTTCATGTAAGTGCGGGTCATGGAACGCAGGCTTGTGTTGTGCTTGCGGTTCTTCTCGTTCTGACGTGCGCGCTTTTTGGCTTGCGGGGTATTTGCCACCGTAAAACTCCTGAAAGTACTTAAAATTCGTTACTGAATGATTCGTACAGAAAACTCTGGGCAAAATACTATCCAGAGGATTCCTGAAATCGCGGGCGCGCCCATAACCAGCGCGTCGAAATAAATGACGCGGAACTATGCCGCTCAAACCCGTTAATGTCAATACTAAACCCCATTTGATCCCAGGAATCAATAGGGCTGTGTTAAACTCCCGGCTCGCCGGATAAGGGCTCCACAGGGAAGCAGGTAATTCCCGAAGTGCCCAGCCGAAAGAGTGTGCAACCCGGAATAAAGCCCGAATGTCATCGCAGCCCGACACGTCACCGGACGAACAACCACCCGCCAGAGGGCCAGGCCTGCTCAGGTCTTCTGGTCTGGTGGGTATAATGACCATGCTCTCCCGGGTCCTGGGCCTGGTGCGGGACATGGTCATTGCGCGTTATTTTGGCGCCGGCGCTGGTGCCGATGCGTTTTTTGTTGCCTTTAAGATCCCCAACTTTTTACGCCGGCTTTTCGCCGAAGGTGCGTTTTCTCAGGCGTTTGTGCCCGTGCTTTCATCTTATCGTGAGAACTGCCCTACCTCCGACGTAAAGCGCCTGGTAGATGCAGTTGCCGGCTCTCTTGGCCTTGTTCTGCTGGGTATCACCCTTGCAGCCATGCTTGGTGCACCACTTCTGACGGCCGTTTTCGCCCCCGGCTTTCTGGATGATGACGTCAAGTTTGCGTTGACCAGTGACATGCTGCGCATCACTTTTCCCTATCTGTTGCTGATTTCTCTGACTGCGTTTGCTGGCGGTATTCTGAACAGTTATGACCGCTTTGCGGTGCCTGCGTTTACGCCGGTGCTGCTCAACCTGGCGATGATTGGCGCTGCGGTCTACCTGGCTCCTGTAATGAGTGAGCCGGTTATGGCTTTGGCCTGGGGGGTCTTGATTGCCGGTGCGCTGCAGTTTTTCTTCCAGTTACCGTTTTTGATGCGCCTGGGGCTGATGCCGCGGCCCAGAGTGGATTACCGGCACGAAGGTGTCAGCCGTATTCTCAAGCTTATGGTGCCAGCCCTTTTTGGCGTGTCGGTCAGTCAGCTCAACCTTTTGCTGGATACTGTTCTGGCTTCGTTCCTGGAAACCGGAAGCGTGTCCTGGCTGTACTACTCCGACCGGCTTTCAGAATTGCCTTTGGGCGTATTCGGAATTGCTATTGCAACAGTGATTCTTCCTAGCCTGTCCCGCAAGCATGCTGCCGCCTCCAATGACCAGTTTGCTGCAACACTGGACTGGGCCGTTCGTGCTGTTTTGATTATAGGAGTGCCCGCAGCTCTGGCTTTGGCCTTATTGGCTGAGCCGCTGATAGCGACGCTCTTTCATTATGGTGAAGTCACCGACCGGGATGTCGCCATGTCAGCCCAAAGCTTACGGGCTTACTCCGCCGGTTTGCTCGCCTTTATGGTAATCAAGGTGTTGGCGCCGGGATTCTTCGCCCGTCAGGACACGAGCACGCCAGTGAAAATCGGGATCATAGCGATGGTCGCGAATATGGTGTTCAATCTGGCTCTCATTGTTCCTATGGCTCACGCAGGTCTGGCTCTGGCGACATCTTTGTCCGCATGGCTTAATGCTGTTTTGCTCTGGCGTGGCCTGAAGCGTCAGGGGGCCTGGAAAAGCCAGCCTGGCTGGCCTGAATATCTCGCGCAGATCCTTTTGGCGAACACCGCTATGGTTGCTGTCATACTCTGGCTGAATATGCCTGTCATGCGCTGGTTGTCGGCGGATGGTATCGAGCGTTCTCTGCATATGGGGATGCTGGTAGCTGTAGCAGGCGGTACCTACTTTATTGTTCTGGGGCTGGTGGGGGTTCGGGTAAGACATTTCCGTCACAGGTAAGGTATAATCGCGCGTTTTCTCACCAGCGCCTTACGCACTTATTCTGCGCTGAAAGCCAACTGGCAAATGAAGGTTCGCATTGCATGCGTCTGATTCGGGGTCTGACCAACCTGAAAATACTCTCCCGGCAGGTGAATTCACCACTGGCAGAAGGCTGTGTCGCTACCATTGGCAACTTTGATGGTGTTCATCTGGGCCATCAAACCATTATCGATCAGGTAAAAAGCAAAGCCCTGGCATTGAGTCTGCCTTCGGTTGTCATTATTTTCGAGCCACAGCCCAGGGAATTCTTTCAGGGGCTGGAGGCGCCGCCCAGGCTGATGGGATTCCGGCATAAGCTTGGCGCATTGCTGGCGGCGGGTATTGATGTCGTGTTATGCCTGAAGTTTGATGACACCTTTCGCGCATATTCTGGCATGGGTTTTATTGAGGATGTTCTTATCGAGGGGCTTGCAGTACGTCACCTCGTTGTTGGTGACGATTTCCGCTTTGGGTGTGATCGGGCCGGGGATTTCGGATTGTTGGAAGCGGTGGGCGCGATTGTTGGCTTTTCAGTGGAAAACACCCGCACGATAACTGTTGAGGGAGCGCGCGTAAGCAGCACTCGCATCCGTAACCTGCTTCTTGAAAATCAGTTGGAAAAGGCCGAAGCCCTGCTTGGGTACCCCTATCGTATATTCGGACGGGTCGTTTATGGCAGGCAACTAGGTCGCCGCATCGGATCCCCTACTGCCAATGTTCTGCTGTCTCAGATGCCCGCCCTGCGTGGTGTTTATGTGGTTGATGTGACACTGGAAAACGGTATGACACAGGACGGTGTTGCCAATATAGGGCTGCGTCCGACGGTAGATGGCAAACAGCCAGCATTGGAAGTGCACCTGTTTGACTTTACTGGCACACTTTATGGCCAGCATATTGATGTTGTTTTCCGCCATAAACTGCGGGACGAAGAAAAATTTGACTCCATCGACGCACTTAAAGCACAGATAGCCAGGGATTTCGCCGCTGCCAGAGTATGGCTGGCCGAACATCCCGGACAGAGCACTACTGACCCAAACTGACCAAAAGAGTACGCACACAAATCATGAGCGACTATAAGCACACTCTGAATCTGCCGGAAACCGCGTTCCCAATGCGCGGCAACCTGGCCAAGCGCGAGCCTGAGATGCTCAAGCGTTGGCAGGACCTGAATGTATATGCCAATCTGCGCCAGCAGCGTGAAGGTCGTGAAAAATTTATTCTTCACGACGGCCCTCCCTATGCCAACGGCAGCATTCACATTGGTCATGCGGTTAACAAGATTCTGAAGGACATGATCGTCAAGTCCCGCGGATTCATGGGTTTTGATGCGCCCTATGTGCCCGGCTGGGATTGTCATGGTTTGCCGATTGAGCATAAGGTTGAGCAGGAGATTGGCAAGGCCGGTGTGAAGGTTGATTACAAAACCTTCCGCCAGGCATGCCGCGACTATGCTACCAAGCAGATCGCCGGCCAGAAGGCGGACTTTATCCGTCTTGGCGTGATGGGGTCATGGGACAAGCCATACCTCACCATGGACCCGAAGGTAGAAGCGGGCATTGTGCGGGCACTGGGCAAGATCATCGCTAAAGGCCATCTGGTTCGTGGATATAAGCCTGTTTACTGGAGTGTGGTTGGTCAGTCCGCGCTCGCAGAGGCTGAAGTGGAATACCAGGATAAAACCTCAACACAGATTGATGTGCGCTTTACAGCGGTGGATCAGGCTAAAGCCCTGTCGCTGTTTGGTACGGATAAAGGCGAAGGTGACGTGTCTCTGGTTATCTGGACTACCACTCCCTGGACCATCCCTGCCAATCAGGCTGTATCTGTTAATGCTGACCTGGAATATGCGTTGGTACAGGTTGATGCTGGCAATGGACCTGAGCGCATGATTCTTGCCGCGGCCATGGTCGAAGGAGTTATGGCGCGTTGGGATATTACAGATTTTGAAGTGTTGGGTACCTGTCTGGGTGCTGCGCTTGAGCACATGTCTCTGCATCACCCGGTTTATGATAAGCAGGTGCCCACAATCCTGGGTGACCACGTTTCCCTCGAAGCAGGTACAGGTGCCGTGCATACTGCGCCCGACCACGGTATGGAAGATTTTGTGGTGGGCAAAGCCTACGACATCGGCACCCTTAACATGGTGCAGGCCGATGGTACCTATACCAGTGCTGCCGGAGAGTTTGCTGGCATTCATGTCTACAAGGCTGATGACCCGGTTTGCGATGCTCTGACGCGCGAAGGCAAGTTGGTCCGCAAGGAAAAATTCCGCCACAGTTTCCCCCATTGCTGGCGCACCAAAACGCCGCTGATCTACCGTGCGACACCGCAGTGGTTTATCAGTATGGAAAAAGAAAATCTCCGGGCAGACGCTCTGGAGGCCATCAAAGGTGTGCGCTGGGTGCCGGCCTGGGGCCAGAATCGCATTGAGGCTATGGTTCAGCAGTCCCCGGACTGGTGTATCTCGCGTCAACGTACCTGGGGCGTGCCTATCACCCTGTTTATCCATAAAGAGACGCAGGAGCTGCACCCGGATACTCAGGGCTTAATTGAAAAAGTGGCCCAGGCGATCGAAACCGGTGGCATTGATGCCTGGTATGAGATCGATGCCCGTGAACTGCTTGGCGACGATGCGGATCACTACGAAAAAGTTCTGGATACCCTGGATGTATGGTTTGATTCCGGTGTGACCCATGAGTCTGTTTTGCGTGTGCGCCCGGAGCTGGGCCAGTTTCCCGCGGATATGTATCTGGAGGGCTCTGATCAGCATCGCGGCTGGTTTCAGTCGTCACTGAAAACCTCTATCGCCATGAATGGTGTAGCGCCTTATCGGCAGGTTCTGACCCACGGTTTCACTGTGGATGGCAAAGGGCTGAAAATGTCCAAATCCCTGGGCAACGTAATTGCGCCTCAGGAAGTCATGAACGAGTTGGGTGCCGACATTCTTCGCCTGTGGGTGTCTGCTACCGATTACAGTGGCGAAATGACGGTTTCCAAGGATATCCTGCGGCAGACAGCCGACGGGTATCGCCGTATTCGTAATACCTCACGCTTCCTGTTGAGCAATCTCACTGGTTTTGATCCGAAGCAGCACATGGTCGCTCCGGATGAGATGATTGCTCTGGATCGCTGGATGGTAGATCGTGCCCTGCAACTGCAGAACGAGCTGCACGAGGATTACCAGAACTACGCTTTTCTTCGAATCTATCAGAAGGTATACAGTTTCTGTGAAGCTACGCTGGGTGGCTTTTACCTGGACATTATCAAGGATCGCCAGTACACAACTCAGGCTGATAGTCTGGCCCGGCGTTCCTGCCAGACTGCGCTTTATCACGTAGCTGAGGCTCTGGTTCGCTGGATCGCTCCGATTCTGAGCTTCACTGCTGATGAAATCTGGCAGCACCTGCCAGGTGAGCGTGGCGACACCGTATTTTATGAAACCTGGTATCAGGGCCTCACAGAGCTTCCTGAAGACGCCGAGCTGGGTCGTGATTACTGGCGCCGGATATACGGTGTGAAAGAAGCCGTAAACAAGTGTATGGAAGAAGCCCGTGCCCGCGGTGAGATCAAGGGATCATTGAGTGCTGAAGTCACGCTGTACTGTGAAGGTGATCTGTCTGCTGACCTGGAGTTTCTCGGTGAAGAACTCCGGTTTGTTCTGATCACATCTGAAGCAACCGTGAGGCCAGTATCGGAAGCAGGCGATGCCGAGTTGACAGGTTATGAAGGATTACGTGTGAAAGTTAGCCCTGCAACCTACGCGAAGTGCGAGCGCTGCTGGCATCACCGGGAGGACGTGGGCGCGAATGCAGCCCATAAAGACCTTTGTGGCCGTTGTATCACCAATGTGGATGGACCGGGTGAAACCCGCTCGTTCGCTTGATGGGTGCGGCAATGAGTGAACAGGTAACCGGTACCAAATTGAAGTGGCTATGGCTTGCGGTGCTGGTGATCGTACTTGATCTCGGCTCCAAGTCTATGGCTACTGCGATGCTGACCTATGGCAACGCGGTACCGGTAGTTCCAATGTTCAATCTGACGCTGCTGCACAACACGGGGGCAGCGTTCAGCTTTCTTGCTGGCGCTGCTGGCTGGCAGCGATGGTTCTTCGTGGCACTGGCGCTTATTGTCAGCGTGGTTCTGGTGGGCTGGCTGAGAAACCTGAAGCGACATGAAACCTGGACAGCCATTGCTATAGTACTGATCCTGGGTGGTGCTCTTGGCAACGTATACGACCGGGTTATTCACGGTTACGTTGTAGATTTCCTGCATTTTTACTGGCAGAACTGGCACTTTCCCGCATTCAACCTGGCTGATACCGCTATTACTGTGGGTGCAGCCATGATGATTCTTGATATGTTCCGCAAGCCTGCTGATTCCGGAGCGGCTGCGGACAGGAGCGAATAAAGTTAATGAAAGAACTGCCTGTAGATAAGGGAACACGTGTGACTCTGCATTTTGCGCTGAAGTTTGAGAGCGGCGAAGTCGTCGATAGCACCTTTGATAAAGATGCAGCGACTCTGGAGATCGGTGATGAAAGCTTGCCGGAGAACTTCGAGGCTTATCTGATGGGCATGAAAGCCGGTGACAAGGCCAGCTATCAGGTGCCGCCAGAAAAGGCTTTTGGTCAGCGCAATCCCAATAATGTGCAGACATTCAAGCGGCACGAGTTCAGTGCGGATATGGTTCTGGAACCCGGAGTGATGATTTCTTTCGCGGATGCACGCCAGCAAGAGCTTCCAGGAGTGGTGAGCCGTGTGGAAGGTGATGAGGTTGAAGTAGACTTCAATCATCCGTTGTCGGGGCGTACACTGACTTTTGATGTAGAAATTGTTGATGTAGAACCGGCAGGGCAGACGCACTGACTATGCAGATAAGACTGGCAAACCCCCGTGGCTTTTGTGCTGGCGTGGATCGCGCTATCGAAATTGTAAATCGAGCACTGGACGTGTTTGGTGCGCCTATCTACGTCCGCCATGAGGTGGTGCACAATAAATTTGTGGTTGATAATCTGCGCAATCGCGGCGCCATCTTCGTGGATGAACTGGATGAAGTGCCAGACGACAAGCTGGTTATCTTCAGTGCCCACGGTGTATCCCAGGCCGTACAGAATGAAGCCGCCCGCAGGGGCCTCAAAGTATTCGACGCTACTTGCCCGCTGGTCACCAAAGTGCACCTGGAAGTCATGCGTTATAGCCGCGATGGGCGTGAATGCGTGCTGATCGGACACCATGGTCATCCGGAGGTAGAAGGCACCATGGGACAATATGATCTTGGAAATGGTGGTGATATCTATCTGGTCGAGAATGAAGAAGACGTTTCACGTCTGGAAGTGAATGATCCAGCTCACGTTTCCTATGTTACTCAGACCACGCTTTCCATGGATGATACCGCCCGCGTAATCGACGCACTGCGCGCGCGATTCCCAAAGATTGAAGGCCCGCGTAAAAATGACATTTGCTATGCCACCCAAAATCGTCAGGATGCGGTAAAGCAGTTGGCTGGCGACTGCGACCTGATGCTGGTAGTTGGCTCTCCTAACAGTTCCAACTCCAACCGCCTGCGGGAGTTGGCCGAGCGCATGGGAACGCCAGCCTATCTGATTGACGAAGCCTCTCAGATTGACCCTGTATGGCTGGAAGGCAAGTCTTCTATTGGTGTTACCGCAGGTGCTTCGGCGCCGGAAGTGTTGGTTAATGATGTGATTGCCCGCTTGCAGGACCTGGGCGGCAGTGTGCCGGAAGAGATTGCGGGGCGTGAGGAGAATATTGTGTTCTCTATGCCAAAAGAGTTAAGAATTGAAGCCATTGAGCTCTAGCCTGAGCTCAATGGCCTGGATTGTCTGAGTTTTCTACCAACAGCCTGCCTGAGCGGCCCCACGAGTGCCTTGCTCGTCTATAGTCAGCGTGCCGCAGTCATCGTTTGATTGTCCTGCCGTTGGGACAGCCTGAAGAGAGAAAGCATCTCTGGTTACGCTGCCTACGAAGCTGATATTATAAAAAGCCGTACCATTCTGTGGTGACTGAGTAAAAGGTAATGCAGGGTCGCCACCAGCATCGCGATAGTCAAACCCATTGGAATAGCGCCGCTCCATCCACTGCGTCAGTTCCAGCAGGTCAGATTTTGCCGTTGTTCGCCTGGTTTGCTCAACCTGGTTCTGATAAATAGGGAACGCGATTGCCGCAAGAATGCCGATAATCGCTACGGTAACCAACATTTCAATCAGGGTGAAACCTGTCTGCTTGTATCTGTTCAAGTCTAGTATCCTTCAGTCGTTCATGGACTATTGCCGGCAATCATTGACCTATGACGGTTATACTCCGGATGGTATGTGTATAGGCGTCATCGCGGGTTGTAAGGTCGCCAAGCTCCATTTTGACCAAATCTCCCTGTTTTATCCGTTGCACTACTTGTTCCCGCGACCATGAGGCGTTATTGAAGCGAACGACCGGGGGCAATGCGAATAAGTGGTCATCGATGACCAGTTCAAAGGAACTCTGGTGTACAAAGTTCACCGTTCCCTGGTAAGGCTGATTTTCATTAGGCAGGGCCGTTTCAGTTATTTGATCTTCGGAACGAGATTCACTGGCTACCAATGGGCCGGACAGCGCTGCCATTAGTAAAAACAGGACTGTTGCGAGTTGTCTGTTCAGTTCATGTGAAAGAAAACGAGTCATCATAATCTTTTCCTGCCATCAGGATTAATGGTTTTGATCTTGCCTTGTGGAGCAACCTCTTGGCGAAGCTGCTCCACAATCTGGATTATTTCTTACCGAACCTGTTCCCAGGTTTGTCTTCCCAGGTTTCCGCCAGAGAGCAGCCCTAGAGGGCTTGACCCTGAGGGGTTAGTTCCAAAAGGATCCTCTGGGGAAAGCTGTGTCGGGTCGAGACCAGGGATTAAAATTTCAGTCTCGCCATCGGTTGTTGCGATGGTGCGGATTTCGCCTCCATATCCTACCTGGATGCCGCTGGGTGCGCCTCCATCAGTAGTGCCAGTGCCAGTGCCATTGCCAGTGCCATTGCCAGTGCCAGTGCCAGTGCCAGTGCCAGTGCCGCCGCCAACGAAGTCGCTTATCAGGTCGCCGGTGTCGAAAATTCCATCGCTATTGAGGTCAAATACCGGGCTTTCTGAAGGTGCTCCTGAGGTGAGTTTCAGGTCCATGATAAAGCCAGTAAGTCCACTACCACATGGGTCACTATCCGGGATCATTGTAGTAAAGCGGATCCGGTCCGGATCTATACCGAAGGGAAAGCTCGCTTGACTGACGACTCGTTCGCCAACCTGATTTGAATTGTACACCAGGTCGAGGTACCAGCCTTTTTCATCAGTGAGTTCATTATTGGATGTGTCACGTACAGTGAAGCTGTTGGTGCCGCTGCCGGACGCCTTGTCTACAACCACGCTTTTCTGTTGAGTGATGGTTTGTTCAAGTAAGTCTGAACGGTTCAGCTCTGACACTGAAAGGTTGTCATAAATGGCATAGAGACTTTGGATATCATAGTCCCCTTCGTCACCGCTACGCATAAAACTGCCGGTTCCAAATGCGATCACCAACTCGTCTCTTGCATCGGGATTGATCGCAAGCCGGGGCGCGACGGTGATTGGCTGGGTGTATCCCGCAGGGCTCTTTGCGTTGAACAGTTTTGTTGTACCCCAGCCACTTGCTGCGCCCGTGAGGCTGAATCTCCAGAGATTGCCTAACAGGTCACCTGCATAGGCGTACCGGGTGATGGCGTCGGATTCAGGAAAGCTCGCTGTGCCGACCTCTGCCAACCCATTGGGAGTCGCCGTACTGCCAGCCCCGGTATTGAGCTCTTTGATGAGGGATCCGGTTGCCAGGTCAACGACGAAAAGGCTTGATTCATTACTGTTACCATTATAGCCGTTACCGAATAGCGCGACCCACTGACCGCTTTCCAGGCGCGAGATGTTTGGGTTCGAAACTCCATAGCCAAGGTTTGGATGCTTGAATTCCCAAAGTACGTCATCAGCTGGAGAGAAAGATCCGGGATCTGTTACGTCAAGGGCAAATATAGTTTTACCCCCGGCTCCCATTGCGCCCAAAAGAATGGTTCGCCACTCTTTTGTACCATCCCCGTCTTTATCTATATAGGCATCCTGAATGCGGGGGGTGCCGTCCATAAAGTACTTATGGGTATAGGTAGGAGACATCAGCTCCGAAATTCTAGCGTATGTATTTGAGCCGGAGGGAAGCAGCAGTTCTGAGGGGATATACCCAAAGAGCTCTTCGCCGGTCTCACTGTTGAAGGCGTGCAGAATGCCATCGTTTGCCGGAACATAGAGAGCATCAATTCTGTTTTGATAAGATGAATCTGCCCGAAAGGTGGGATAGCTGGTGCCTTCAGTGCCATCCAGTGTGGAAAAACCGTAATTGGTTTTACCCGCAAGCTGAGGGTTTGCATTAATTATATCGCCCAGCAGTCGGAGAACGTCTGCACCACCGGAATCTTTCACCAGACGATTCCTGAATGTAGGGTGAGCAGTATTGTCACCATGAAGCCAGGCGAGCCGGTTATGGCCAAGATTGTCCTGAGAAGCACTTAATGTCGGGTCAGCATTGAGCGCGTTTTGTTGTGCTGTTGACAGGTTTGAGAGGTCTCCGGCAGAGTTGAATTTTAGTTCGACGGCCTGACTACCTGTATGGGTAATCAGCTTGCGGTTAGCCGGGGGTGTATTTGCAAGAACTTCTTCAACGTCCCAGATTTCTGAACCTAAAGAAAAACTGTAGCCTGTCAGTGTTCCGGACCAGTCATCGCTTCGGAAGCCAGCGAAGAAGCCCAGGGATTCAGTCTCTAGCACAGCCGAACTAACAGCGGCAGCGGAGGCGGATGTTTGAGAGCGGGCGATCACATCGCCAAGAAAACCCTGAATTTTAGCCGTAAATTCAGAAGGGTTCTGGGCGCTTGCATAGCCCCCTCGCGCATTGATTGCCGCGTGTAGCAGGTCATCGATTTTCGCGGTACCGTTTGTAGGGTTTGGCCAAGTGATTGTGATGCCACTTGCAGGATCTAAGGCGGCGAGTGCGTCGGCTTCACTTACATCACCGACAACCCCCATGCCGATGGTAAATGTTGTCATGTGTTGCCAGAACGCTGGGTCCGTGGATGTAAGCGGAACTTTGTTGTCCAGATCTGTTCGTAAATCATTTTTCCAGTACTCCATGGCAACGTCGGCCAAAGTGTTGGAGTGACTGTCTGAGAAGGGTGAGACAGGACTATAAGTAAAATCGGCGCCATCCGGGTCCGGGTTAATGTAGGACGGGCCAGCTGTGTTATCGGTATTTCCTACGCCAGGGTTAGACCCATTCCATATACCGTCTGTCATCAAGATTGCGAAGCTCTGGCGACACTCAATATGATCGGTGTTGTCGTTGGTGCCAGGTGTTTCGCCCCAAGGCCCCCTGTTGTCGGCGCGGGAGTAGTATTCGCCCACATCCTTCAACGCAGTCCTTAGTGGAGTGCCGCCACTAACATTTTTTCCCTGCAGCCAAGTAAGAAATTGCTGGCGGCGTGCCGCATCATAGGTGCGTACACCACTCACCAGAGTATCGGTATTGTTCACGCCGTCGATTGTATTGTTATTGACGTTTATGGCTCCGTAGCCAATGCGGATAGTTTCGGGGAGGTCAAAGAAGGCTTCCGTGATCCCGGATTTTGCCGCCAGCGCACGTGTACTGTAGTAAGAGAACCAGTTTGCATAGTTCTGTTTAATGTCGGCGGAGGCAGTATTAAGAAGGACAGGGGTATAGCAACTATCCTGCATCGGGTTGCTGTCGCAGCTCGGCGAGGAGTTGAACTGCATGTAAAAGCCTTCCTCAATCGCACCAAGCGAGTCGAACCGGATATTGTTGCTTAAATTGTCTCTGGCTCCGGATGGATTGAAACCATCGACCCAGGCATTGGTGTAGCTTGAATCAGGGAAGCGCCCACTACCGTCTGGCTTGAAAGGTGGCAGATAGGTTACTGTTGGGTCGTAGTAGACCTTGTTGACGTGACTGGAGTAATAGTAATTCCTGCTGCCGCTGCCCCCCAGACTATCCGGCATGTATCTCCATCCCATTGATCCTGAGTCGTCAAAAACAAAAACGAGGTTTGAGTCGACAGACTCTTTCAGGAACAGCGGCACCTGGGACAGGTTGACCTGTGCCAGTGCGGACTGCACGGTGCATAGCGACAACACGAGGCTGGCTGCAAATGTACCAAACTTTGTGAAACGGGAGCTGTTATGCCCCTTTTGCTTATCGTTTCTCATGACAAACTCTCCATATCGAGTCAGCATTAAATAGTGACCGTTGTCGTCTTGTGATTAACTTTCTTATTACCTTTATTGCGGAGGTAATAGTACGGTTGACTGCAGCACGGTGATGGCTTCATCGGTGCCGCCTTGCCCGCGGGATGTAACTTCAAATCGTTCGAAGACGCCGCCGCCTCCTGTTTCCGCGCCCGATGGAAAAACTTCTGACAACTTGGCGTGATGATAAACCGGTTGTGCGCTTACATTGCCGCCGGCATCGCCTGTCCCGGCGGGTGCGGGGTTTGCTCCATCCCAGTCCGCTGGTGTTCCTAGCGTTACCAGTGGTGCGATCGTTTCTGCTGCGGTGCGTGACGCAATGGATCCCATCAGGTCCGCCTCTGCTTGTCTTAGTGCGGCCTCAGTCGCCTGAAATGAAATCGCACCGTCATGTGCGTTACTCGACATGCGTTCCTGCAGAATAGAGCCTTGCATCCCACCAATCGCGAGCAGCGATATCAGCAGCAGCATAACGAGAGCGATAATAAGTGTGGCCCCCTGTTGGAATCGTGGAGGACTGCCTGCAGATCTGGTCAGTTCTGGTGATCCTTGAGTAGTTCTCATGGCAATATCCTCCTGAGTGCTGTTGTACCAACGGATACCAGGCGTGCTCGCCGGTCTCCGCCCATACCTTGGGTCACTTCGCTGCCAAGCATATTAAAATTACGATCGTTTACTTCATCAAGAACATTGTCAGGGCTTCGGGTCATGACGGAAAACCGAACGCTTACTACCCGGTCCCAGTCTGTTACCTGGGCTGCCGTTACATAATTGGCTGCAGCGTTATTGCTCCCCGTCGCGTTTCTGATGCCATAAAGAATTTGAAGCGTTTCTACACCGGAGATCAGTTCTTGTGGTGCTTCAAGAGGTGTCATTAATCTTCGGAAAAGTGCCGGTTCTTGGTTGGTCCCTTCGGCAATGTAATACGCCATTTGAGTAAACTCATAAATCCGGGTCTCCGGGCCATAACTGAGGTTGAATGTATTGCCGGCGAGCATGGCGACGGAGCTATCGGTAGCATTGTCACCGTTTTGGAACAGTTCCCCTCTGAAGCATGCGCCACTGCTATTGTCGTTTGTTGCGAGGACCACATGATTTGCATTAATGCCAGATGCGCTGGACAGGCTTATGCTATTTCCGCCAACCGCGGTAACGGCATTAACGGTTACCGGAGTGGGGGTGAGCGCATTAACAATGATCACATCGGAATTGGTTACGACATCACCGGCAAGAGATGCAGGCAAATTAGTGCCCGCTGTACCTGACGCCCAATTTCCTGCACCGGGCGTTGCCAGCGCCCCGCCAGCAAGGGTGATTGAGTCATTGGGGCCTGTGCCGGTATATTCCCAACCGCGCAGTGCTTCCCCCAATGGTACCGTTAGATTTAGATCAGCATTTAGTTGAGGGGTAATCTCGCTGTCAAGAGGTCGGCTCTCCTGAGTGAGACAACCGAAACTTCCTGCGGATCTCAGGGCCGGCGTGAGTATCGCTGACACAAAACGTGAACTCTCTTGGGCGTGTGCAAAGCCCTGGGTTTGGCGATAGGTTTCGTTGCTGCTGAGGTAGATCTGGGTTACACCCAGCGTGAGCAGCAAGCCCAGAGCCATTGCAATAAGTAGCTCGACCATCGACAAGCCGAATTGGTTGGAGGTCTTGCGAGGTTTAAAACCGTAAGGGAGCGTTGATTTTTTCATGGTCAGATCTCTGTCCTTACGACGAGGGGGATCATGGTTGCATCATCCTGATCCCAGTCGATGGTGACTGTAACTGTATTGCCTGCCACAGTGATAGTGCGCTCCGCCTCTGGAAGCAGGCAGGCCAGACTGTTTTCCCAGGCGGCAATATCATTCGCGGCCACGGTTCCGCCATTTGCAGCAAATGCTGTGTTACATACCCCGCCATTGGCGCTGCCGTTGGCTAAGGCATAAGCCGCAGGGTTGTCGGGGTTGGCCCGAACGCGGTCAAGAATGTCTTCTGCAAGCAGAACTGCCTGGCTCCGGCTTTGTGACTGAGAGTTCATTTTCAAAGATACGACCTGGGTTGAGGCTACACCGAGTATGCCTATACCCAATACCAGAACAGCGACAAGAATTTCGATCAGGCCGAGGCCTGATTGTTTTTTGAGGGAAATCTGGCGACTCTGCCACTTGGTTTTCATAGGAATTGCTTGAGTCACGGGCATACTCCGTTATCGTCAATTTCAGTTCTTCCTACCGGGCTTACACGTACTGTCCGAAATGAACTGCTCCCACTGGTGCAGTTATCCGGGTAGATGTCAAAGGCCTGGGCTGTTTGTGGAACCAGAAAGCCACGTCGGTCGAAGACGAGATCGAAGCCGACAGATGGATTAAACGTCAAATTTCCCGGTGACTCGAAACTTCGAATTTGATCGTTGGCGCAATCTCCTGTTGCATCTCCGGTATGGACGCACCAGCCAGTTCCCAAACCACCATCTGAGCTAAAGGTGACGTTGGTGCCGCGTTTGATGGCTTCTGTTCGTGCGAACTTAATCGACGATGCCAAAAGATTGGTGCCAGATACTAACCTGTTGCCTTCAATCAAATTACCAAAACCGGGAATTGCGACCATCGCGACTATGGCGAGAATCACCATGGTTATTATCAGTTCAATTAATGTGAAACCTGCTGCTTTTTTCAACATGCTTTATCCTGCTGGTAGGCCCGAAGTTAGTAGATCAAAGCTGCTGGTGATATGCACCGGGTATGCGACAAGCGGTAGAAGATCATGAACGAACGGCAACCATAAGTTGTGGGTGTGATCGATGTCACATTGTTTTGTTGGATGCTCCCGGTTGTTTCTGGCGCTAGGTTTTTGGGCAGGTCAGGCTGACACCCCATGGAAGCTTGATAACCCCATCACCATTGTCATCACGCAGATGTCGTAAACGGCCCCCAATGTTAAGAGCAAGGTAGCTGATCTCGACAGGGTCTTTGCTTGACCGGGAGCAGATGATCAGGCTGCCCATGGTGCCGTGGCTCATCCCGTCTGGTGAGAACTGAAAGTATCCCCTGCCAGCAGTTCTTGAGTAAAAATCCAGGTTGCTATTAGCGAGGTGACTGATCCGGTGGATCTTTCCGCCGTCCGGGCGCTTGTCGTTATCTTCGTCGGGGAATACAGATACAGGCTTGTTCCAGTCATCCGTGCAGGTCATTGAGCTGGATAGTGGGCAAATCGTCGTCAGGACTCTTTTGTTAATGGCGTAGGAGCGGGCAAAAGCAAACACCCGGTGCGTCTCGTTAATGGCGCTGACGTGGCGGGTTGAGGAGACCAGAGATGTCCAGGAGTTGCCTGCCAGTCCGGCCAGGAGACCAATGAGTAACAGGGTTACGGCGAGCTCTGTCAGGGTAAATCCCTGAGACAGTTTTGGGGTTTGCATTGTTCAACTTCCATGTTGGTTGATACTGTTTTCAGCTTTTTTCACATCCTGTGGGAAAAGCGGATTAAAAGTTTAAATATAACGAGCTTCTTGAGCACGGATTCAGATCGTCATTTGCGATAGTGATCACTCCATTTCCAGCTTCTTCAAGCGGTATCGCAGTGCACGAAAGCTGATTCCGAGTTTTTTTGCTGCTGCAGTCTTGTTCCAGCGAGTCGCTTCCAGAGCCTTCTCAATGGCCTGGCGCTCGATAGACTCCAGATACCCTTCCAGATCAATGTCCCCCTCTGGTACCAGGGCTGAGCTGGTGTCAGACATAGTTCCGTCGTTTAGGCTGTCCGCCTCGTTATGCAGGCCATTGCCAAGGTGCAGGTCGGAGGCGCTGATTTTTTCAGCGTCACACAAGGTGAAGGCGCGCTCAAGAATATTTTCCAGTTCCCGCACGTTGCCCGGGAAATCGTGCTCTTTCAGCCTGCTGATCGCGTCCTGGGTGAGCGTTGCCTTGTCGCACTCGTATTCCCGGGCAATGCGTTCAAGGATGTGGTTGGCCAGAAGCCCGATATCGTCCTTGCGATCCCGCAGGGGAGGGACTGCAAGCTCGATTACATTAATCCGGTAAAACAGATCCTGCCGGAAGCTCCCTTCCTGAACAAGTTCAGCCAGATTTTTGTGAGTTGCGCTCAGTAATCTGATATCGACAGGCAGTTCTTTGGTATCGCCTACTGGGCGAACAGCCTTTTCCTGAATGGCGCGTAGTAGTTTTACCTGCATGGCGAGAGGCAGGTCTGCTACCTCGTCCAAAAACAGTGTGCCGCCGTCAGCGGAACGGAATAGCCCATCCTTGTTTTCAACTGCGCCCGTAAAACTGCCTTTCTTGTGCCCGAAAAATTCACTTTCCATCAGCTCGGAAGGGATCGCTCCGCAGTTAACAGCAATAAAAGGCTTGTCACTGCGGGGGCCCTGAAGGTGAATCATTCTCGCTACCAGTTCTTTACCGCTGCCAGATTCTCCGCTGATAAAAACCGGTGCCTGGCTTCGTGAGAGCTTGCGGGTCTGGTTGCGTAGTTTTTTAATCTGTGTGGAGTTGCCAAGCAGGAGGCCTGGGTCATCACCGGCGTCATTAATCTCCGGGCTTGGCTCCGATAGCTTCAGAGCACTGTTCACGAGCTCACGAAGTCTTGGGAGTTCAACGGGTTTGGATACAAAATCGAACGCGCCGGCTTTCAGGGATTCGATCGCTGTGTCCATATTGCCATGGGCGGTGATAACGGCAACCGGTGTGTCTGGCCGGTTCTTCTGGATCCACTGCACCAGCTCAATGCCATTGCCATCAGGCAGGTTCATATCCGTCAGGCAGAGCTGCGGCGTATGTTGTTCCAACAGCTTGAGCGCACTGCCAAGGTCTGGAGCGGTCAGGGTTTTAATGCCCATACGGGTGAGCGTAATTTCAAGGAGATCCCGGATGTCGGGTTCGTCGTCAACAATCAGCGCTGTGTGAGTGGTCATCTTGTTTTTTCGGTTCCATGTCAGATCATTCGTCCTGGGGGCGCAAAGGTAATGCGGAAACAGCAGCCGGGTTGGTTGTCATCCACCAGGGATAAATGAGCCTGGTTAGCCTCGCACAGTTCCTTTGCCAGATAAAGCCCAAGGCCTGTACCGCCTTTATCCGTAGTGTAAAACGGCTCAAAAATCTGGTGGCGAGAGCCCGGAGGTATACCTGGGCCAAAATCCCTTACATCCACGTAAGCTCGCTTTCCATCTGCAGTGGCACCTGCGCGCAATTCAATTCTGCGTGCGCCGGTTTGCTGATGGGAGTAGCGCAAACCATTATCACACAGATTCACCATCACCTGTTCAATCTGGCTTTTATCGAAGCGCGCTTCGGGTATGGCTGATACGGCATTTAATTTCACAATGGTCGCAGGTATGGCGTTTTCCTGAGTCTGGAGGAAGTCTGTTCTGAATTCCTTCAGCCAGTTTCCTGTGTCAACGATATCAGCATTGGCTGATTTACGCCGTGAAAGACTGAGCACATTCTCGATAATACCGTTCACTCGACGGGAGTGGCGCCGGATAATATCCAGCATTTTAATGTCTCCACTATCGAGGTGGGGAGACTCTTCCATCAGCTGGGCTGCATGACTGATGGCCCCGAGCGGATTGCGGATTTCGTGGGCAATGCCGGCAGTCAGTCGTCCGAGCGAGGCCAGTTTCATTTGTTGGGCCTGCTGCGTTACTTTGCTCATGTCTTCGATAAATACCAGTATCTGGTCTCCGCGTTCCTGATCAAGCTGAGTAAAGTTGACTTGTAGCAGAGGCGAAGTGGGCGCGGACTGGAAGGGTTCCGTGCGCTTTTCGGGGTTTTTTAACCAGGCATCAAGCCCGGATTTGAGTGGTTGTGGAAGGGCCCGTAGTTTCGTGGCGGGCACTTCCGTATCTGTGGGAATCCCAAATAGCAGCTCTTCAGCAGCAGCATTCGCCAGACGGATATGGTCGTTACGGTCAAGCACCAGAATGCCGGTGCGCATGCGCTGGATAATCTGCTGGTTAATCTGTTCCAGTTCCACAATGCTTTGTGCCCGGCTATTGGCGAGAGCTTCACTCTTCATCATCCTTCGCGAAATGTTCTGCAGGATAAATGCCGCGGCAAAATACAGAATGCCCAGAGAGCCTGCCCGCACGATTTCATCAGCGGATTCGTCGAGTACCAGTACTGCCCACCCTGAAATACTGAGTGAGCAGATCGCAGCGAGTGCTGCATAGAAGGTGCCTGTTCGGCTGGGGGTAAGAATGTTTCCGGCAGCCACGGACACGATAACGAGGTTTGCGAGTCCATTGGTTACGCCTGTGCTGGCAAGTAACAGTCCATGCAGAATCAGGATGTCCAGCAGGATTGATAAGGTGATATGCCGGTTTTTGGGCTGAAAGCCTGCCAGCAGGGTGAGCGAAATAAAACTGTTCAGAGCCAGGTAACCCAGTACGCCAAACTGGTAGTCATCCAGCATCCGGAAACGGGTATCAAAATTGACAGGGTCAACAAACAACAGGGCGGCCAGAACCAGGCTGATTACAACCCGGTAATGGTTATAGATGCGAAACAGCTTAGCCTGCTGGAAGCCGGAGGTTCTCTTGCCGGTACTGACTGCCGATACTGTATCTGTCGCCATGCTTTTCGGGAATCCGTTGATGAGCGGAAGAAATCAGGGTCTGTGCAGGGTTATAATAGCCTTTTCGTGGCAATGAGTTACAGGAGCCAATTTATGTCTGTTTCCGGGCGCACCCTGCTTTCTAATGCATCGCACCGCAAGCTGCGGATTGTGATGGCCCAGATTGATTTTCTGGTTGGGGATATTCCCGGCAACACCGGGCTGGTCATTGACGCTGCGGAGCGAGCTTGCTCCGGGCTCCAGGCAGATATCGTCGTTTTTCCTGAGCTTTGCATTACCGGATATCCGCCTGAGGATTTGTTACTGCGCCCCAGTATGGATCTCAGAGTGAGCGAGGCGCTGGAGCGGCTGCAAGCTGCAGACATTGGCGCGGCAATCGTTATTGGCGCACCTTTGAGGGTTGATGGCCTGCTTTACAATGCCGCCGTTGTGATTGAAAACGGCCAGGTCACCGGTCGCTACTTCAAGCGGTTCCCCCCCAATTACCAGGTTTTTGATGAGAAACGCTATTTCTCGGATGGTAAGGCTGCGGCGGTGGTTGAGATCTGTGGTGTGCCGGTGGGCCTTACCGTTTGCGAAGATATCTGGTCAGATGGCCCTGTGGAAGACTCTGCATCTGCAGGCGCGCGGTTGATCATCAATCTGAATGCCTCACCCTATGATATCGGTAAGCAGGAGCGGAGAAAGGCGCTGCTTGAACGCAAGTCGCGCGAGAATCGCGTGAGTATTGTCTATGTAAACCTGGTGGGGGCTCAGGATGAACTGGTGTTCGACGGCGGCTCGATGGTTTATGACCATTCCGGCACGCTTGCTGTGGAGGCTCCCCAGTTCAAAGATGGCCTGTTTCCGGTCGATTTCCTCTGTGACCATCATTGCCAGCCTGCGTCTCAGTTATTGCCTGACACGCCTTCGCTTGAAGCAAACGTTTACAATGCGCTTGTAACCGGCGTGCGTGACTATGTAAATAAAAATGGTTTCAAGTCGGTAGTGCTTGGCCTTTCTGGCGGTATTGATTCCGCCGTAACCCTGGCCATTGCTGCAGATGCGCTGGGGCCTGAGCGTGTCCGGGCCGTTATGATGCCTTTCAGGTACACATCGGATATCAGTCTTGAAGACGCGGAAGCTCAGGCTGTGGCCATGGGTGTACAGTATGATGTGTATTCGATTGAGCCGATGTACGAATCTTTCATGGCAACACTTGCGGCGCCATTTGAAGGGACGACTCCTGACACTACAGAAGAGAATCTGCAGGCACGCATTCGTGGTGTATTGCTTATGTCGCTATCCAACAAGTTTGGCTCGCTGGTGCTGACAACCGGAAATAAAAGCGAAATGGCCGTGGGGTACTCCACTCTGTATGGTGATATGGCTGGCGGGTTTGATGTGCTAAAGGATGTGCCCAAAACGCTGGTGTTTCGTCTTGCCTGGTTCCGTAATTCAGTGTCGCCAGTGATTCCCGAGAGGGTTATTACGCGTCCGCCATCAGCAGAGCTGGCTCCGGATCAGAAAGATGAAGACAGCCTTCCCGGCTATGACGTGCTGGACGAGATTCTTAATCTCTACGTGGAGAGGGATTTCAGTGCAGATGCAATTATTGCTGAAGGCTTCGATCAGGTGGATGTAAACCGTGTTATCCGTCTTGTGGATATCAATGAGTACAAGCGTCGGCAGGCACCGATCGGAGTTCGGATCACAGAACGGGGGTTTGGTAAGGATCGCCGCTATCCCATTACCAGTGGCTGGAAAAGCGGCAACTAATTAAAGGGGGGGCGAGACTACTCGTCGCCCATTAGACCGAAGGTAACTACGCTGGAAAGCGAGCGGTTCTCGCGTTTCAGCAGGTTGGCCTCGAATTCGCCGTCGCTGTTGAATGCATCACTTTCCGGAAAGTTCTGACGAAGCAGGGCGATTGCATCCTGAGAGCCTTTTTTGAACTTCAGAAAATCGAAGGTTTCTGCAAGGATAATCAAGGCATCTTCGACAGCCGGTGATGAAGGAAAGCTCTCTATGATGAAGCGTGCCCTGTTATTGGCGGCAACGTAGGCTTCGCGCTTGATATAGTAGCGTGCAGCGTATAACTCCAGCTCTGCCATACGGTTGCGAACAGCAATCATGCGCTGGCGTGCGTCGGAGGCGTATGCGCTTTCCGGGTAGCGGTTCAGTAGTTCGCTGAAATCACGAAATGCTTGCTGTTGCTCCCCCGGGTTCCGTGCTGCGACATCAATAGGGAGGTAACGCGCTGCCAGTCCTATGTCGAGATTATAGGAAGCGAGGCCGCGCATATAAAGTGCATAATCAGCGTGTTCGCTCTGAGGGTTCAGGCGCAAAAAACGGTCTGCTGCCGCCCTGGAGCCTTCAAGGTCCAGGTTCTGATAGCGGGCATAAATAAGATCAAGCTGTGCCTGTTCGGCGTAGCGACCGAACGGATAGTATGTCTCCAGAGCATCAAGGTTCTGTTCGGCTTCGTTGAAGTTGCCTGAATTCATTGCCTGGCGGGCATTGTCGTAGTAAAGCTTCTCCGGCAATACTTCCTCCTGCTTGTGTGACGCGCAGGCACTGATCAGTACAACCAGTGTGGAAAGTAGCAGTAAACGAAAACCTGATCTCATGCCGGAATCCCGTATAATGTCGATAAATTCGAGTGCGGTATTGTAGCGGGGAACTTGTCTCATGTGCAGTCTCACGTAATCCAAGTAGAGTGTACACCCCAGATGCTTCAAATATTCTGACTGAAACGTAACACACACAAGGCCCCGGGGGCTTAATGTCATCTGAAAACCGAATAATTGCCAGTTTTTCTGTGCCGCCCGCTCTCAGTGACCGGCGCCTGGATCAGGCTGCTGCTGAACTCATGCCGGAGCATTCCCGTTCGCGCCTGCAGTCATGGATTCGCAGCGGCGCGCTAACGGTAAACGGCGAAGTTCGCAAGCCAAGAGACAAGGTTATGCTGAGCGACCGGCTGGAGCTTGACGCTGAGCCTGAGGCTCAGGTGACCTGGCAGGCCGAAGCAATCAGCCTGGATATCGTCTATGAAGACGAACACATTCTCGTGATCAATAAACCCGCTGGTCTGGTTGTTCATCCGGCTGCTGGTCATGCTGATGGCACACTGGTGAACGCGCTTCTGAACTACGCGCCAGAAGTGGAAAATCTGCCCCGTGCGGGCATCGTCCATCGTCTTGATAAAGACACCTCCGGCGTTATGGTGGTGGCTCGAAGCCTGATTGCTCATACATCTCTGGTAGGTCAGTTGCAGACCCGTACTATGGGGCGTGAGTACGAAGCAGTTGTCGTAGGCACCCTGACAGGTGGTGCTACAGTGGATGCGCCCATTGGCCGTCATCCCCATGAGCGTAAAAAAATGGGGGTGGTCAAAAGTGGTAAGCCCGCAATAACCCACTACCGTCTGATTGAGCGCTTTGCTGCCCATACCCATGTGCGTTGCAAACTTGAAAGCGGTCGTACTCATCAGATCCGTGTACATATGGCTCATGTAAAACACCCGCTGGTTGGTGATCCGCTTTATGGTGGTCGCCTGCGCCTGCCAAAGGGTACAACGGAAGAGTTGCGGGAAGTGTTATCGGCGTTTCACCGGCAGGCTCTGCATGCGCGCCAACTCACGTTGGAACACCCGGAGACCGGAGAAACCCTGAGCTGGGATGTACCTTTGCCAGAGGATTTCGTCGGCCTGCTCGCTGCTTTGCGTAAGCATGCCCATGAACTGGAGAGTAATGAGTTCTGAAGCTGCGTCTTTGCTAACCTTTATTCGCCCTGACTGGTCAGCGCCTCCGAATATCTGTGCCCTGTGCACAACCAGAGATGGTGGTGTCAGTCAGCCCCCCTGGGCGAGCCTGAACCTGGGAGCCCACGTGGGCGACATTCCGGAGCATGTGGCCGAAAACCGTTTGAGGCTGTCTGGTGCTTGTAGTCTTCCGGTTGACGCCTTTGGGTGGTTAAATCAGGTTCATGGCACAGAGGTTGTCGAACTGTTTGCAGGAGGCCTCATTGGTATTCCGGACGCAGATGCATGCTTTACCCGGGTATCCGGCAGGGCCTGTGCAATTCTCACGGCAGACTGTTTGCCTGTAATTCTTTGCGATCAGGATGGAACCACTGTAGCTGCAGCTCACGCTGGTTGGCGGGGTCTTTGTAATGGAGTCCTGGAAAATCTGGTTGCCAGCATGGAGTTGCCGGGTAAAACGCTGATGGCTTGGCTCGGGCCCGCAATAGGCCCGCAGTCGTTTGAGGTCGGGCCTGAAGTAAAAGCCGCTTTTATAGAACAAGACCCACGGTCCGAGGTGGCTTTCAGTTCGTTGGGTGCCCGCGAAGGCCATTATATGGCCGACATATACCGTCTTGCCCGACAGCGGCTCGAGGCGCTGGGCGTCAAAAATATATCGGGCGGTAATTTTTGCACGGTTGCCGACACTCAGCGTTTCTACTCTTACCGGCGTGATGGGCAGACAGGCCGTATGGTAACGCTCGTCTGGAAAAACTGAGCCATGTCAATTTCCTGACGGTTGCCTTTGGTGCTGACCTTGAACTTCCTCCGAATGCCCCTACATTAGTTGTCAAAGGAAAGCAAAATGCATAATAAATGATCGCATTTGCCGGATAAATCGGGGAAAAATTCATGAGAATTGACAAACTTACCAGTCTTCTGCAAACCGCGCTGGCCGATGCCCAGTCACTCGCTGTAGGCAAGGATCATAACTTTATCGAACCCCTGCATTTAATGCAGGCGATGCTTGACCAGAAGGGTAGTTCGATCAAACCGCTTCTCAAGCAGGCGGGTGCTGAGCCTGGCCGGGTTCGTCAGGCTGTGGCGAAGGAAATTGAGGATCTGCCTGAAGTAAGCGGCAGCGCTGGAGATGTTGCCATGTCAAACGACATGGGACGCCTGTTTAATATAGCCGACAAGTTGGCTCAGAAGCGCAAAGACCAGTTTATCTCGAGTGAGTTAATGCTGCTGGCCGCATTGGAAGACAGGGGCACGCTTGGTCGGGTTTTACGTGAGCAGGGTGTGGATAAAGCGGCGCTGGAAAACGCTATTAATGCGGTGCGGGGTGGTGAAACAGTGAATGATGCGGGTGCAGAGGAAAACCGTCAGGCCTTGTCGAAGTACACGATTGATCTGACCGAGAGAGCGGAAGCGGGGAAACTTGATCCGGTGATAGGTCGCGATGATGAAATTCGTCGCACTATTCAGGTGTTGCAGCGTCGGCGTAAAAACAACCCGGTTCTGATTGGTGAGCCAGGGGTTGGTAAAACTGCAATCGCGGAAGGCCTGGCGCAGCGGATTGTAAACGGTGAGGTACCGGAAGGCCTGAAAAACAAGCGGGTTTTGTCCTTGGATATGGGCTCGCTTATTGCGGGTGCCAAGTTCAGGGGCGAGTTTGAAGAGCGCCTGAAAGCAGTGTTGAGTGAGCTTGCCAAACAGGAAGGCCAGATCATCCTGTTTATCGACGAAATTCATACCATGGTGGGTGCGGGTAAAGCCGAAGGTTCTATGGATGCGGGCAATATGCTGAAGCCTGCTTTGGCACGTGGTGAGTTGCATTGCGTGGGCGCCACCACGTTGAACGAGTATCGTGAAAATATTGAGAAAGACGCAGCCTTGGAGCGTCGGTTCCAGAAGGTGCTGGTGGCCGAGCCGAGTGAAGAAGATACGGTTGCGATCCTTCGTGGTTTGAAAGAGCGTTATGAGGTGCACCACGGTGTAGAAGTGACCGACGGAGCGATTATTGCTGCCGCCAAGTTGTCACAGCGTTACATAACGGACCGTCAACTGCCGGATAAGGCCATTGACCTGATCGATGAAGCGGCCAGCCAGATTCGTATGGAGATGGACTCGAAGCCGGAGCCCCTTGATCGCCTCGAGCGCAGGCTGATTCAGCTCAAAATTGAGCGTGAAGCCTTGAAAAAGGAAACGGACGCGGCATCGAAGAAGCGCCTGGAAGAGTTGTCCGGGGTGATTCAGGGTATTGAGCGTGAGTACGCAGACCTTGAGGAAGTATGGAACACCGAAAAAGCTGCGTTGCAGGGTTCCCAGAAAATCAAGAGTCAGCTTGAGCAAGCCCGCATTGATCTGGAAAACGCTCGGCGGGCAGGGGATCTGGGCAAGATGTCTGAACTGCAGTACGGTCGCATTCCGGAGCTGGAGCGCCAGCTGGATATGGCGAGCCAGGCAGAAATGATGGAAATGAAACTCCTGAGAAACCGCGTTACCGATGAGGAAATTGCGGAAGTGGTATCCAAGTGGACGGGAATTCCGGTCTCCAAGATGCTTGAAGGCGAGCGCGACAAACTGATGCGCATGGAAGATGCATTGCATAATCGCGTAATTGGTCAGAACGAGGCTGTAGAAGCTGTCTCGAACGCTGTTCGTCGTTCGCGGGCAGGCCTTTCAGATCCGAACAGGCCAAATGGGTCGTTTCTCTTTCTGGGCCCAACCGGAGTGGGTAAAACCGAGCTTTGTAAAGCTTTGGCTTCGTTCCTTTTCGACACCGACGACGCCATGGTGCGTATTGACATGTCAGAGTTTATGGAGAAGCACTCTGTTGCCCGTTTGATTGGTGCGCCCCCGGGTTATGTTGGTTACGAGGAGGGGGGGTACCTCACTGAAGCGGTTCGTCGCCGCCCGTACTCTGTGCTTCTGCTCGACGAAGTTGAGAAGGCGCACCCGGATGTATTTAACATACTTCTGCAGGTGCTGGATGACGGCCGCCTGACGGACGGCCAGGGCCGCACAGTAGACTTCCGTAATACAGTGATTGTAATGACATCTAACCTTGGCTCGGACATCATCCAGCAGAGGGCGGGAGAAGAGAATTACGAGTCCATGAAGAGTGCCGTGATGGAAGAAGTGGGTACTCACTTCCGTCCGGAGTTTATTAACCGTGTTGATGAAGTGGTTGTATTTCATCCGCTTGCGGAAGATCAGATACATGGTATCGCTAAAGTCCAGATAGAGATTCTTGGTAAACGATTACAAGAGCGGGATATGAAGCTGGAGCTGGACGAAACCGCCATGGATCTGCTGGCAGAAGTGGGGTATGACCCGGTTTACGGCGCGCGACCACTCAAGCGTGCAATTCAGCGGATGATCGAAAATCCTCTGGCTCAGAGGTTGCTGAAAGGTGACTTTGTTGCTGGCGACACGATCCTGGCTAAAGTGGAGGGGGGTAAGCTGGTTTTCGACAAGGCCTGAACAGAGCTTTAGGGCATACAAGGGGGCAGAGCCTAGGCTTTGCCCCCTTTTTTTTGCCGTCAGGTCCTGACTTTATTGTGGAGCTTCGGGTTCGCAATTTTCAGCTGCAATTTTTTCCAGCTTCTTACGTTGTTCAATGATTTCTTCCGGGGTCAGGTAACGCATTTCACCGTCTTCCTTGATGCGAATCCGGGCATTGTCTTTAATGACGTCCAGGTTCGTGCGGGCGGTTTCGCAGTTTGCCTCGCGTTGTTTGCGGCGAGCTGCTTCGACTGCCGTTTCCTTTTCTCTTTGAGCTTCTTCCTCTTGCTGTTCCTGAAGCTCTCCAAGTTGCTGTTGAGGGCTGGGTCGGCTGGCTGCGGCACTCGAAGATGTTCCGGAACGAACGTTTACTGTTTCAGAATTTGCGCCTGTGGGCTGGCGGTCACCAAAGTGTGTCACGCCATTTTCGTCGGTCCATTTGAATACGGAGGCGCTCATGGCCATGCCAGGTGTTAAGGCCATCAAAAGTGTCAGCGTCAGGGTTTTTCTGTTCATGGCTATACTCGTGGTGTGTGCACTGCTCCCGGCAAGGCCGCAGCCTGCAAATCCGGGCCCGTTATTCTGTTTCATGTATTCCTATAATGCCATTTGAGCGAAGCATTTTCTTCCGCCTGGTTCAAATCTATGCATCTCAGTTGCGATTAATTATGCCAGAGCATTGGTCAGTATGGGCATAGAAAGCAGCAGAGGCTATTGACAGGGAGTTTCCCGCTGTCAGAATTACCGATTGCCTGAAGACTGGGGTTAATACGGCCGGCAATCCCGTGCAAGTATCCCCTGTTATTTACCACACTGAGCGTGCCGCGCATCTGTCGCGGAATGGTTGTTGCTTACGTGCAACCCGTTGATTGGCCGTTCTCCGCAACCCTCAGGAGGGCGGCTGGCCAGGAGACAACCTCTTAACAAGGTGTGGAGCAGCCGGTTCCGCTTTCAAAAGAAGCAGGGAAACCGTGGATCCAGGCAATCGGGCATGTGCCCGGCTCATTCACTCGTAGAAGAGGGTAGAAAATCGTGGAGTTATTGTCTGGCGCCGATATGCTGATCCGCTCCCTGCAGGATGAAGGGATCGAGTACATATACGGCTATCCGGGTGGCGCAGCCCTGCATATTTATGATGCGTTGTTCAGGCAGGATAAGGTCAAGCATATTCTGGTAAGGCACGAGCAGGCAGCTGTACATATGGCTGACGGCTACGCCCGTGCAACCGGGCTGCCTGGAACCGTGCTTGTCACTTCCGGTCCTGGAGCTACCAACACTATTACCGGTATCGCGACCGCTTTCATGGACTCCATTCCGATGGTGGTTCTGTGCGGCCAGGTTGCGTCTACCCTGATCGGCGAAGATGCCTTTCAGGAAACCGACATGATTGGTGTTTCCCGGCCCGTGGTTAAGCACAACCTCAGTGTGCGTCATCCTTCCGAGATTCCCGAGGTTGTCCGTAAGGCGTATTACATTGCGTCGACTGGTCGTCCCGGGCCTGTTGTTGTTGATATTCCCAAGGATATGACCGCACCGAATGAGCGCTTTGAGTATGCTTATCCGAAGAAGGTCAAACTTCGATCTTACAATCCGGCAATACGCGGTCACGCGGGGCAGATCAAAAAAGCGGTAGACATGATGTTGGCGGCTCGTCGTCCGATCATTTATGCCGGCGGCGGAGTTATTCTAGGTAAGGCTTCGGACCAGTTGACCGACCTGGTGCACAAACTGGGTTTTCCGATCACCAACACCCTGATGGGTATTGGTTGTTATCCGGCCAGTGACAAGCAGCATCTCGGCTGGCTGGGTATGCATGGAACATATGAAGCCAATATGGCGATGCACCACTCGGATCTTATCCTGGCGGTCGGTGCCCGGTTTGATGATCGCGTAACCAACGCAACTGAAAAATTCTGTCCTGGTGCACGGATTATTCATATTGATATTGATCCGGCGTCCATCTCCAAAACAATAGATGCAGATGTCCCGATTGTCGGGCCTGTTGATGCTGTTCTCAAGGAAATGATTGCGCTGGTCAAAGAGAGTAAGGAAAAGCCGGATGCGGAGGCTCTTGCATCGTGGTGGAAGCAGATCGATGAATGGCGAGCCTTCCACGGTATGCGCTATGAAACCAGTCCGGATGTAATCAAGCCTCAGGAAGTGATCGAAATGCTGTGCCGTCTTACCAAGGGCGATGCATTTGTTACTTCCGACGTAGGGCAGCATCAGATGTTCGCAGCCCAATACTACAAGTTCGACAAGCCCAATCGTTGGATCAACTCAGGTGGTCTGGGGACTATGGGCTTCGGCTTGCCTGCAGCTATGGGAGTAAAGCTGACTCACCCGGATGATGAAGTGCTTTGCATTACCGGTGAGGGCAGTATCCAGATGAATATTCAGGAGCTGTCTACCTGCAAGCAGTACAATCTGCCGGTGAAAATCATCAACCTGAATAACCAGTCTCTGGGTATGGTGAGGCAGTGGCAGGACATGAACTACGAGTCCCGCCACTCACATTCGTATATGGAATCCTTGCCAGACTTTATCAAGCTGGCGGAAGCATACGGGCATGTGGGTGTCCGGATCGACAGAAAAGAAGATCTGGAGCCGATGCTCAAAGAAGTTCTGGCCATGAAAGACAAGCTGGTTTTCGTGGACATTCAGGTTGATCGTTTTGAGCACGTATATCCGATGCAGGTTGCCCGCGGCTGCATGAAGGATATGTGGATCAGCAAGACGGAGAGGGTGTGATCATGCGTCGAATCATTTCTGTGTTGCTTGAAAATGAACCGGGCGCCCTGTCTCGTGTGGTCGGGCTGTTTTCGCAGCGGAACTACAACATTGAGACGCTGACTGTCGCGCCCACGGAGGATGAAACCTTATCCCGGCTGACGGTTACCACATCCGGTTCTGATCGGGTTATTGAGCAGATCACCAAGCAGCTGAACAAGCTCGTTGAAGTGGTCAAGCTGGTAGATTTGACTGAAGGTCCGCACATTGAGCGGGAACTGATGTTGGTCAAGCTCAAGGCGACAGGCTCTCAGCGCGCTGAAATAAAGCGCACGGTAGATATTTTCCGGGGGCAGATTGTTGATGTGACAAGTTCTGTCTATACGGTTCAGTTAGCGGGTGACAGCGACAAGCTGGATGGCTTTATTCAGGCTATCGGTACGTCGGGTGTTCTTGAGGTAGTGCGCTCTGGCGTTTCCGGAATCGCCAGAGGCGAGAAGGTTTTGAGCCTTTAAGCGTTTTCATATATTACGAACGGTCTGGCCTTTTGAAAGGCCGCCACAAATAACAGAGGTTTGTTATGCAGGTTTATTACGATAAGGATTGCGATCTTTCTATCATCCAGGGCAAGAAAGTTGCCATCATCGGTTTTGGCTCACAGGGTCATGCGCATGCGTGCAACCTGAAAGAGTCCGGTGTTGATGTAACTGTAGGTCTGCGCCCCGGGTCTTCTTCTATCGCCAAGGCAGAAGCCTACGGCCTGAAGACCAGCGATGTGCCATCTGCAGTTGCTGCTGCTGATGTAGTTATGGTTCTGACTCCGGATGAGTTCCAGTCCCAGCTGTACAAAGCTGAAATCGAGCCGAATCTGAAGCAGGGCGCAACCCTGGCGTTTGCACATGGTTTTGCTATTCACTACAACCAGATCGTTCCGCGTAAGGATCTGGATGTTATTATGGTTGCGCCCAAGGCGCCTGGTCACACCGTTCGTACTGAGTTCGCCAATGGTGGCGGCATTCCTGATTTGATTGCGATCTTCCAGGACGCTTCAGGCAACGCCAAGAATCTGTCCCTGTCATACGCCAGCGGTATCGGTGGTGGTCGTACTGGCATCATTGAAACAACCTTCAAGGACGAAACTGAAACCGATCTGTTCGGCGAACAGGCCGTTCTGTGTGGTGGTGCTGTTGAGCTGGTAAAGGCCGGTTTTGAGACTCTGACTGAAGCAGGGTATGCGCCGGAAATGGCGTACTTTGAGTGTCTGCACGAACTGAAGCTTATTGTAGACCTGATGTACGAGGGCGGCATCGCCAACATGAACTACTCCATCTCTAACAATGCAGAGTATGGAGAGTATGTTACTGGTCCTGAGGTTATCAACGAGCAGTCCCGTGAAGCCATGCGTAATGCACTGAAGCGTATTCAGAGTGGCGAGTACGCGAAGATGTTTATTTCGGAAGGTGCCCTTGGTTACCCGTCCATGACAGCTCGCCGTCGTCAGAATGCAGCTCATGAGATTGAAGTAACAGGCGAAAAGCTTCGCGGAATGATGCCGTGGATCTCTGCAAACAAGATTGTAGATAAGGATAAAAACTAAGCGGAGTTCTGCTTGGTTTAACGAAACGCGGCCCGGGTGGCCGCGTTTTTCGTATATACTTCGCCCAAATACTTTCCGGAGTAATGGGAATGACTGAAGAAAGAAAAGATGCTGAACCGGGCTCCGTGGCCGGTGAGTCCAAACCGACTTCCTGCTCGGCCGTCGATTGTGATATCGAACCGGGCGAAGTGGTTGAAGAAGAGCTTGTTGAAGGTGCGCCAGTACGCAGGAAGGGGATATACCTTCTGCCTAACGCACTTACAACGGCGTCGTTGTTTTCTGGGTTCTACGCGGTTGTTTCTGCGGCGGGCGGTGTTTTCGATAATGCTGCCATCGCTATATTTGTGTCCATGATTCTCGATGGTCTTGATGGGCGGGTTGCCCGAATGACCAATACCCAGAGCAAATTCGGTGAGGAGTATGACAGCCTCGCAGATATGGTTGCCTTTGGTGTCGCTCCCGGATTTGTAGCATTCTTTTGGTCTCTTAACAGCCTGGATAAAATCGGTTGGGCCATTACGTTCATATACGTTGCTGGTGCAGCGCTGCGTCTGGCTCGATTCAATACGCAGATAGGCTCTGTTGATAAAAAGTTTTTCGTGGGACTGCCCAGCCCTGCGGCTGCGGCATGCGTTGCTGGCCTGGTATGGTGTTTTCATGCTTTTGAGCCTTCGAGCTGGCTGACATTACTGACAGTCGTCGTTGTGGGTGGTACGGGAGTCTTGATGGTCAGTAACGTGTTGTATCGTAGTTTCAAGGACCTTGATCTGCGCGGCCGCGTTCCTTTCGCTGCAATTCTGCTTGTCGTCCTGATTCTTGTGGTTATTGCTCTGGATCCGGCTACAGTACTATTCACTGGTTTTCTGATTTATGCGGCGTCGGGACCTGTTCGCGCGCTATTCCGGGGAAAGCCGCGTCGCCGGTCGGCGAAAGCCGGTAAGCAGGATTCGGAGGTTTAAAGGAATAGAGGTGCGATTTTCAACCGATTCTGCCGTTGAACGGGTGGTTTTATAAGTGGAAACCGAAGTCCGGCAGAATTAACTGAAAGTGGCCGTTGACACCTGCGCCCAGCTCTGTAGAATGCGCATCTCGCTTGAGGGACACACCGGAGCAGCGGAGTGTTTTGAGAGAGTTAACCGTTTGAAAATGTTGAAGAAAAAGCTTTCAGNATTCTTCGAGATAACGGTTGACAGGGTCGGGATTCGATGTAGAATACGCCCCTCGGAATCAAGTATGAATCAGCCGGTAAGTATCGGTGGTTTTGGAAGGAAAGCTTCTGAAACGNCTCGAAAAAAACGGTTGACAAGGCGGCGAGAGAAAGTAGAATACGCCTCCTTGATTGAGCAACGGCTCAAACGCTCTTTAACAAATTGACCAAGTAATTCGTGTGGGCGCTGGCTGGAGTATTTCGACAAGAAATACCAAGGCAAGCGACTCGTCGAAAATTGAGTTTTGTCTTGAGCAAGAATTAAGAATCTTCGGATTCTTGTATGATTTAAACTGAAGAGTTTGATCATGGCTCAGATTGAACGCTGGCGGCAGGCTTAACACATGCAAGTCGAGCGGAAACGATGGTAGCTTGCTACCAGGCGTCGAGCGGCGGACGGGTGAGTAATGCTTAGGAATCTGCCCAGTAGTGGGGGATAGCCCGGGGAAACCCGGATTAATACCGCATACGCCCTTTTGGGGAAAGCAGGGGATCTTCGGACCTTGCGCTATTGGATGAGCCTAAGTCGGATTAGCTAGTTGGTGGGGTAATGGCCCACCAAGGCGACGATCCGTAGCTGGTCTGAGAGGATGATCAGCCACATCGGGACTGAGACACGGCCCGAACTCCTACGGGAGGCAGCAGTGGGGAATATTGGACAATGGGGGCAACCCTGATCCAGCCATGCCGCGTGTGTGAAGAAGGCTTTCGGGTTGTAAAGCACTTTCAGTGAGGAGGAAGGCTTTCAGATTAATACTCTGGAGGATTGACGTTACTCACAGAAGAAGCACCGGCTAACTCCGTGCCAGCAGCCGCGGTAATACGGAGGGTGCAAGCGTTAATCGGAATTACTGGGCGTAAAGCGCGCGTAGGTGGTTGAGTAAGCGAGATGTGAAAGCCCCGGGCTTAACCTGGGAACGGCACTTCGAACTGCTCGGCTAGAGTGTGGTAGAGGGTAGTGGAATTTCCTGTGTAGCGGTGAAATGCGTAGATATAGGAAGGAACACCAGTGGCGAAGNCGGCTACCTGGACCAACACTGACACTGAGGTGCGAAAGCGTGGGGAGCAAAAAGGATTAGATACC
>NZ_NXGV01000005.1 GCF_002407605.1 Marinobacter sp. ANT_B65 | reverse complement strand
GCCACGGACCGTAACGGCGGCGCCGTTTCCGATACCGCCAACGGTACCCTGAGTCCGGTCAATGGCGACCTGTCGGTCGCAATTGATGGTGTTGATGACAGTGCCCAGACGCTGGACCTGTCCGGCACCACCAGTGAAGTGGCTCCGAACACNTCAGTGAGCATCACCATCACCGATGCCGACAACAACGTGGTGACTACCTCNGCNGTGGTTGCCAGCGATGGCTCCTATTCNCTTACCGATATCGACATTTCCGGGCTGGTAGATGGNCAGCTGACGGTTGCGGCATCCGCCACCGATCGCAATGGCAATCCGGTNTCCGACACCGCAACAGATTCACTGGATGCCACCGACGGTGACCTCTCCGTTACCGTGGAGGCTGTNAACAGCAGCGCGGGCACCATCGATCTTTCCGGTACCACCGACGATGTGGCTCCGAACTCACTGGTGAACCTGACCATCACCGACAGCAACGGCGCCAGTGTCAACACCACCGCCACCGTCGGCGCGGATGGCTCTTACTCCGTGTCCGGAACCGATATTTCTACCCTGGCTGACGGCNCCCTGACGGTGACCGCCACGGCCACCGATCGTAACGGCGGCGCCGTTTCCGATACCGCCAACGGTACCCTGAGTCCGGTCAATGGCGACCTGTCGGTCGCAATTGATGGTGTTGATGACAGTGCCCAGACGCTGGACCTGTCCGGCACCACCAGTGAAGTGGCTCCGAACACNTCAGTGAGCATCACCATCACCGATGCCGACAACAACGTGGTGACTACCTCTGCGGTGGTTGCCAGCGATGGCTCCTATTCNCTTACCGATATCGACATTTCCGGGCTGGTAGATGGNCAGCTGACGGTTGCGGCATCCGCCACCGATCGCAATGGCAATCCGGTNTCCGACACCGCAACAGATTCACTGGATGCCACCGACGGTGACCTCTCCGTTACCGTGGAGGCTGTTAACAGCAGCGCGGGCACCATCGATCTTTCCGGTACCACCGACGATGTGGCTCCGAACTCACTGGTGAACCTGACCATCACCGACAGCAACGGCGCCAGTGTCAACACCACCGCCACCGTCGGCGCGGATGGCTCTTACTCCGTGTCCGGAACCGATATTTCTACCCTGGCTGACGGCNCCCTGACGGTGACCGCCACGGCCACCGATCGTAACGGCGGCGCCGTTTCCGATACCGCCAACGGNACNCTGAGTCCGGTCAATGGCGACCTGTCGGTCGCAATTGATGGTGTTGATGACAGTGCCCAGACGCTGGACCTGTCCGGCACCACCAGTGAAGTGGCTCCGAACACNTCAGTGAGCATCACCATCACCGATGCCGACAACAACGTGGTGACTACCTCTGCGGTGGTTGCCAGCGATGGCTCCTATTCTCTTANCGATATCGACATTTCCGGGCTGGTAGATGGCCAGCTGACGGTTGCGGCATCCGCCACCGATCGCAATGGCAATCCGGTATCCGACACCGCAACAGATTCACTGGATGCCACCGACGGTGACCTCTCCGTTACCGTGGAGGCTGTNAACAGCAGCGCGGGCACCATCGATCTTTCCGGTACCACCGACGATGTGGCTCCGAACTCACTGGTGAACCTGACCATCACCGACANCAACGGCGCCAGTGTNAACACCACCGCCACCGTCGGCGCGGATGGCTCTTACTCCGTGTCCGGAACCGATATTTCTACCCTGGCNGACGGCACCCTGACGGTGACCGCCACGGCCACCGATCGTAACGGCGGCGCCGTTTCCGATACCGCCAACGGNACCCTGAGTCCGGTCAATGGCGANCTGTCGGTCGCAATTGATNGTGTTGATGACAGTGCCCAGACGCTGGACCTGTCNGGCACCACCAGTGAAGTGGCTCCGAACACNTCAGTGAGCATCACCATCACCGATGCCGACAACAACGTGGTGACTACCTCNGCNGTGGTTGCCAGCGATGGCTCCTATTCCCTTACCGATATCGACATTTCCGGGCTGGTAGATGGNCAGCTGACGGTTGCGGCATCCGCCACCGATCGCAATGGCAATCCGGTGTCCGACACCGCAACAGATTCACTGGATGCCACCGACGGTGACCTCTCCGTTACCGTGGAGGCTGTTAACAGCAGCGCGGGCACCATCGATCTTTCCGGTACCACCGACGATGTGGCNCCGAACTCNCTGGTGAACCTGACCATCACCGACAGCAACGGCGCCAGTGTCAACACCACCGCCACCGTCGGCGCGGATGGCTCTTACTCCGTGTCCGGAACCGACATTTCTACCCTGGCCGACGGCACCCTGACGGTGACCGCCACGGCCACGGACCGTAACGGCGGCGCCGTTTCCGATACCGCCAACGGCACTCTGGACGCACTTGCTGGCGACCTTGCAGTAACAATTGATGCTATCGATAACGACACTCAGACCATAAACCTGTCTGGAACCACAACAGATGTTGCAGGAGGCAGCATTATTACGCTGACGATTACAGACTCTGATGGCACGTCAACCAGTGTAAATGTGCAGGTAGGCGCAGACGGTTCCTACTCGGTGTCAGATGTTGACACTTCAAGCCTTGCGAATGGTTCAATCTCGGTAGAAGCAACGGGCACCGACCGCAACGGTCAAGACCTTTCTGCTTCAACAACAGGGGTTCTCGATGTCAATATCGATCCAGATGCGGGCGACGACTCCTATGATACAAATGCCACCCAGGGGCTTTTTGGCGAATATTTTGCGTACCAGCAAGGCCCGGATGGCAGTAACCTGAGCAGTATTTCTCAGGTTGAAGCATTCATTGCAGCGACGGAAGCCGACGCAACGTTCTCCGGGACAAACATCAGTTATGGCCCGGTCAGCGGCAATCTTGGAGGTGAAAACAAAATCCAGGACTTCCTTAAGGGCGATGCCGGCTCCCTGTCCGGCGACCCGGTTAACTCTTCTGACGCAATTATCCGGATGACCGGTGAGATGGATCTGGCGCCCGGAACCTACCAGTTCCGCGTTACCGCGGATGACGGTTACCGCATTGTTGTTAATGGCGATACTGTTATTGAAGCAGACAGAAACCAGAGCGCACAAACTGCGACTGGCAGCGAATTCACCTTGACCGGCGAAGGCCCGCACAGCGTAGAGATTGTTTACTGGGACCAGGGTGGAGTGGCTGCACTTGAAGTTGAAATTCGCCCGCAAGGGGGCACATACGAAACCCTCGGCTCGCAGCATGTATCACACAACAGCACTGACACTGCACTGATCATTGATGAAAACCAGACGCTCACGATTGATCCCGCTACCCTGCTGGATAACGACCTGGATGCCAATGGCGACCCACTGGTCATTACAAGCGTACAAGACGCTGTGAACGGCAGTGTATCCCTTGATGCCAGCGGCAACGTCATCTTTACTCCGGATGATTACTACACGGGCGAAGCCACGTTCAGCTACACGATCAGTGATGGCAGGGGAGCTACAGATACCGCAACCGTTACCGTGAATGTGCTTCCGGCCGCTGATTCACCAGTACTTTCGGTCTCCGACACTGCAGCTATTCAGGCCGGTGACACAATTATTTCTACCGGTTCTGACGATCTAGTGGTCGATCCGAGCACCTATGATTCCGGAAACGGTGTGAGTCAAGCCGCACTGGAACGAGAACTCGGTGTAGAAAGCGGCTTCCTGGATGGACGGTTTGACCCCACAGGTCAAAATGCAAACGACCCAGGAACTGTCAATATTGTCGACGGAAAGATCACCGAAGCAACGCAAGCTCTGAACGCAGGAATGGAAATTTCCTGGGACTACACCTTCGTGAATGGTGAAGACCTCAAGTCCGAGGTGGAGAACAGCTTCAACGATATTGTTGCCCTCGTTGTAACAGCACCGAGCGGAGCACAGGAAACCCTGCTTGTCGATTCATCGGAGAACAAATTCCCCAATCAGTCTGTGAACGGAAGCTTTAACTATACAGCCAGTGAATCCGGGGCTTACAAGTTCCAGTGGCTGATACTGAATGGTGGAGACTCCGCTAAAGATTCCTCACTGGAGCTTCTTGCACCAACGCTGAAGGTTCCCGGATTCACCAGCAGTTTCAGCACAATCGTAGCTTTGAGCATCGATGCTGCACTGGCAGACCAGGACGGCTCTGAGACTCTGAGCATTCTGATCGATGGCATGCCGGGCGACGCAGAGCTGACCGCAGGCACCAGGAACCCTGACGGCACCTGGAGTCTCGCCGCGGATGAGCTGGAAGACCTGTTTTTGTTGTCGCCGGAAGGCTTTACCGGTGACATCAGTCTTGATGTCACTGCAACGACAACCGAGACCGCAACCGGTCAGCAGCAGTCCGTGACCGAGTCGCTGACTGTCACCGTTGACCAGACAGATACAACTATCTCAGGAACCGGGCAGGCAGATGTTCTGCAAGGCAGCGCAGCAAACGACCTGATCCGTGGCTACGATGGCGACGACACTCTGAATGGTGGCGCAGGGAACGATTATCTCCTTGCCGGCGCAGGCAATGACTCTCTGACCGGCGGCTCAGGAGCAGACGTGCTGACAGGTGGTGTTGGTGCGGATGTGTTCCGCTGGGAGCTTGGCGACGAGAGTGACAGCGGCATAGCCCGTGATGTTGTGACTGACTTTACGATTGATGCCCAGGATGGTTATACCGGGGCGGGTCAGGGCGATCAGCTGGAGCTAAGCGATCTTCTCCAGGACGCGTCAGCCGAAACCATCACAGACTATATGATGGCGAAAGAAGAAAACGGGGATACCGTCCTTTATCTTAATAAAGACGGTGCACTCAACGATAATGGCGACAATGCCCAACAGTCCATCACCCTGAGCGGCATTACTATGGACGGTCAAAGCTCCGAGCAATTCATCGACTCAATGCTGAACAACGGGCACATCAAAATTGAGTGAATAAACCCGGAACAATCACCGGGGCGGGATTTCACCCGTTTCCGGTGATTGGCCAGCCTGGTCCGTAATGCACAAAACCACGAGGCGATCCCCTGGTTGAATGTCCAGGTGTTCCCGCCTCGGCGGATTCAGGCTCAGGTGCCGACCCGCAGAATCTGGCTGGTTCCGGAAGATTCCTAGAGCTATCTCGCCTTCTCCCGCTAATATCCGTTCCAGCAATTGAAAATCAACACTGGCTGGTAGCGGGTAGTCGTCGGGATCACGAAACTGGATTTCCGCACCACCCGCCGTAAAGAGCTCATCCAATACCAGACGCAATTCCCGCCTCAGGGCCACCTGGGCCAGAATATGGCTGAGAATCATCGGACTGATGAGCATTTCACTCTGATGACCATATAGCAGATGGCGATTGTCCGGATCGCTCAGCTCCATAATCAGCTGCGGGCGCCGGACTGCTCCTGCCAGTATGTCTTCAAGCTGGAGATAGCCGACCATTGTGCGTGCATCAGCCTCTTCACCCGAGGCCAGCCGGTCACTGCCAAGCAACAAGATAGTGTCGTAACTGGCTGGATTGATGCGGCGCAATTCATCCTCAACCATATAGTCCGCCTCTATGTGGCTGTATACCGCGAGAGGTTTAACCGCAGCATAGCGGCTGATCGCCTGCTCACGTTCAGACACAGGTACAACGGACACAATATCCAGTACAGGCTGCCCCGGGCCATAGCTTGCAAACTCAGCCATGAGGCTGGGCACTCTGCGATTCCAGCCAAGCAAAAGAATACGGCGATCTTTCAGCCCGCCTCCATGCACGGAGGGTTTTGCTTCCCCACGGCTTATCTGAGGCAGCACCTGTGCTTTCGGATCAGCATCCGTTTCGGAGTAGTTGCGAGCTAACATCACAATCCTGTCTTCCGCTTCTATGCGGGTTCCGGAGTGTGCCGCCAGGCGCATATCCCACCCTTGCCCCTCACGACGAAGCAGGCCAAGAATGATAACCCCAGGGCGCCCGGCAGCCAGTTCCCCGAGAGACATGCCAGCGACCGTTTCTCCACCCCGCACGTAAATCTCATTGCCTTCACCAGCCGTCAGCAGCTCGTTATAAACTTCAGACAATCCGGGATGCAGCACGTTCTGCACCAACAAACGGCTGATCGTGGCATTGCCGGCAACCACTTCAACCGCACCAGGATAGGCACGCTCAACCACCGGCAATTTGCGGATATCCTGAATTTCAGCGACCACAAAAGGTAAAGGTGCCTGGTAGTACCTTGCCTGAGCTGCAATCGACAACAAGGCTTTAACAGTCTCCACATCGGAGGAAATCAGGCTGCCCGCTTCATAAACAGCACTGGGCACAATCACGGCGGCGGCATCAAGACAGGCGACCCGGTGCAGGGCATCGGGCTGGATGGCAGACCCGGAACGCAGGATGATCTGACGGGCGCGCCGGCCAATACCGGGTTCATTCCGCAGTTCATGTACCTGCTCAGCTGAAGCCTCTTCCGATAACACCACCAGGTTCAGTTTCTGGGTGTCGTGCTTTTCAAGGAACCGTCGCATACGGCCCGACGAACCCAGAAGATCGGAAAGCAGAGGCAATGTCTGGGGCGTCCAGCCCAGCACAACCACGTGTTTTTTCAGGGTAACAGGTGTCAGCCCCCGCTCGAGGTCTGCCATTTTTGCGATCAGCCAGCGGGTCAGGATAGCTACCAGCGTACCCATAAATACCACATACCCGCTGATGGTCAGCAAGGTTGAGACAAAGCGCTGCCAGGTTCCCACGTCGTCGCCCAGATAACCCGGGTCTGTCAGGCGCAGAAAAGCCCACCATACAGCGGACCCGGGGTCGTCAAAATCGCCACCCTGGGGCACCACGAGAAGGCCGCCTACAAGAGAAATCAAACCAATAAAAATGCCCACCACCAGCAACTGGAAACCAGCGCCTTTTACCAATTGCCGTTCAACAATGAACTTCACACGGTCGACAACGCGAAAAGGCAACATGGCGGGCTTTTTCATCAGCTTGATCCGGTGATTTTTGTTGGTGTTGAGCTCTGCTGAGCCATGGATGACAAAGGTAAAGACAGAGCTTCCCTCAGGGATGAGGTAAAGTGTAACACCCCCTCCAGCGGGCCAACCCCACCACGGGCAAGCGTTCGCTGGGGCTGAGACTGCAGATCAGCAATGACAATACAGGTTCCGTCATTCTGGCAGGTAGCGATCAGCTTGTTGAGCGCTGACAGCCCCCCGGCATCCAGTACCGTCACGCCATCCATATAGAGAATAAACCCGTCAACGTTCCGGGACAGCTCAGCAAGCTCACCAAAAATACGGTCTGCTGCGGCAAAAAACAGCGGCCCATTGATTTTGAAAACTCGCCAGCCAGCAGGCAGATTTTCTCCACTGATCCGTTTACCCGTGGTGATATCGGTCACCTTGGTCATTTCTGCCATTTCGCGCATGAACAGCACGGCCGCCAGAAGAACCCCGGTGGTAATGGCGATGACCATATCCAATGCCACGGTCAGGGAGAAGCATGCGAGAAAGACCCATATATCACTTCGCGGCGCAGTTTTAAGCAGATGCACCGCCTTAGGCGCCTCGCTCATATTCCATGCAACCATAATCAGCAGAGCCGCCATGGCCGGCATCGGCAGGTAGGCCAGCACACCGGCCAGAGAGACCAGAGCCAGCAGCACCACGACTGCATGGATCATGGAAGATACTGGCGATTCGGCCCCGGCACGGTAGTTGGCAGCGGAACGCGCAATGGCTGCAGTTGCGGTAATACCCCCGAAAAACGGCGCGATAATGTTACCCAACCCCTGCCCCATCAACTCACTATTGGCGCTGTGGCGTTTTCCCGTCATACCGTCGAGCACTACCGCACAGAGCAGAGATTCGATAGCGCCCAGCATGGCGATAGCGAAAGCCGCCGGCAGGAGCTCGCGCACCATATCCCAGGACAAGCCAATAGCTTCACCACTGGCGTCCGCCTGCTGCCACGGCCAGGCGAATTCTGGCAGGAAAGGAGGAATGCCGGCGCCAGTGCCTCCACCTGGAAGTAGATAGCTGAATCTTGAGCCAATGGTTTCCACCGCGGCGCCGTTTGCATTGAGCAGCAGCGCCAACAGACTACCGATAATGACTGCGGGAAGGTGAGGCGGCACCGGGGTCTTCAGACGAGGCCAGAGCAACATGACCGCAAGTGTCACCGAGGCAACAAGGGCACTCATGGAATCCAGCCCTGGAAAACTCTGAGCAAGCACAGCCAGCTTGTCCCAGTAGTGCTCCGGCATGGACTCTACAGGCAGACCAAAAAAGTCCTTTACCTGCAAAGTTGCGATAACCACCGCAATACCACCGGTAAACCCGAGCGTGACGGATTCTGGTATGTATTCAATAAACCGGCCCAGCCGCATGAGGGCCATGAGAATCAGCAGAACTCCTGACATCAGTGTGGCCAGTAACAGCCCACCAAGGCCGTAGGTCTGGGCAATGGGGTAAAGAATAACGACAAAAGCCGCAGTGGGACCGGAAACACTGAACCGGCTACCACCGGTCAGGGCAATGATAAAGCCGGCAATGAACGCCGTATAAAGACCATACTGGGGTGCAACGCCACTTGCGATAGCCAATGCCATCGCCAGAGGTATTGCAATAATACCCACGGTAACGCCAGCCATGAGATCACGCATAAAGCGGCGGCTGTTGTAGGGCTGGTCAATGCAGGCTTCCCGGAAAGCGTGGGCAAACCGAAGTGAAAAAAGGTGGGCACGATGGGACATACTGGCCTCGAGTCTAAGGGGACATACAGGTAACGAGGCCCCATATCATATATAATTTTGCGATGAAAAAGTTATCAATCACTGCGCTAGTTATACTAATCAGCAGCCTGACGGGATGCTCTGCCATGATCCAGCCCATCGCCAACAGCGCCCCGGCCAGACCTCAGACCCTTTACGAGGCGCGCCTGACAGATGCAGGCAATGGCATTGAACTGAGCGCTGAGGCGCTCGCTCAAAGACTTGCCGGAACCGATGTAGTCATCATTGGTGAGTACCACGGCCACCAGGCGTCCCACTTTCTGCAATCGCAGATTCAGGCCGCCCTCTTCCGAAGACGGCCTTTGCAGGTGCTGTCCATGGAACAGTTCAATCTGGACAACCAGGCTGCGGTTGATGCCTATCTGAATGGCGAGACCGGCGAAACCGAAATGATTGAAGACAGCCATGCCTGGGAAAACTATCGTGCGTCCTATCGCCCTCTGCTGGAGTTTGCACGCCAGCACAGCCTGCCTGTGATCGCTGCAAACGCCCCCGCAGATGTCGTACGCTGCGTCGGTCGCACAGGGCCGGAATATCTGGACAGCCTCGCCCCGGTCGACCGGGCACAGTTACCCGGGAGTCCGTTCATGGACACTCCGGCCTACCGCGAAAAGTTCAATGACGCAATAAACAGCAGCCATGGTGCGGCAGATGAAACCATGCAGAAACGTCTCGACAACACATACAAGGCCCAGTTGCTCCGGGACAACACCATGGCAAGTCGTATACTGGCCGCCCATAATGCCTACCCGGGGCATCAGGTGATTCACACCACCGGCACTTTCCACAGCGAAGAACATCTCGGAACCGTTGCGTTGCTCCAGCAACGGGCGCCGGAGATTTCGATTGCGGTCATTTCACCGGTAGTATGGCCCGCGGACGTAGAAAAGGCCCCGTTGCATGAAAACCGTAACAAAGGCGATTTTCTCTACTTCATCCAGGCCTTGCCGGAAGAATTCCTTGATGACGATCGCGAGCGCAAAGCGATGTCTGCAAGGTTCCGGCGCCCCATTCAAGAGACTTGCAAGGGAGATACTCCATGAAGGTTATTGCTGCCCTTATTCTGGGTATCAGCGCTATCGTCTCTGCCTCACTGATCAGCGACGGCCTGACAGATCTGCGAACCGGTGACCGCTATGTAACGGTGAAAGGTGTGGCAGAACGGGAAGTGACCGCCGACCTTGCCCTGTGGCCAATCCGCTTTGTGGCAACCGGTTCCAGCCTCAGCGACGCCCAGGAAAAAGCCCGAAGCAGCCGCAACGCCATCATGGCGTTCCTGAAGCTGCAGGCTATAAACGACAGCGCCGTGGAACTTCAGAGACTGGATGTAACGGATACTCGCGCCAATCCTTACCAAGACAATAACAACGAACAGAAGTTTATTATCAGCCAGACTCTGATGGTACGCAGCGAGGATATAGAAAAGATCCGCCAGGCTGCCCAGGGTGTAAGCGAACTGGTCGATTCCGGCGTGGTACTTTCATCCGACTACGGCCCGAGCGGCCCGACTTACCTGTTTAACGGGCTGAATGACATCAAACCCGACATGATTGCGGAAGCCACGGCTTCCGCCCGTGAAGCCGCCAGCCAGTTTGCGGAGGATGCGAAAACCGAACTGGGCGACCTGCGCCGTGCCAATCAGGGTGTATTCCAGATACTCGCCCGGGATCAGGCCCCCGGGGTATCCGAGCAACAACACCCCGTAAAGACTGTAAGAGTGGTCTCAACCGTCGAATACTATCTGCGGTAATACAATCTGAAGCAGCATAGCCTCACTGAGTCTGGACCATCTCGTCGGTTACCTGATACTCACCCCGCAGCCAGCGTATAATTTCGCTGGCTGCGGGGTGATCATAAGCACCATAGGTATGTATCAGGCTTTGGCGTTTTTCCTCGCTGATGCGCTCGAGACCGGCGTCCTGTAACACCAGAAGATCGGCATGAAGCTGGTCCGCGAGCTCTCTCCCGAGAACCTCCTTCGCTGCATGGCCAAATGCCTGCCCGTACTGATATTCTGTGCCCTGACGGTAAGACTCAGCCAGTGTTATGGCGGGAATCGTGGTCAGCACTGATTGCAGTGCAGGGTTGACCCCGTGCCCGGCAAGGTATGCGCCGTTAGCCGCAGAGCGCCCGGTAAACGCCCTGAGGTGAAGGTGCCGGGACATGCGATCACCATCATTCACCGGATAGTTGTCCCAAAGCACCGGCTTACGCCCGAGACGTTCACTCACACGTTTCAGGTGGCCAGGAGAAATCTCACGGGAGCATACCTCTTCGCCCGTCCAGAACACATGGATTTCACGATTCAACAGGCGCCCGAGGGTTTCCAGATAAGCAGTCGGGCGCTCACCAAACACCCGGTCCAGTACCGGATCATCAGAATAGTAGCTGGGGCATACTGAAAGATGCCGGGCCTGTGTTCGCTCGCGAACCCAGTGCATGATATCCACCTGGGTTTCCGCAAGGTCCGGAGTATCAGCGTGCATATCATCAAACAGGATAGCCAGCTCATCAATACCTGTGCGATCAAGCATCTCAAGCTTCGCAGCAAGTGCAGCACGGGCCGTATCATCAAAACAGTTGAAAATTTCGTATGGGCTCAGGCCGACACCGAACCGAACCCCTTGTGCTCGGCAAAACCGGCCAAACTCTGACAGCTCGGCTGCCATTTCCTGAGGATGCGGTTCCTGCCAGCGCCGGCGCAGAAACGCGTCAGCTTTGGGCGCGTAGAGATAAAAGCCATAACCGTGCGGAGCCAGTGTGCGCACAAGTTGTTTTCGCTCCTGCCAACTCCATACCGGCCCGTAGAAGCCTTCGATAATCCCCAGCGTCGTGCTCATGGCGCTCTCCCTGTAGCAGCCTGTGTATTACCACATGGTATACCTGCGGCAAGCGAATGGTATATCCCGTCCGTATGCCCGCCTGTCAAAGCAGGCTACTATTAGTGAAATTTTAACGGAAACGGCTATGAACCCTTCCCAGGCAAGGCTGGGCAGTCTTGATGCATTGCGAGGCCTCGCTGCTCTCGGGGTCGTGCTTTTTCATTACCTGCCCTATTACGACAAACTTTTCGGCCATTCATTCGAACTGCCACAACTACTGACAGACACTTTGATGTTTGGCCGCTACGGCGTACATCTGTTTTTCATTCTCAGTGGTTTTGTTATTTTCATGACCCTTGAGCGCACCCGCAATGCCACCTGGTTCGGGCTGGCCAGAGGGGTACGGCTGCTTCCAGCACTCTGGACCGGCATTGTTCTTACCTTTATATCAGTGCACCTTCTCGGCCCCGAAAGCCGTGCTGTCAGCCTCGAAACAGCCTTTCTCAACGCCACTCTGCTGCATGAGTATCTGGGCGCTGAACACGTGGATGGAGCCTACTGGAGTCTGGTAATAGAGGTAACTTTTTACGCATGGATGGCACTGCTGTTCTACACCCTGCGCGACTGGTCACGTCTGCGGCTGGCGTTCTGGGCCTGGATGCTGGTGAGCTATGCAGGCGTCGTCTGGTGGAAGCAGATACCCGAAGGCCTGGAGTTTCTGGTCAAGGATCTGATGTTTGTGAAATACGCCCCTTTGTTTATGGGCGGCATGCTGATCTACCGGATTTACCGGTACGGCCGTCCCGCAGCCGCAGATGCAGTACTCCTGGCGCTGGCCGTGTGCCATGGTCTGCTGGCTTACAAACTGCCCTACAGTCTTTTTGTACTGGGCTGCTTTACCGTGTTTTCCCTGGCCGTGGCCGGCCGGCTGAACATACTGGCCAATCAGCCAATGCTCTGGCTGGGCAGACTTTCCTACAGCCTTTACCTTGTACATCAGAATATCGGCTACGGCATCATCACATGGAGCTACAATGCAGGATTGCCAGGCTGGCTTGGTGTCTGCCTTGCACTGGGAATGGCTCTGCTTCTCGCCTCCGGGATTCACTACAGTATCGAACAGCCGGCCTTGCGACGTTTCCGGGCCTGGCGTAGCGGTACAGAAACAGCGCAACCCGTAAGAGCAACAGCCAAGGCAATCGACTAGACTGATGCCTGACTGTTTATCTGAATAAAAATCTCATTCAAGGAGCCAGGAAATGGAGATAAAAACCTTTGGAGATCTGATCGACTGGACCCGCCAGTTGCATGCACATCTCGCAGAGTGTCTGCACGAATCCGCAGAAAAACACGACAATGAGCGTGCCAGTGCGCTGCTGGACTACATTGCGCGCCACGAGTCACTGTTAGCAAAAACCGTAGCTGAGTTTGAAAAACAGGCCGACCCCAAAGCTTTACAGACTCACCTTTACGATTATCTGAATCATAAACCATTCAAACCCGGCCAGGCTTGCGATACGAGATTTGCAAAGCTTGATTTTGACGACATAGCCCGGGAAATTTTCGCGTTCCATGATCAGATTATGGATCTCTATGATTCCTTGATCGGCAAGGCAGAAATCGAGGAAGCCAAAACCCTCCTGGAAGAGCTGCTGGCGCTTGAAAAACACGAGGCTATGCAGATGTCCAGCCAGATTGGCAGGATGAACGACATCTGACGCGAACTACGACCTATGTCGTATTCGAAGCGATTTTTCATTTCGCTGGATCACAATACTTGTTAACGTAAACCTGTTATCAGGCTTCCTCAAGAAAGCCGGGCTCGATCCACAAAAATGACAAAAGGACACATGAGCAATGAAGATCCGTTCTGTTTTCTCCGCGGCGGTACTCGCTGTGGCAGCGACTTTCGCCTCAGCACAGGCACTGGCTCAAGACACGTTTACTCTGAAGATGGCAGAGACATGGGGGCCGAACTTCCCGATCTTTGGGGACACCACCAAGAATTTCGCCAAATCCGTCGAGAAAATGTCTAATGGGCGCCTGAAAATCCGGATAGATTCTGCCAACAAACACAAAGCTCCCCTGGGCGTGTTTGATATGGTCAAGGCTGGTCAGTACGACATGGGCCACTCCGCTTCTTATTACTGGAAAGGCAAGGTTCCCGAAACCCTGTTCTTCACCAGCATGCCATTCGGCATGAATGCCATGGAACAATATGCCTGGTTTTACCACGGCGGCGGCATGGAACTGATGCAGGAAGTTTATGCGCCCCACAACATGCTCTCGTTTCCCGGCGGCAACACCGGCGTTCAGATGGGTGGATGGTTCCGCGAAGAAATCAAATCCCTGGATGACCTGAAAGGTCTGAAAATGCGCATTCCCGGGTTCGCCGGTGAAGTCTTTGCAGAAGTAGGCGTCAATCCGACCAACATTGCACCGGGCGAGTTGTATACAGCGCTTGAGCGCAACACCATTGATGCCGTTGAGTGGGTAGGTCCGGCTCTGGATCTGCGCCTTGGCTTCCAGCAGATTGCTGATTATTACTACACAGGATGGCACGAGCCAGCAACAGAACTTCAGTTCCTGGTAAACAAGAAAGTCTGGGAAAAGCTGCCGGCCGACCTGCAGGAAATTATGCGTGTAGCCATGCGCACCGCTTCCTACGACATGCTGGTACTCTCACAGCACGCCAACGCGGAAGCCTGGGCTAACATCAAGAAAGATTATCCGAACGTGCAGATCAAGCAGTTCCCGCAGGATATCTTCCAGGCCATGTACGACGCCAACAAAAAACTCCTGAAGGAAGCTGCCGACAGCAACGAGCAGGCAGCCCGGATTATCAAATCCCAACAGGAATACCTGGAGCAGAGCCGCGCTTACACCGATATTTCTGAGCGCGCATACCTAAACACTATGGGCACAATCGAGTAAGATACAGGCTGTAATGGGGCCGGGTTCGCTCTGATCGTGATCCCGGCTTTGTTGTTTATAGCAATAGTGAAAATGCCAGGCGGTCTGGCAGAGGATTGTGAATGCAGTGGATTATAAAGCTGGATGAGGGCCTTGCCCGCTTGTCCTATCTCTGCGGCTGGGTAGCCTGTGTCGCGATGCTGCTGATGGCCGGCAACGTCTTTTATGACGTCGTCTCCCGTTACGCTTTCAACGAAGTATCCATCGGCATGCAGGAAATGGAATGGCACCTGTATTCGGTGGTGTTTCTGCTCGGTATACCTTACGCACTCCGCACGGATGGTCATGTGCGGGTCGATGTGTTTTATGCCCGCTGGGGAAACAAAGCAAAAGCGTGGATAAATCTGGCCGGAGCCTTGCTGTTTGTGGTGCCATTTGCCTACCTTATCGGCATATACGGCTACGATTTTGCGCTCGACTCCTACAGCATGGGAGAAGGTAGCGGCGATCCGGGAGGCCTGCCCCAACGCTGGATCATCAAATCCATCATTCCGCTCACCGCATTTTTTATCGCCATCGCCGGCCTCAATATGGCTACTTTTGCCTTGCGCGTAATGTCTGGTGAAAAACAGTACGAAGGTGAGCATAGCGGGGGGGGACTCGCATGATCGGCATGATTATGTTCCTGGTTGCCCTCTTCATGCTGATGCTGGGCTTCCCTGTTGCTTTCACATTTGGCGGCGTAGCCTTGTTTTTTGGCGTTTTTGCCGAAGGCATGGATCTGTTTGCCTTTATGCCTTACCGCATCATGAGCGTTATGCAGAATACCGTTCTGATGGCTGTTCCCCTGTTTATCTTTATGGGGGTTATTCTCCAGCGCACGCGTCTGGCCGAGCAGTTGCTGACATCCATGGGGCGCTTGTTTGGCGGCCTGCCTGGCGGTCTGGCCATTTCCACCATTCTGGTGGGCGCTCTGCTCGCAGCCTCCACAGGTGTTGTGGGTGCAAGCGTGGTAGCAATGGGCCTGATTTCCCTGCCTGTCATGCTCGCTCACAAGTATGACAAGCGTCTGGCAACAGGCACTATCTGCGCAGCGGGCACCCTGGGGCAGATTGTTCCACCATCCATTATCCTGATTATTCTGGGTGATGTTCTGGGGCTCCCGGTAGGCGATCTGTTCAAAGCAGCCGTAGGGCCCGGAGTGGTTCTTATCGGGCTCTATATCATCTATATCCTGGTCATGACCCGCTTCAAACCCGAGACAGCACCGGCCATGCCGGAAGACCCCAGCATTTCCCGCAAAAAGGAAATAGTGAACGCGTTATTTGCGATCATTCCACCGCTGGCGCTGATTGTCATTGTACTTGGTTCGATTTTCACCGGCATTGCGACACCTACAGAATCCTCTGCGCTGGGTGGCATTGGTGCAATCGTTCTGGCCATTATCTATCGTCAGTTCTCATTCCAGATGGTTTGGGATGCGTCGAAAGATACGGTCAAAGTAACCGCCATGGTGTTCGCAATCCTGATCGGCGCGACTGCTTTCTCGATGGTCTTCAGCTATACCGGCGGCGACTACCTGCTGGAAGAATGGATGCTGCAACTGCCGGGCGAAAAATGGGGGTTCATCATCCTCGCCATGCTGGTCATTCTGGTACTGGGATTTTTCATCGATTTTGTGGAAATTTCCTTTATCATCGTGCCAATTCTGGCTCCGGTTGCCGAAGCTCTGGGCATCAATATGCTCTGGTTTGCCATTCTTATCGCAATGAACCTGCAAACCAGCTTCCTGACGCCTCCCTTCGGGTTCTCTCTGTTCTACCTCAAAGGCGTCGCACCACCGCAAGTACGCACGATCGACATCTATAAAGGAGTCTTGCCGTTTATTCTCCTGCAGATGCTGGTACTGGCGCTTATAGTGATTTTCCCCGAGTGGTTCGGTATGAGCTCTTCATACTGATCTGTCATGCAGCCGGGCCATCCGGCCCGGCTGCAGCTTTTCCTTTCCCCTCTCTATCACTCTTTTCCCGAAACGCTGTCAATTCCTGACGGGGCCCAAATTCAGGCCACATAACCCGGTGCCTTTTTCCAGATACAAAAAAGGCGACCAAAAGGCCGCCATAAAACAAGTTTCAGAGATCAGTGCCCCAGATAACTACGATACATCCAGACTGTTTTTTCCTGCTGGGAAATGTAATCGCTCATCAGCGCCGCAGTACCCTCATCCTCTGCATCCCCCGCCAGGCTCAGCAGCTCTCGCTGCTTGCCTATAAGCGTTGCAAAGCTATCGAGAATATTCTCCATGGCCTGTTTGCCATCACAGACGTCTCTCTGCTCCGATACTTCTGAACGCTCAATGTAGGTGCTGTAGGAGTGCGCCGGGCGATGCCCCAGCGTGAGCACCCGCTCAGCAACCTCATCAACCTTGAGCAGGAGATCGTTGTACAATTCTTCAAACTTCAAATGAAGTTCAAAAAAATTATCGCCTTTGATATTCCAGTGATAACCACGAACGTTCATGTAAAAAATCTGATAGTTGGAAAGCAGATCGTTAAGAGAGTCGGCCAGCTTTACCGTTTTTTCCGTATCCAGACCAATAAAGTTCTTACCCATTTCATGCCTCCTTCGTGGCGCTTAAAACAAGACTGGAAATACTCTAGCCCAGCCTCAATATATTCGTGAAGTTTAGTTCTCCAATGCCCGTGATAGCCCGGGCCAATACCTCATCCTGCAGACTTTCAGGAGCAGTACTTACACCCCTGGACCGCAGTCACTGCAGCCCTCTTCGGGAACCGGGCCTATATCAAGGTTACGGTTCAGATGCTTAAGAGCTGTTCGCAGGCCTTCCTCAATCACCGGGTGGTAAAACGGCATTTCCAGCATTTCACTGACCGTTAACCGGCGCTGTGCGGACCAGGCTAACAGGTGGGCAATGTGCTCAGCGGCAGGGCCAAACATCTCTGCTCCCATAAACATTCCACTGCCGTGCTCACCGTATACTCTGAGTAACCCTCTGTTTTTACCAATCACCCGGCTTCGGCCCTGGTCTTCAAATGACACTTCACCTACAGCGAAGCGACCCGCACACCGCCTATCCACTTCATCAATTGTAAGCCCTACTGAAGCAATCTGGGGGTCAGTAAACACGACTGCAAGGGGTGTACGTCTCAGACCTGCCCGGACGTCCGGGTAAGACGCGGCGTTATTGCCTGCAATCCGGCCCTCGTCGGCAGCTTCGTGCAGGAGAGGCAATGCGTTGTTGGCATCACCGCAAATAAAGATATGGCTCTGGCCACAGCGAAGCGTGTGCGGATCAAACACCGGCAGACCTTTCTCATCCAGCTCAATATCCGCATTCTGAATATCCAGGCTGTCGACATTGGGCCGGCGCCCGGTGGCTGCGAGCAGGTATTCAAATGTTTCTGTTTTTTCACTGTCGACGCCATCGAGGAACGTGACAGCCACCCCACCATCAACCCGCTCGACGCGCTTCACATCACTATCTGGGTCAAGTGGAAACTCTTCATTGAAACATTCGAGCGCATACTTACGAATACTCTCATCGCGAATCGGCCCTACGGCACCACCCACTCCGAACATTCTTACGCGAACACCAAGCCTGCTGAGCGCCTGACCCAGCTCAAGCCCGATCACACCCGGCCCGAAAACAACAACCGACTCCGGCAGATCCTGCCATTCAAAAATATCGTCATTGAGCACAAGGCGGTCTTTCGCTTCTTTCAAAAAACCTGGAATGTTGGGCCGGGAGCCTGTGGCAATGATAATCCGTTGTGCATGAATCTCGGTTTCATTGCCAACGATCAGGCGGTTAGGCCCGGCGAAGCGCGCATTTCCCTTGATGCGATGTTCTTCGGGGAACTTCTCTACCGAACGGACCACTGAGTCGACAAAGCGGTCACGCTCTGAGCGCACCCGTTCCATCACGCGTTTTCCATCCACTGTGATATCGCCGGCAGAAATTCCGAACAGCTTTCCCCTGGACATTCCATAAGCGCTGTCCGCAGCGGCAATCAGCAACTTGCTTGGCATACAGCCTACTCTGGCACAGGTAGTCCCGTACTCGCCGCTTTCTATCAGCACTACTTTGTCTGTGACCTTTCGCACTCTCTGGTAGGCCACCATTCCGGCAGTTCCTGCGCCAATAATAGCTACATCCACTTCACGCTTTTCCATAGAACAGCCTCCAGACCGGGATTCCCAAAAGCCGGGAACCTAGATGAAAATCCAATAATATGTACGTTAGTATAGGAGCCTTTATCCGTAACCCCGATTTTGGGCGCCTGGACCTCGCGCAATCATGATCTGGCGCAATTCTGAATTAGAGAGACCATTGCATATGAACAGTTACTGGCCGGAATTTCTCACTGTGGCCCTGATACATTGGCTGGCCGTAGCCAGTCCGGGGCCTGATTTTGCAGTGATGATCCGACAGGCACTGTTTCAGAGCCGGAAAAACGCATTGTTCACTTCAGCCGGTATCGCTGCGGGCATTCTGGTGCACGTGAGCTACTCACTGCTCGGTATTGGCCTGATCATCCAGCAGTCTATCCTGCTGTTTACCATACTCAAGATTGCCGGTGCGCTGTACCTCACCTGGATTGCGATACATTGCCTGAAATCCCAGGCAGGTGGAATTCATGTAGCAGCCGAAGCAGCGGCTCCGCAATCCGGCGTTGCTGCCCTGCGCCTGGGTTTTCTGACCAACGCTCTCAACCCGAAAGCAACTTTGTTCTTCGTTTCACTGTTTTCAGTTGTCATCAGCCCGGGAACTCCCGTGGCCATTCAGGCCGGCTACGGTATTTACATGGCACTGGCGACAGGGGTCTGGTTTACCCTGGTTGCCGTCTTCTTCACGTTGCCAGCTGTGCGCAAGGGATTCAACCGCTTCGGCCACTGGCTTGACCGGTTGATGGGAGGTATTCTGCTGCTGTTGGCAGGCCAGCTCCTGCTCTCTACAGTGAGCGGAGCAGAGCTTCCGTCTGGTCCCAGCACAGACACGGATCGGTGATCGAACAACCGTAACGCAGATCATCGCCGTCATCCTGCCGCCCGGCCTCCAGAAAGCTCTCCAGCATCAGCCCGCGAATACTGGTGTTACCTTCCCGTCTCTGGCGCATCACTTCACGGGCAACATCGATCTGTCGCTCGGCCTGTTTGCAGGCATTGTCATGACTGCAGTCCACCATGATCGCAGCGCAAAGGCCTGCAGCAGAAAGAGCTTGCGCAGCATGCTGAATACTGCCTTCATCATAATTGGTAATACCCCGGCCGCCACGCAGCACCAGATGGGTATCCGGATTGCCCCGGGTGCTGACCATGACTGGCGCACCATTCGCAGAAACGCCCAGGTGGTGGTGCGGGTGGGCTCCCGACTTCATGGCATTGATAGCAACATTGATTCCGCCATCAGTGCCGTTTTTGAATCCGGCAGGCATAGGCAAACCACTGACCATCTCACGGTGAATCTGGGATTCAGTGGTACGGGCTCCGATAGCGGTCCAGCTCACCAGATCGCCGAGGTAGTCCATTGCAAAAGGGCTCAAAGCTTCGGTTGCCAACGGCAAGCCCATCTCAGCCAGATTCAGAAGCAGGCGGCGTGAACGCAGCAAGCCCTCGTTAAGGTCACCAGAGCCTGTACGCTCAGGGTCGTACAGCAAGCCCTTCCAGCCAACGGTTGTTCTCGGTTTTTCCAGGTATGCACGCATAACAATAAGTAAGCGATCACTAACCGTATCAGCCAGAGCTTTAAGCTTTTCTCCATACTCCAGCGCGGCAACTTCATCGTGAATCGAGCAGGGCCCGACCACAACCAGAATACGCTCATCTTCGCCGTGCAGAAGGTTCCGGATCTCCTGCCGGTGCTTTGCCACCTGTAGTGCAAGCCGATCCTCAACCGGCAAACGCTCCCGCAATTCGGCTGGCGTCGGCAGCGCTGTTTCCTGCCGGTGAGTCGAGCCGGCGCTCAGCACCTGGCACTCTCCGGAAGTGTTCAAAGGCATGTTCATATCAGTGTTCCCATTTCCCTGCGTCAGAATCAAAAAAGCCCCGGCTGGGCTACCAGTCGGGGCTTTCTGAGTCCGACGGCAGCCTGGTTTTTCGCCGGGCTGCCATCCTCGTTGTTCGTTTTTTGAAGATGTTACGGGCGGCCCTGGCGCTGGCTAAAATAAAAGCCATAACCAAACCACCAGAAAAACACAGCAGCGACTGCCGCCAGCGGCTTTTGGCCGAAAGCTTGCAGAACATTCAATTGACAGATCGCTTGTGTCGTCTTCATGCTTACTAATATATACCCCGGGTTTTCAACTTGGCAACCCGTAACCGGGCTTTTTAGCAGATCAATACCAGAAAAACCGGACTTTCAGAGACAATGGGAACCAGCAATGACATTAAATCTGCGGAATTACACCTTCCTGTTCTTTTTTATACTCATGCTCGCACTCATCTCCGGAACTGGTTCAGCACATGCTGACTCCCGAGCCTGGCAGCTCAATAACAGGGCTGGCGAGGATGTGGCCAGTCAGGTGCGGGAGCTTTATCACGGCGAGCCCGTATCTGTCACCGCCAGCGGGCAGCAGCTCGTTGTTCGTGGCGACCAGCAATTGCTGGACGAAATCGGCATGTTAATCGAAACCCTGGACGTTGCCCCGGTACAGGTCAGGATAACCGTGCGGTCCCAGGAGGATATCGGCGGCAAACGCTCTGGCGGCGGAGTCACAACAACACGAAACGGGGCTGGTGTAGTGGTTGAGCACAGAGTTACAAGCACCGGTGGCTCGCGGGAACGAAGCCTGATGGTTATGGACGGACAGTCAGCTCATATCACGTCTGGCCAGGTACGGACTCTGCCCTTCGCCGTGCAGGGAGGAAGAAACCCGGCGGCTATCTTCGAGCAAGTAGAGACGCGCAGTGGATTTGTTGTCAGCCCACAGGTAATTTCAGATCGTGCAATAGAACTGAACATTATGTCTTTTGAGGCTGACCCCGCCGAACTGGATGGCTATGAAACCCAGGCTTTAGTGACAATCCGCAGAGTGGAACCCGGCCAATGGGTGTCTTTGGGCAGCACTTCGACCGAGTCTACCCACAAACAATCGGGCATTGCCTACAGTGTAAAGAGCAGCCGGTCAGACAACCGGAGCTTTGAAGTGAAAGTCGACATTGTTCACTGAAGCCTACACTCTGGTACGCAGCAAAACACTTTTCGCTTCGTTGATCTTTGCTGCAAGATAATCGCTTCCGCCCCGGTCCGGGTGCATTTTCTGCATCAGCCGACGGTGAGCCATAACAATTTCATCTTTCGAACATGCAGCGGAAACTCCCAGTATTTCGCAGGCCTCACGCTCAGACATAGCGCCACTGCGTGCCTCCCCGGACTGCTCCGCACCAGTTCTGCTTTGACCGCCCGCATCACCACCCGAAAAGAAGCGATTCACTGCCGGCACATACCGGACGATCTCTGGCAACTTACGCAACAATGGAATCAGCGCCGCGACAGCAGCTGTCAGGACATGTACCCGGCCAGTAAGAACCATGAACACCAGCAAAGCGCCACCACCAACAAGAATGGCTTTCCAGGTGGCCGCTTTCTTCTTCTCTGTCGACAATCCACCCCATTGTTTCAGAACCACAAAGACGGCTGCCGCCAAGGCGATGCCCAATATCCACTGCATGGTTGATCCTTTAATGATATAAGGTCGTAATTCTGGCACCGATTGTTGTGACAAGGCCAGCCAGGCTTGCGAGAATGCTAGCTATAAGTACCTACAAACCAGTGACAATTGCCCCCTGAGTTTTGTAGGATGCTATGCTTTGTCCCAGATCAACAATTTCCGCATCCAAACAGTCTGTTATCATGCAATGATCCGGAAGGAAAATACGGTTATCCGTCGTCCCTTCCTGCCCATGGCAAACACCAGACCAGATAGAGATTCCCAGGACCTGAACTATGCGCACTGCTTCCCGCTTCCTGATCGCAATCATTTTCCTTGGCGTAGTGCTTGGCGGCATCTTCGGCTACAAGTTTTACCAGTTTGGCCAGATGAAAGAAATGATGTCACAGCCTCAACCGCCAGCGCAGATATCCGCCACTGAAGCGCAGACCGAAACCTGGACTCCCTCTGTCAAGGCTGTGGGCAGTATCACAGCCGTTAACGGCATTGAGGTAGCCAACGAAGTTCCCGGTGTAATAGAAAGTATTAACTTTGAATCCGGTGACACTGTCAAACAGGGCGACATTCTGATCCGTCTGAACACCGCAATTGACGAGGCCGCCGTGCGCACCCGCCGAGCAGAAGCCCAGCTGGCAGAGCAGGAATTCAAGCGTATCTCCGATCTGCTGCCAAAGCGTGCAGTATCCCAGTCCCAGTATGACGAATCAAAAGCAAACTTCGACGCGGCGCGCGCACGCGTCAACGAAGCTGAAGCCCAACTGAGCAAGAAAATAATCCGTGCCCCGTTTGACGGTACCCTGGGTATTCGAATGGTGGATCAAGGGGAATACATTGCCACCGGCACACCAATCGTTGAAATCAATATGCTCAACCCGATCTACGTGGACTACACCCTGTCAGAGAAGAATCTGCCGAACGTTGCCCGAGGCTACTCTGTCATTGCCACCGTAGCGGCGGTACCCGAGCAGGAATTTGAAGGCAAGGTCAGTGCTATCAACACCTCTGTGAACCCGGAAACCCGGACCGTTCGTATCCGCGCCACGCTGGACAATCCGGAAAGCCTGCTGCGTCCAGGTATGTTTGCAACCATACAGACCAGGCAGCCAGAGGCCGAAGACGTGGTGACCATCCCCCGCACCGCTATTTCCTACAACACTTATGGCGACTTCGTATTTGCCATTGAGGAAAACGATGACGGTGTACTGGTTGTCAATCGTCGCACTATCACTGCAGGCCGGACACGGGATAAGCGGGTTGCAATTCTCTCCGGCCTGGAAGCAGGCGAGAAAGTGGTTTCCAAAGGATTGCTGAGACTCCGGGCCGGCCAGAGGGTCGAGATTCAGGACGACGAAAAGCAGCCGCAGGAGGCATCTGAGTAATGCGATTCACCGACATTTTCATCCATCGTCCCGTACTGGCGACGGTGGTCAGTCTTCTTATCCTGCTGCTCGGCGCCCGGGCCGCAATGGAGATGGAGATCCGGCAATATCCGGAGCTGGAAAGCACCACGGTCACGGTCACAACGGCCTACCCGGGCGCCAGCTCAGATCTGATCAAAGGTTTTATTACCACGCCCCTGCAGCAGGCCATTGCAGAAGCCAGTGGCATTGATTACCTGACATCTACAAGCTCGCAGGGCACGTCGACCATTGAAGCCAAAATGGTACTGAACTACGACGCCAATGCTGCACTGGCCGAGATACAGGCAAAAGTTGCCAGTCAGCGCAACGTTCTGCCTGCCGACGCGCAGGACCCGGTGATCACGTCCACCACCGGTGACTCTACGGCACTGATGTACATTGCCTTCTACAGCTCAGACATGGCTGTTCCGCAGATTACCGATTACCTTACCCGGGTGGTGCAACCCAGACTCCAGGCGCTGGCTGGCGTTGGTAAAGCACAACTGCTCGGCCGCAAGTTTGCCTTGCGCATCTGGCTCGATCCGGAACGCCTGGCCGCCGTTGATATGACACCTCAAGAGGTTGTTGCCAAGCTTCGCGCAAACAACTACCAGGCAGCCGTAGGCAATACCAAAGGCACCTACACTGAAGTCAGCATGACCAGCGATACGGATGTAGCGGATCCGGACGAATTCCGTAATCTTGTGGTCAAGCAGGCCAATGGGACTCAGATCCGGCTCCAGGACATCGCCCGGGTGGAACTGGGGTCAGAAACTTACGATGCATTGGCACTATACAAAGGCCAGCCCGCCACTTACGTGGCGATCGAACTGGCACCAGGCGCCAACCCTCTTACGGTTGCGGGTCTGGTAAAAGGTGACCTTCCGGATATCGAAAGCCAGTTACCGGGTGACCTTAAGGTCCGCCTTGCCTATGACGCATCAGATTTTATTGAGGACTCCATAAACGAGGTTATCCGTACCCTGCTTGAAGCTATGGGTATTGTACTTGTGGTGGTGTTCCTGTGCCTGGGATCCATTCGCGCGTCTATCGTACCCTCTGTTGCGGTTCCGCTGTCGCTGATTGGCGGCGCCTTTTTCATGCATATATTCGGGTTCTCTCTGAACCTGCTGACGCTCTTATCCATGGTTCTGGCCATCGGCCTGGTGGTGGACGATGCCATCATCATGGTAGAAAACGTACACCGGCATATTGAAGAAGGCGAATCGCGGTTTGAGGCAGCCTTGCATGGCGCACGGGAGATGGCTGTGCCGATTATCGCCATGACCACCACCCTGGTTGCAGTCTATGCACCTATCGGGTTTATGGGCGGACTGGTTGGTTCCCTGTTTACCGAGTTCGCTTTCACCCTGGCCGGTACGGTCGTAATTTCGGGTATCGTCGCCCTTACCCTTTCACCCATGCTGTCTGCCAAAGTCCTCAAACCACACGGTAATCCCGGAAAATTCGAGGTCCTGGTAGAGCGCACATTCAACGGTATCTCTTCAGGCTACAAAGCGGCGCTCGGTTCCCTGATGCAAACAAAGTCCGTAGTGGTCTTTTTTGCACTGATCGTACTGGGCTCCATCTACTTCATGGCGATGATGAGCCAGAACGAGTTGGCACCCACCGAAGACCAGGGCATTCTGTTCTATCAGGGTCTGGGGCCACAGACATCTACTCTGGACTATCTTCTGGAACATGGAGAGGAAGTTCAGGAACGCTTGTCCACCGTGCCCGGTTACTCTGAAGACTTCATGATCGTAGGCATTACCGCGCCAAACGCTGTGTTCGGTGGTTTCAAGATGGAGCCCTGGAGCAAACGGGACGTCAGCCAGTTCCAGGCCCAGCCGCAGCTTGACGCCGAGCTCAAGAATGTAACTGGCCTGCAGACAGCAGTATTTCCCAGGCCGTCCTTACCCGGATCCGGTGGCGGTCTGCCGTTCCAGTTTGTGATCACAACAGGTAACAGCTACGAACAACTCGACCAGGTAGCGGATGAATTACTGGGCAAAGCAATGGGCAGCGGCAACTTCATGTTCCTGCAAAAATCCATTAACTTCGATCGTCCAGTGACCCGCATCAACGTCGATCGCGACCGGGTCGCTGATCTCGGGCTTTCCATGCAGGATGTCGGGCAGTCACTGTCCAGCATGCTTGGCGGCGGGTACATTAACCGTTTCAGCATGGAAGGCAGGTCCTATCAGGTAATTCCTCAGGTTGATCAACAGTTCCGGCTGGACGAACAAGCGCTGAACGATTATTACATCCGCACAGGCGAAGGCACGCTTGTCCCTCTGGGCAGCGTTGTAAGCTTTAGCCACGATGTAGAGCCTTCAAACCGCACACAGTTCAACCAGCAGAACTCTCTGACTCTGCAAGGGGTCATCATGCCGGGGATTGCCGCAGGTACGGCTATGGACTTTGTGCAGCAAACCGCAGACGAGGTATTCCCTCAGGGCTTCACCTACGATTACACAGGGCAGAGCCGGCAACTGGCGAATCAGGGCAGCGCACTGGTTGTAACCTTCTTCCTGTCGTTGCTGGTTATCTACCTGGTACTTGCAGCCCAGTTCGAGAGCTGGCGCGATCCGTTTATCATTCTGATTTCGGTACCCATGTCCGTGGCCGGAGCCATGGCGTTCATAGTGCTCGGCTTTGCAACGATGAATATCTATACGCAGGTAGGTCTGATTACTCTGATCGGGGTTGTATCCAAGAACGGAATACTGATCGTGGAGTTTGCCAACCAGCTGCAGAAAGAAAAAGGCTTTGGCAAAGTGGAAGCCGTCATTGAGGCCGCGGCCATTCGTTTAAGGCCGATCATAATGACCTCACTGGCACTGATCTTTGCCATGGTGCCACTACTGCTTGCAGCTGGCCCCGGTGCCGAAAGCCGCTTTGCCATTGGACTGACTATCAGTGCCGGGCTTGGCATAGGCACTTTGTTCACTGTGTTCGTATTGCCCGCGTTCTATATTCTGCTGGCTCGCGATCACAATGAAGAAAAAGAGGTTCAGGCCGCAGCACAAAGCCAGGTATCTACAACCCCCTGACCGGCCAGCAGCAAACAAAAAAGCCGGGCTGACCTTTTGGTTATCCCGGCTTTTTACTGTCTTCATTAAACTCTATACCAGCATTTCGCAGGACAATTCACCCGCTTCTGCCTCAGCTTCATACAGGTGCTGCCGGCGCCGAACTGTCTGACTGGGTAGCTCACCGAAGTGCTCCCGGTAAAGCGCCGCAAAACGGCCCAGATGGGAGAATCCTTCATCTGCAGCATACCGGGAGATATGAGCCTCACTCGCCTGACAATCCACCAGACGACGCCGAACCCGGATGAGGCGTTGGCGCTGGTAAAACCGGTAGGGCGTCATACCTGTATTGTTCTTCATCAGATAATAAAGATTACGTTCGCTGGCACCTGCGTATCTGGCAAGCTCCTCCAGATTAAATTCCCAGCCCGGATTCTGTTCAATTTTTTCAATCGCCCGCCGCAGTCGGCGATCCAAAGGCTGCATTTTCGGAACAACCGCGACCGGGCCGCCAGCCTGAAATCTTGCCAACTGCCCCAAAAGCTCGCGGGTAAGTGCCCTGGCATGAGCGTTATCGAAGTAGAACCTCATGCTTTCAAGGTATTTTTTTATCGGGGGAGACATGGCCGGAAACTGACGGAGAACCCCTGCCCGCAGGGCATCAGGAAACAACTCAAGCGCTGGTTTCAGGACAACAAGCCGGCTGTTTTCTGAAAATCTGAGATCAAACTCATCCCCTGAGCAAACCTGGGTCGGCATGTCCAGTGACTGCCAGCTTCCACCGGAACATGAAACAGACACTTCTCCTGCGGAGGCAAATAGCAGTAACTGCTCCGATGCGCGACAGTGCCCAATTTCCATTTCCTGACCAACGTACAGGCAAATAACCTTACCCGCACTGGTGGTTACCCAGGCCAGCCCGCTCACTGGTTTGCTCACATACCGGGACCTGCACCCGGTAACCGAAAGGCCGGATATCAGCCCAATAATCCGGAGCCACGGTTTACAACACACCCGATCGATACGGACATAAGCGTCCAGATCCTGTTTTGTTAGTGTGTTTGGCATAAGTTCCGTAAATCAAGGATTTGATGCGCGTTACTGTCCGCCAAGCACCGCGCACAATCCCGCAACAATCATTAACGATCCGAAACATCTTAATCCAAACTGCCTGGCCATATGTTGCAAACCATGCGAACACATCCCTCAATTTCAAACATTAATGATATGGATCAAGCATCATCATCCTGATCTGCTCCCAGGGCTGCGGCCGGGCCATTAAAAACCCCTGTCCCCGCTGGCAATCCAGCCCACGAAGCTCCTGATACTGAGCCTGGTTTTCGATGCCTTCAGCCACGACTTCCAGCTCCAGAGCTTCCGCAATACCTAAAATAGCGGACACTATCCGGGAATCACTGTTCTCCGTGCCCAGGCGACGGATAAACTGCCGGTCTATTTTGAGCACCTGTACTGGCAGGTTCTGCAGATACGCCAGCGAAGAGTAACCAGTGCCAAAATCATCGATAGCTATCCCAACACCCTGATCCCGGAATTCCTTGAGCGTTTCCAGACACTGCCTGGTAAGGTGCATGATATGGGTTTCAGTGATCTCGATTTCCAGCTGCCAGCCCAGTTCCTGAATACGCTTGAACAGCGGGCCGATAACCAGGCCCAGCCGGGCATCCGTGATTTGACGGGCCGAAATGTTAATCGCCAGCCGGAACTCACTCCGCTCCGGGGGGAACGCCAGAAGGTCTGCCAGTATCCCGCGTACCAGATACTGTGTCATTTCATGAATCAGGCCCCGGCGTTCTGCCAGCGGAACAAAGTCGGCAGGCGATACCGGGCCGAAATCCGGATGATCCCAGCGCAACAGAGCTTCCATGCCCACAGCCTGCCCTGAGCGGAGATCATATTGAGGCTGATACACCACACGAAACTCATCTGGTGAGGTTTTCAGTGATGTTACCAGAGCCTCAGAGAGGCGCTGTTCAAGACGCCCCTGCGCATCATCTGCCTCGCTGTATATACGGTAGCAGGCCCGCCCAGCCAGCTTTGCTGCATACATGGCCCTATCGGCTTTCTGCAGAAGCTCCGTACCACTTTTCCCATGTATGGGGAAAACCGCCGCCCCTACCGAAGCCGAGAGAAAATACTCCCGCTGGCCAACAATCACTGGAGCACGGAAAGCCTGAATCATGCGCTGACAGACCTCCTTCAACTCCTCCATGCCTTGCAGTTCTACAATAACCGCAAACTCGTCACCTGACAGCCGTGCAACCACATCAACCTTGCCAACCACGCTCTGAATACACATGGCAGCCTGTTTCAGCACACCATCGCCACACTCATGCCCATGCAGATCATTGATCGACTTGAAAAAATCCAGATCAATAAACAAAACAGAAAAGCAGGCACCATCAAGAGAATGCTGACTGACCCGGGCTTTCAGAAACTCCTGAAATAAAGAGCGATTGGGTAGCTCCGTAAGGGGGTCGTAATAGGCGAGTGATGCCAGACGCTCATCCACACCGGTTCGTTCGCCCATATCCATAAACATGCCGACATAGGCCTGTCGCCCTTCAAGATTCATAGGGTAAATGCTGAGCCATTGCGGGTAGACCTCTCCGCTTTTTTTCCGGTTCCAGATCAACCCTTCCCAGCGTCCCTCGCTGCTCAATGTCTGCCACATGGCCTGGTAGAATTCCGGTGCATGCAGCCCGGAACTCAGAATCGAGGGTGGCTGGCCCACCACCTCATCCTGCCCATAGCCGGTCACTGAACGAAACATGCAGTTTACGTAGGTAATCCTGGACTCTTTGGTGACCAACATGATGGCGCGAGGGTATTGCTCCACCAAAGCTCTGAAATCTTGCTGCTGCTCAAACTGCATCTAGTGCCCCACTCCTCATAGTCCAGCCCGCACCCCACGGGCTACGCACTATCAGCATAGAAGGAAACCAACCACTATCTGTCCATGCTACGCAAAAGCAGGTCTCCGGGATGGCATGATAATTAAAAATGAACCTATATTCATCTTTTGCATTTTATGGATATCCCCAAGGTAAATTTCATCGCAGACTGGTCAACATCAGATTCATTGATGTGCCTCCACAGGCACAGAGCCCGGCCAGAAGGCAGGCTTCGCACTATATAAAAGCAATAAAAAAGGCGACTTACCGAATGCGCAGAAATGAACCTGTCACCCGGAATGAGCGCACCTATCCGGGTGATCTGAATCTTATTACCACTACAGACCTGGATGGCCGGATTACCGCAGCCAATGAGGCGTTCTCGGAGGTTTCCGGCTATACCGCCGATGAGCTGATAGGCCAGCACCATAACGTTATACGACACCCCGACATGCCACCGGGAGCCTTTGGCGACCTGTGGCAAACCATACAAAATGGTGACTCATGGCGCGGGATTGTAAAAAACCGGTGTAAAAATGGTGACCACTACTGGGTGGACGCGTTTGTAACGCCAATATTTAGTCAAGGCCGGATTGTTGAGTATCAGTCTGTCCGTGTACTCCCAGATCGCGCCCAGATCAAGCGGGCGGAATTGGCTTACGCTGCCTGGAATCAAGGCAATGTTCCCCGGCGCTTTCTTGCCATCAGTCCAGCTCTGCCATGGAAGCTGCTCTGCCTGTACGGAGTGCTGGCGACCGGGCTCCTGGCTCTTGGCCTGACGGCACTGCCCGCCTCAAGCCTGGCGTTTCTTCAACTGCTGTTACTGGCAGTTTTTCTGATTCTGCATTGGCTGACACGCCCCATGGTCCGGAGCGCAAGGGCCGCCTGTCACGGCGCTCATCCGGCTATGCCATGGATCTATACCGGTCGCCGTGATGAAAGCGCATGGATTGAGTTCGACCGGCAAAAACGTGACGCGACTCTGCGCGCGGTTTCAGCCCGTATGCACACCAATGTCGGGCAACTGCACGGAAACAAACAGCGTGCGATTGAGTGGGTATCGCATTCAGTCTCCAGCATTCGCAGTCAACGCGAGGATATCCATAGCATTACCCAGGCATTTGACGAACTCGCGCGCAGCGTCAGAAGTGTCAGTGAGCTGACAAACAGAACCCATGACGCGACCATAGACGCCAGTAAATCGGCCGTTCACTGCCAGCAGCAGATGCAGATAATGAACGACAATCTGTCGAACCTGCAAAACCAGCTCTCCGCAGCCAACGAGCGAATAACTGCTCTGTCAGAAAAAAGTGACACGATCGGGCTGGTACTCGACGTGATTTCCGATATTGCCAAGCAAACCAATCTGCTGGCGCTCAACGCGGCTATTGAAGCTGCACGGGCCGGCGATGCGGGGCGTGGTTTCGCCGTCGTTGCGGATGAAGTCCGCGGACTGGCCCAGCGTACCCATGAATCCACGCAAAAAATTGAGGAAATTATCGACGCTTTACAAAGCGAAACCCATAACGTCGTGGAGGTTATTGATCGTGGCGCCAGCGCCTGCAAGCAAACCACCTTCATGGGCAGCGAGGCCAGCAAGGCACTCACGTCTACCCTGAAGGACATTGACATTATTACCAGCTGCACCCATGAAGTGACCGGGGCTACGGAAGAGCAGTCTGCTCTCAGCCTGCAGGTACAGCAACAAGTAAGTCGACTGCTTACATTGGGTGATGAGTCTGTCCGCAGCAGCGAAAGCGCCAGACAGGAATCCGAGGATCTGGGAAGCAGTGTGGATCAGGCGCAACTGCTCACCAGTCACTTCCTGACAATGCTTTCCGGCCGGTTGCCAGCCGTTCGGGCCAAATCGCGGGCAAAGCCATAGCGATTCCCCGAACTCTCACAATAGGGTAGTCTGGCGCTCTGACCTGATATTTCTTTCGGAAGATTGCGCCATCGTGTTTTTATCATGACTCTGGGAACGCTGTTCTGGCTGTTTGTTGCAGCCTTTGTCGTCTGGTACTGGTGGCGCGCCAAGGCCATCAAAGACTCTGTACTCCAGGCAGCCCACCGCTACTGCAAGACCATGGACGTCATGCTGCTGGATGACGCTATTTATCTGCGAGGCATCTGGCTTAAACGCGACGACCAGGGACAGATCCGCGTCTGGCGCCGGTTCATGTTCGACTTCACATCCACAGGTGAAGAACGCTATAGCGGACGGGTCATCATGCTTGGCCCTCGTATACTGCATATAGAACTGGAACCGCACCGCTTTTCCTGATCTGCCAGGATAGTACCCCTCCCCGGGAATTCCGGAAAAGCCCCTCATCCAACTGTCACACTCCTGTAATAATTTTGTCTCATTCTCCAAGCTTCCAGTCGTTTGCTTCCATGAGGATTTATGACCAAAAGATATCGCCCTTTCAGGACTCTCAGGAGTGCCCTGCCGGGACTGCTCGGTTTGCTTATCTGTGCGACACCTGGCCATGCCGAAGAAATGGAAATACACGGTTCAAACACTATTGGTGCAAAACTGGCTCCCATGCTGGTGGAAGGCTTCCTCCATCACCGTGGTAACAACCCTGTGCAAACCCGGGGCAATGGAAAAGAAAACGAGACGATTGTCACTGGCCACCGGTCCGGGGAACCCTTTCAGATCCTGGTGGCAAGTCATGGTTCCAGTACCGGCTTCACGGCACTGGCCGCCGGAAATGCCGATGTATGGGCATCTTCCCGCGCAGTTAAATCCACAGAAGTACAGAAAATGCTGGAGAGGGCCGACCTGAAAAACCCCGACAGTGAGCACGTGATTGCCATTGATGGCCTTGCAGTGCTGGTTCATCCATCAAACCGGATCAATCAACTGAGTATTGATACCCTGGCGAGAATATTCTCCGGCGAAATCACCAACTGGTCAGAAGTCGGCGGCAAACCTCAGGCAATCAGCCTCTATGCCCGGGATGACCGCTCCGGAACCTGGGATACCTTCAAGAGCCTGGTATTGGGAAAACAGCACCCGCTGCACCCCTCTGCCAAACGCTACGAATCGAACGATCAACTCTCTGATGACGTCAGCGCAGACCCTGGAGGTATTGGTTTTTCCGGGCTGGCTTCGGTAAGAAACAGCAAAGTGCTGGCAATTTCAGATGGCGAGGCTCCGGCACTGAAACCTTCGAAGCTAACTGTCGCGAGTGAAGACTATCCGCTCTCCAGACGCCTGTTCATGTACACTCCGGGCGACTCCACAACAGACCTGGCGAAAGATTTCCTTACATTCGTGCTCGCCGAAGAAGGCCAGGCCATTGTGTCCGGATCAGGTTTTGTTTCCCAGACACCTCTCGCCGTCAAGCCGGATTTTGACGACACCACCCCAGTCTCATTCAGGCGACTGACACAAAACTACGAACGGCTGACGGTCAACTTCCGGTTTTCGGAGGGACACACCGGGCTGGACAACAAAGCACAAAGAGATCTTCAGCGGGTAGCGGCTTACCTCCGCCAGGAAAACCTCAGCGCTGGTGACCTGCTACTGATCGGTTTCGCCGACCAGCAAAGCAATGAACTGCGGGCGCAGATGATCTCGGAACTGCGAGCACTCGCGGTTCGCAAGGAACTTGCTCAGTCCGGTGTCCAAAACGTTCCTTACACCGGCTACGGTCACTATATGCAGGTGGGCACGGCCGGCGGTACTACCGGCCAACAACGCAACGGACGGGTTGAAGTCTGGGTAAGGACTCACTGAGAGCACACGGGACTCGTCCAGGCGCTCATACCGCCCCGGACGAGTGGCCACAACAGAGCTTTGCTTCGGCAATCACCTATCCGCATAGCACACAAAAAAATGTTTGGGTTTCCTATACTGTCCCGGCCACTCTCAACCAACAGACCGAGACAATGGACATCCATAACGACCAACGCTTTGCAATCAACCTGAACGTTCGCGGCATTCAGCCCTCTGCCACCTTGCGCATTAACGAATTAAGCAATCAGCTTAAATCTGAGGGCAAGGACATTATCAAACTCGGGCTGGGTCAGTCGCCCTTTCCTGTTCCTGAACGTGTCGTAGATGCGCTTAAAGAACACGCTCACGAAAAGGACTACCTGCCGGTCAAAGGTCTTAAAGGCCTGCGTGAATCCATTGCCGGATATATCAACCGTAGTGAGCGCATGCGCTGCACCTGGGACGATGTGCTGATCGGGCCAGGCTCTAAAGAGCTACTGTTTATTCTGCAACTGGCCTACTACGGCGACTTGCTGATCCCACGCCCAAGCTGGGTATCCTACGCTCCCCAGGCCCGCATTATTGGCCGTTCAGTACACTGGCTGCCGACCCATGCTGAGAACAACTGGCAGCTGACCGCCGAAGAGCTGGACATTATTTGCCGGGATGACGTTTCGCGCCCGCGCATTCTGATCCTCAACTACCCGTCCAACCCTACCGGTTGCACATACACCGACGACCAGCTTCTGGCCATTGCCAACGTGGCCCGAAAATACAAACTGATTCTGCTTTCTGATGAAATTTACGGGGAAGTTCACTTCGAAGGAAAACACAAGTCCATTGCACGTTACTACCCGGAAGGTACCATCATCAGCACTGGCCTGAGTAAATGGGCAGGGGCTGGCGGCTGGCGCCTGGGTACCTTCATCTTCCCGAAAGAGTTGCGCCCCTTGCAGGACGCCATGGCCATCATCGCCAGCGAAACCTACACCGCTACCAGTGCTCCGATTCAGCATGCAGCGATCACCGCCTTTGACGGCGGCGATGACATAGACGAGTACCTCAAGCAATCCCGCCGTGTGCTTAAAGTGATTGGTGAATACATGCACCGGCGCCTGAGCGAGATGGGGGCAGTTGTGCAAAAGCCGGAAGGCGCATTTTATCTGTTCCCCGATTTCTCCGGCTTCCGCGACCAGCTCGTAAGAAAGGACATCAAAACCAGCCAGGCATTCTGCCAGTCATTGCTTGAAAACACGGGGGTTGCCATCCTGCCTGCCAGCGACTTCGGTTTCGCCCCGGACCACCTGGGTGCTCGTCTGGCCTTCGTGGATTTCGACGGTGCGGAATCCCTGCAGCTGGCCGGCGGAGATTATGCCGACCAGGAACTGGGCGATGAATTTGTCGGGAAAGCCGGCCCTCGACTGGTTAAAGCCATGGACAAGATGGAGGCGTGGCTGAACAGCCTGTGACCCGGCCATGCTAGACTGGCGCCCTCACTCTTCAGAGATTCATACGGGGGCGCCATGTCTGATTCTGTTTCCCTGCGGGACATTACCGGTTTCGCAGAAGATCTGGCCCGGGAGGCCGGAGAACTGATTCGCCAGGAACGTGACAACAATATCCTGCGCACCGACTACAAACACCAGACCGAGCTGGTTACCCACGCCGACGTCATGGCCGATGAGTTCATCACCGGTGCCATCCGCAAACGCTTTCCGGACCACCGCATCCTGTCCGAAGAAACCATGCCGGATCTCAGCCAGGCCGAAAATCTCGAAACACCGCTGTGGATCGTTGACCCTATCGATGGCACTGTCAATTATGCCTACGGCCACCCACAGGTAGCCGTATCTATCGCCTATGCTGAAAACGGGCGCGTTCAGGCTGGCGTGGTACACGCGCCTTTCCCGGGCGAAACCTTCCGCGCCACAAAGGGCTGCGGTGCGACACTCAATGGCAACCCCGTCCAGCACAGCGGTGCTACAGTTCCACGGGACTCTCTCTTTGCCACCGGCTTCCCCTACACCAAAGACAATCTGGCCCCTCTGGTGAACCGTCTGGATGCCATGATTCATCAATGCCGAGACCTGCGGCGAATCGGTTCGGCTGCATTGGATATCTGTTGGGTAGCCTGCGGGCGACTGGACATCTACTACGAAAACGTCAGCCCCTGGGATTTCGCCGCCGCCCGCCTGATAGCCCTGGAAGCTGGCGCCACAGCGGGCCACTTCGGTGAAGTTCCGGAGGGTTACCCCGCAGATCTCTGGGGACGGGACATCCTGATTTCAGCGCCGGCAATCTGGGAACCTGTTCGCCAGATTCTTCGGTCTGCTTCTGGGTATGAGTGAGCTAGGGGGGGGCCTCCGGTAGCCTGCTAATTTTGGTGCGGGCGGTTGGTGGGGTCGGTCTGCACAGAACCGCTACGAGCACATCCATGTGCGCTTGTTTCCGGCCATCCTTGGCCTCCAACATTCTGTGCAAACCGACCCCACCAACCTCTATCAAATAACCCAGATATATCGGGTTTCTTTTCGTCTTTCTCTAAAGTGCCTTTAGCTGCTGAGACCTGAAGAAGGTCACGCAACTCTCTCTAAGGTTTCGCATTGGTTCGATTGAGCAGTCAGGAAGGCCCTGTCCCGGAATGTCGGAGGCCATGGATGGCCGCAGTCAAGCGCACACGGACGTGCTTGTAGCGGTTCCGGGGCAGGGCCTTCCTGACTGCGCCACCCCAAAACCAGCAGGCTACTGGAAGAAAACTCGGAGTCAGTCCCAAAGAGCCTCAGCAACCAATCCCCAGCTCTCGTCAAAGTCGACTGAAGGCGCTCGAGTAAAGGATGAGCGGACAAACCGCTGAATCCGACCTTCCATGAACACCAGAACAAAATCCGCACCCCGTGTAGCACTGGTGCGTGGCCGCAAGCCCTGTCGAATTTCGCCTTCTTTCAGGGTTTGCCGCACCTGGGTTTCAAGACGCTCAAAAAACTGGGAGGCACGCTTTCGCAAAGCCTCATTTTCACCAATCAACGCATCACCGGTGAGAACACAACATAAGCCCGGGTTGCGCTCAGCAAACACAAGCACCAGATGCATCAACTGCTGCAGGCGAACCCGCACATCCTCGTGTTCCTGCAGGATCAACTGACACCGGGAAAACACCGCATCTTCTGCAAACTCCAGAAGTGCTTCAAACATTTTCCGCTTACTGGGAAAATGCCGGTAAAGTGCCGCTTCTGTCACACCAACAGATCTGGCGAGAACCGAGGTAGTGATTCTGGCGCCCGGCTCCTCTTCCAAAAGCGCCAGAAGGGCATGGAGAATCGCCTCCCGGCGACTGGGTTTCTGATCGGTCATGGCCATACTGCAGCGCTCATAATCAGAAGAAGGTGCCATCAAGGGGCGAAGATGCGCTCGCGTAGAGCTTTTTGGGCATACGTCCGGCGAGGTAGGCTTCACGGCCAGCTTCGATAGCCAGGCGCATGGCATTGGCCATCCTGATCGGGTCTTTTGCCTGTGCAATGGCAGTGTTCATCAGAACACCATCGCACCCCAGTTCCATAGCGATGGTAGCATCGGAGGCAGTGCCAACGCCGGCGTCTACCAGCACGGGAACCTTGGCATTCTCTACAATCAAACGGATGTTGTAGCGGTTCTGGATGCCAAGGCCGGAGCCAATGGGAGCGCCCAGAGGCATGATCGCGATACAGCCCATTTCCTCAAGCCGCATCGCCAGCAACGGATCATCTGAACAGTAAACCATGACCTTGAAGCCGTCTTTGATCAGCTCTTCAGCCGCCGCCAGAGTCTCCGGCATGTTCGGGTACAGGGTCTTGTGCTCACCCAACACTTCCAGCTTGACCAGATCACGGCCATCGAGCAGCTCCCGCGCCAGTTTACAGGTACGTACAGCGTCTTTGGCCGTGTAGCAGCCTGCTGTGTTCGGCAGGATGGTGTATGTGTCCGGGGAGATAACGTCCAGAAGATTGGGCTCATCCGGATTTTGCCCCAGGTTGGTACGGCGAACCGCCACAGTCACAATTTCAGCGCCGCTCATTTCAATTGCGCGGCCGGTTTCCATCAGGTCACGGTATTTGCCGGTACCTACCAGTAAGCGTGACTGGTAGCTACGTCCGGCGATTTCAAGAGGCTTGTCTTCGGGCAACTGGATCTCTGGCGTGTCGGTCATAGTGTTTCCGGGTTGGTAAAACCTAATAATGAATATTTTTGAAGATGGATGCGGTGGTCGGGTTTCCGTTCGGCCATTGCGGGATTATCCGCCGCCGATCGCGTGAACAACCTCAACCCGATCACCATTACTCAGTGCAAGTTCGGTATGCTGACTGCGGGGCACTATGTCTTCATTCACTTCTACTGCCAACCGTTTGCCTGTGAGAGCCATTTTTTCAACCAGAGCCGCAACTGTCGTGCCTTCCTGGAGATCCATGGTTTCACCATTTACCTGAACCTGCATATCGTTCTTAACCTCTGTGTTTATCCGCGTGCTGGCGTGCGCCAGCTGTCAGCAACAATGCCCAGCCAATCATAAAACATACCCCACCCAGAGGCGTAACCGGGCCGACCCAGCGTATATCTGTCAGCACCAGCGTATACAGGCTGCCACTGAACAGCAGAATGCCCGCCAGGAAAAATCCCCCGGCCCACCCCAGCAAACGCCGTGAGAGTCTGAATCCGGACAGCAGAGCAACCAGTACGAGCGCAATGGAGTGATACATCTGATAGGTGACGGCAGTCTGAAAGACTTCCAGGCTACGATCGCTCACAAGATTGCGCAGCCCGTGAGCGCCAAATGCTCCAGCCATGACCGCTGTAAGTGCGAAGAAAGCGCCCATCACTATGGGCAGGCGCATAAGGCCAGAGCTCCGGGGCTCTACCGGTTCAGCAGTCACAATGGATCTTTTCTCCGCTATCCAGATTCATCATCGTGAGCGCTCCGCCCCAGACACAGCCGGTATCCAGCGCAATAAAGCGGTCGATGCCGGTCTTGCCTTCAATTGCCGCCCAATGCCCGAAAATAACACGCAGATCATCAGGGCGGGAAAATTCAAACCAGGGAGCAAAGCCTTCAGGTGCGCTGCCAAAAGATTCTTTGGCGGTCAGTTCAAGCCTGCCGTCTGTGGCAATAAAACGCATACGGGTAAAGTAGTTGGTGATTACCCTCCAGCGATCCATACCACTGAGTTTTTCATCCCAGCGCTCCGGTTTGTTGCCGTACATATGCGCAAAGTACTCCGGGGCCTGCTCGCCGCGAATGACGTTTTCCACTTCCCGGGCACTGGCCAGAGCCTGCTCAACATTCCAGATATGAGGCACTCCGGCATGAGCCATCATCAGGTTCCGCTCTGCGTCGTGGACACACAAGTTCTGCTGGCGCAGCCAGTTCACCAGTTTGTCGCGATCCGGAGCGTTCAGTATTTCTGCGAGCGTATCCTTACGCTTCAGGGCGTGTCCGCCAAGGACCACAGCCAACAGATGCAGATCGTGATTCCCCAGAACCACCACAGCAGAATTACCCAGGCTTTCAATGTAGCGGAGGGTCTCCAGGGATGACGGCCCCCGGTTAATCAGATCACCCGCTACCCACAACCGGTCCCGGGAAGGTGAAAAATCCACCTTGCCAAGAACGTCCTTGAGGCGATCATAACAACCCTGAATATCGCCTATGGCAAAGTCAGTCATGACGATCTTCACCAGCCAGAAAGTCCGCGATGCTCACGTAGTCCGCCAGGCTGAGATTCTCCGGCCGCAGGCCGTCGTTGATCCCCAATGCCTGAAGCTGGTCAACACTGACCATTCCTCCCAGCGCCTTGCGCAGGGTTTTGCGACGAGCATTAAATGCGGTTCTTACTACTGCCTGCAGGGTGCCGAGATCCTTTGCCGGATACGGGAGTTCGGTATGAGGCACCAGTCGCACAATAGCGGAATCCACTTTCGGAGCCGGCCGGAACGCATCAGGGCCTACTTCAAACAAGGGCTGAACCTTGCAAAAGTACTGGGTCATTATACCCAGGCGGCCATAATTGTTATCACCGGGAACCGCTGCCATACGCTGCACCACTTCTTTCTGCAGCATGAAATGCATGTCCTGCACCACACCTGTCTGTGATAGCAGGTGAAAAATCAGAGGGGTGGAAATGTTATAGGGCAAGTTACCGATAATACGAAGCGGCTTCCCGTCTGTCAGCTGACGGAAATCAAACTTGAGCGCGTCGGCTTCGTGGATACGAAATTCAGGATAGTTAAAAAATTTGGTGCGTAAAACAGGTATCAGGTCACGGTCCAGTTCCACTACCTGAAGTTTCGGATTGACGGCCAGGATCTCCTCCGTGATCGCGCCAAGCCCAGGGCCGATTTCTACAATGGCATCGTCAGGTTTCGGGTGGATGGAGCGGACAATGCGCTCAATCACGCCTGGATCATGAAGGAAGTTCTGACCAAACCGTTTCCTGGCTTGATGGCCGGCTTTTTTGCTCACACAGATTTCTCTTTTTGGGGGGCTTTGCAATTATCGGGTGCTTTTCGACCAGCAGCTTTAAGGGAACCGGCCATCTGCTCGCCCACTCGAATAGCGGTATGCAGACTGCCGGCATCTGCCTTGCCGGTGCCGGCAAGATCCAGAGCCGTGCCGTGATCCACCGATGTGCGGACAATGGGCAGGCCCAGGGTGATGTTTACAGCACGACCAAAGCCCTGAAACTTGAGGACCGGCAACCCCTGATCATGATACATGGCCAGAGCGGCATCGGCATCGTTCAGCCAGTGAGGAGTAAACAGGGTGTCCGCAGGCAAGGGCCCGATCAGCTGTATACCTCCGGCACGAAGTTTCTCAAGCGTCGGTTCAATGATTTCAATTTCTTCCCGGCCAAGATGGCCGCCTTCCCCGGCGTGAGGGTTGAGACCAGCCACAAGAATTCTTGGCTGATCAATCCCGAAAAAAGTCTGCAGGTCGGCATGCAGGATTCTGACAACCTGAGTAAGCCTTTCAGGCGTAATCGCCGCGGGCACGTCCTTGAGGGGTAAGTGAGTCGTTACCAACGCAACCCTTAACTCCTCGGTAGCGAGCATCATGACTACCCGCTCCACACCACAGAGCTCCTGAAGAAACTCCGTGTGGCCACTGAACTCGATACCGGCATCGTTGATAACGCCTTTATGGACCGGCGCCGTGACCATGCCATCAAAGTCACCGTCCAGGCAGCCTCTGGCAGCAACCCTCAGGGTTTCCAGAACATAGCGGCTGTTGGCAATATCCAGCCTGCCCGCCTGAAAAGAGGTGCAACCCTCAACATGCAGTACCGAAAGCGCACCCTCATTCTTTTCCGGTGCCATGCCCGGCTTCCATGAATGCAGGCTCACGTTGAGACCCAACAATCTGGCGCGCTCCTCCAGCATATCCCGGCTGGCGATCACCACCACACCGGTATCGCGCTTTCCGGCAGCATACTGGAGGCACAACTCAGGACCTATGCCTGCGGGTTCCCCGGCAGTCAGCGCGAGAACAATCTCACCACTCATTATTCTGCGGATTCCTGTGCATACTTACCTTTGAACTCAACAAAGGCTTCATCCCGGATTTCCCGGAGCCAGTTCTGCAGTTCGGTCTCGAACTTGCGCCGGTATATTGCCTGGCGGGCCTCTGCCTCTTTTACATCGCTACTGATATCTTTCTGGCGGCGCTCCTCAACCTGAAGAATGTGCCAGCCAAACTGGGAACGGAACGGCCCTTTGAACTCGCCTACATCTGCCTCCTGCATGGCCTGCTCAAATGCCGGCACCATCTGGCCCGGGCTAACCCAGCCAAGATTGCCGCCATCAGAGCCGGATACCGGATCATCCGAATACTCCCGCGCCAGCACGGCAAAATCAGCGCCGCCCTCAAGTTGCTGAAAGAGCTCACGGATCCGGGCCTCAGCCTCTGCATCCGTTACCGCTTCAGACGGCCTGATCAGAATATGGCGTACACGGTTCTGCTGAATAACCTGTTCCTGGGACCCTCCACGCTTGTCCATCACCATCACCAGATGGAAACCACTGTTGTTCTCCAGAACCTCTGAAGGCTGGCCAACTTCAAGTTCCGGAACAACCGGTGCAACCAGTGAAGGTAACTGGCGTTCGCTTCGCCACCCCATATCACCGCCTTCAAGGGCGTTGCTGGCATCAGATTCGGCAACCGCCACTTCGCGGAAATCACGACCGTTCAGAATAGCAGCACGGAGTTTTTCCGCTTTTTCGCGGGTAGCGTCTACTGACGCATCATCGGCAGGATTTTCCAGTTCAATAAAGATATAGGCAAGCCGGTATTCCGCATCGCTGCCTCCGCCTGACTCCAGCGCCGACAGATAGTTCTCGACCTCACGCTCCGTAACACGCACACGGTTACCTACCTGTCGTTGCTGCACGCGGGCGGTGATCATTTCCTGGCGTATCTGTTCTCTGGCCTGACGATAGCTCACACCTTCAACAGCAAGCTGATCTTCAAATTCGGGCAGACTCAGACCGTTACGTTCTGCAATGTTAGCCAGGGTTTCATTCAGCTCATTATCACTGATCCGCATTCCCATTTTATCCGCCATCTGCAGCTGGACAGATTCGGTGATCAGTTGCTCCAGAACACGTTCTTCAAGAAGGCGACGTGATGGCAGGCCAGTGCCCTGAGCGTTGAGCCGCCCGATAATGGTGTTAACCCTTGCGTCCAGTTCACTCTGGAGGATTACATCATCATCAACAATGGCAACCACCTGATCGAGCAGTTTCCTCTCGGCCTGAGCCGAAAAAGAAAGCGCCACTGCTGACAGCATCAGCAGTATTTGTAAGCCTTGGCGAATCGTCGCCTTCATAATCACCTCTTAATAAAAATAGTAGCCCTTGGACAGAGTACCTATATGACACCGTTGCCGTCAGGGGGTTCCGAAACGACGCTGTTCGCGCTCATCAAAACCGTAAATGGCCTCGGAGATCGAGGCTGCGGAGCCGCCACTACCACCGAGACCTTTCAGCTGAATCTGGAACAATAACCGGCTGTCCAGCTCCTCATCGCTGGTCAGATAGTTCTGATGAACCACCTGAATACTCCAGCAGCAGTTGTTGTATTCAATTCCGGCAAGAGAGCCTACCGTGCGATCCAGATCAGAATCGTATACCCAGCGGCCGATCAGACTAACACGGTCTGTAGCTGGAATAACCGCCGCAATATCCGACTGTTCCAGCTCGTCCTTGCTGTAAGTATGACCAACACTTGCCAGGTACCGGTAATCCTTCGAGTGGAAGATCAGCTGACTCCGGCCTTCTTCAGTATCCCCCGTGTCCGGATCCCAGAGCCCGGAAGACCGGATCTGCAGATTCTCCAGGGGGTTCAGCACCACCTCCCCGGCGAGAGCCGAACGACTGCCATTACCACCACCGTCCCCGAACAGTGTCACCTCACGATCGTCGAAATACTGGACCTGGCCAACACTGAAGCGGGCACGCTCAGCGCCAGTAACCAGGTCATTGAAACGACTGGTCAGCGCCACAGTCAGCTGGTTGGCATCGCCTACCCGGTCACCCCCGACAAACCGGTCTGGCTGGAACAGCTGTTCAAAATAGAAAGACTGCAGAGCTGTATCGAACGCTGGAATGTAGTCCTGATCAGACTCTGCATCGGCCCAGGCGTAATAAAGCCGGGGCTCGAACGTTTGATTATAAGGCACGTCAAACAGGCTCGACTGACGGTCAAAATACAAACCATTATCCCATTCGAATACCGGAACCGTGCGATCAAACCCACTGTCCCCGGCCGTGTAGTCGTCCAGTTCGTAGCGTGTATAGTCCAGACTGACCGATGGACGACTGAAGCCCCAGAGCGCACGCATGGGCAGAGCCAGCTCAGGGCGGGCCCGGAAGCGCTGACCATTGGCTTTGTCGAGTCCTGTCAGCGAGTCGTTGTCACGGTAGAACCAGGAATATTCGCTTTCCAGCCCGGCCTCCAGCCAGCCAGCCCGGGTTGATCCGGTATAAACCACCTCGGGCAACTGGGCATAGGGCCGGTCTTCCTGAGCGATATCATCACTGACTGTCTGATAGTCATTGAGATATATATCCAGGAATTGATTAGCCCCCTGATACTTTACACCACCTTTACGCTGTAAATGGGTTGCCTGATTGATTTCCAGGCTCCGGTTCAGATCGCTGAGGTAATCGTTGTCACTGACAACTGAAAAGTCACCATAGCCATTCCAGCCACCACCAAACTCGGCTCGGGTAGATGCATCCAGCGCCCAACGCTGCCCGGATTCACCCGGATTATCGTCTGCATAGGCGGAGTCATGATCCAGATAGCCCAGCTGCAGAGTCGACTGGCCCAGACTGCTCAGATAACGGCCTTCAACTTCATTAAAAAGGCCGCGGCCATGAATATACTGTGGCGTAATGGTGGCGTCGTAATGTGGCGCCAGGTTCAGATAATAGGGTACGGCCAGAAACGCCCCGCTGCCCGCACTGGAAGATCCGAACTGCGGATACAGGAGGCCACTCTTGCGACGGTCATCAATGGGAAAGCTGGCATAAGGCCAGTAAAAAACCGGAACATCCAGAACCTCCAGACGAACATGCTTTGCGGTTCCAAAGCCTTCCGTCTGGTCCAGTTCAATATCAGAAGCCACAATAGCCCAGTCGTTCTGTTGCGGGCCGCAGGTGGTGAGCATACCGTCACGAATTTCTACCCGGGAGTCATCCACCCGTGAGAGGCTCCCTGCCCGACCGCGCATTTCCGGCCCATGCAGCAGAAATGTCGCAGTATTTATATCAAAACGCCCTGAATCCACACTGTATTCGGCGCGCTCTCCCGTCAGCAAAAAGCCTTCACCACGGCTAACCAGAGGGCCCTGAATCGATACCTGACCGGTGTTCTGACTGTAGCGGGCCTCAGAGCCAGTCACCTGAAAACTGCCCTGACTTAACCGGACATCGCCCTCAAGGTACAGCTCCTGGTCCATTTCGTAGCGGGCATTCAGACCGCTGGCCTGCAAAGGAGTCGCCTCCCCGGTTTCACCGGCAAACACCGCCAAACCTTCCTCGCCGGCACCTGATGGCAGATAACCACCGTCACAAAATACCGGCAACGAATTCCTGACTGAGTCCGGCAACTGGCTTTTGGGGCGCCAATCCAGTTCGGCGGCTGATAAAGCGTCTTCGCCGTATACAAGGCCGGCACCCGCCATCAGGGAAAATCCGGCAAGCAGGCACACAGCCCGGCGCTGCAGCGTGCCTCTCTGCGCCTGCAGATGGCTGTCGGACATTGGCACGGTAGCGAGATTCCTGTTCCGGGTGCATGAAGGATTGTGGATAGGGTAACTAAGTACGAATACCCTGATATAAGCGGCCTAGTTTACACGTGCCCCCAAGGCTTGTTAACGGAAACGGAGCCTGATGCACGAAACTCCGCTGCAAAACCCTCTTACCCTCTTTATACTCCGTGCTGAAGAGCCTGTGAAAAATTCCGGATGTGAATTCAGGCCAAGGCGCACAAACGTTTACTTTCAATGCACTCTTTAGCTTCAGGATGACCGCCCAAGTTATGGATAACCGCCTGCAAATGCTGATTAGCTGGGTCAGACAATTTCCCGGCTTTGAGACCACCAATGTCCAGCCAGTTTCCGGTGACGCCAGCTTCCGGCGCTACTTCCGTGCCTGCAAAACAGATGATGACGGGAACAATATTACGGTCATCGCTATGGATTCACCTCCGGAACAGGAGGACTGCAGGCCTTTTGTCAGCATAGGCAGCCACTGGCACCATGCAGGCATTGCCGTTCCGCAAATTTTCGAAGCCGACCTTGTCCGTGGCTTTTTATTACTGGAAGATTTCGGGGATCAGCTGATGCTGGGACAGCTCACCCCTGACACTGCAAATATCCTCTACCAGAGCGCGCTGGACGAACTTGTTCTTATCCAGCAATTACCCCCGCCCCCTGATTCCCCTCTGCCGGCCTATAACACAGCCTTGCTGAACCGTGAAATGGCCCTGTTCCGGGACTGGCTTCTGGAAGGCTACCTGGGACTGAAGCTGGACAACACCGAAAAATCCATGCTCGACACCACCTTTTCACTACTACGGGAGAGCGCTCTGGCCCAGCCTGAAGTTACCGTGCACAGGGATTACCACTCACGGAACCTGCTGGTGCGGGAACAAACCAGCCGCCCCGGCGTCATCGACTTTCAGGATGCTGTAACCGGGCCGATTACCTACGATGCGGTCTCGCTGCTCAAGGATTGCTACATTCAATGGCCAGAAGAGCGGGTTTGCGAATGGCTGGAAGTGTTCCGCGAAAAAACTCTGGCAGCCCGCCTGCACGGTGCCGACAGCGAAACTTTCCGCCAGTGGTTTGAGCTGATGGGAATGCAGCGCCACCTCAAGGCTGCGGGAATTTTTGCAAGACTGGCCATGCGCGATGGCAAATCAGGGTATCTGAAAGATATTCCTCGCACAGTGGGCTATCTGCTTACCGCGAGCAAACGACAACCTGCGCTGCGACACTTTCATGCCTGGCTGGCCAACGAAGTCGTTCCCAGGATGGAAGATATGATCGGCCCTCTTCCGGATCAGGAGCAAAAGGCAAAGTGAAAGCGATGATTCTTGCCGCAGGCAAAGGTGAGCGCATGCGGCCATTGACCCTTACCACTCCGAAGCCTCTGCTGGGCGCCGGCGGGAAACCGCTGATCGAATACCACCTGGAGCGCCTCCACCGTGCCGGTTTCCGGGACATCATTATCAATCATGCCTGGCTTGGGGAACAGATCGAATACACTCTGGGCGATGGCCAGCGCTTTGGTCTCTCCCTGCATTATTCACGTGAGGGCGAACCGCTTGAGACTGCTGGCGGCATTGTCCGCGCCCTGCCAATGCTCGCTCCCGCTGATCAGAATTGGTTTATTGTTATTAATGGTGACATATGGGCCGATTTTGACCTGGCCCGGCTGCGGCCGCCGGCACCCGGTGAAGAACACAAGCTCGATGCCATTCTGGTGATGACAGATAATCCCCCACACCACCGCAAAGGTGATTTCTGCCTGAATGATGATGGCATGCTCTCTCAGGAGCGTCTGGAGAAACAAGGCGAGAAACTGACGTTTACCGGCATAAGCCTTCTGAACCGCCGGTTGTTTGAGGGACTGACTGACCAGGCAGGAAAGCTCGGGCCGGTTCTGCGGACCGCCATAGACAATGGCCGTGTAGCCGGACTGCACCATCAGGGTATATGGATTGATGTGGGAACACCGGAACGGTTGCGGGCGCTGGACCAGCAACTGGCGGCTCAGGAGCCTTAGACAATGTCGACTGATTCCCCGCAAACCGCCCTGCCACCGCGAATGGAGGCGGCATTCTCAAGCCTTCTGCAAAGGCTATCGACCGCCAATCATCAGGCACAGACATTGATTGGCCAGACCGGCCTGCCAAGCTGGTGCCGGCATCCGCTGTTTTTCTTTCTTGGCTATATCGCCAAAGCAGATGGGCGCGTATCTGAGCAGGACATACGTTTTGCGGAAAACCTTATTGAAGCGCTAGCGCTATCAAAACGCCAGAGACACAAAGCAATCCGCAGCTTCCAGAAAGGGAAAGCATCAGAAACACTTCCTGCATTCAGCGGACTCACACTGAGACTCAGCCACCGCATCCGGCCCGCTCCGGCCCTGAAGGTAGCTATCTGCCTGTGCCATGCCGCACAGCTCAGAGGCAGACCACTCAAACCCCTCCGCCACCGCTGTGAAGATACCATCGACCAGATTGGCCTGCCTGTCACCATCAGCGAAGACATATTCGACAGCTACGCCATTTGCATGTGGGGTGACCTGAAGGATACGGCTTCAAAGCCAGTGACCCTGGAGCAGGCATACACCCTGCTTGGGGTCACGCGCCGGGACCCTGTGGCGACGATCAAACGCGCATACCGGAAAAAAGTTTCCGAATGCCACCCGGACAAGCTGGCACAGCAGCAGCTCAGCCACGCCGAGCGGGCGCTCGCCAAGGAGCGGCTGCTTCGCTACCAGCAAGCGTGGGACATCATAAAGCGTCGCCACAGACCCTAGCTGATCACACTGAAGGCGGCCTCGGTTCAGGGGGAAGCGTCTACCAGCGCCTGAGCCTGCCTGCTGTAGACAGCTTTTTTCGTCTTCGCCAGGTATTGCTTCGCTTTCTCGCTTGCCAATTCGGCGTTGCCCACCTCAGATGCCGTAGCGGCATAGTGGTACCAGAAGGATTCTGGTTTATCAAAATCCATCGCCTCAAGCTTGGCAAACGCTCTCATAGCTCTTGTATGCTCTTGAGCTTGCATTGCCGTCAGTAGCTCGTAGAAATATTTATGCCGGTTTTCCTGCGGGGTATTCCAAGCATCAGAGGCAAGTTGCATGCTGGCGAGCTGTTCGGCGCTCAGCGTGTAAGTTGACTCGTAACGGGTGTCGTCGTGAAACGTTTTAAAGTCGACGCGCAGCGTTTCCGGCAGCGCCGGCCATTGCTGCAGACGGGATTTAAGATTGAAACGGTATTTATAGATCCGGTTGCCAGGCACAACATCCTGATAATCTTCGCCCGAACTCAAAGTCCCAGCCAGATCCACCTGATAATGACTGGTCTCAGGAACGCCACCGTGCAATTTAGTCTCTACCACGCCATTTGGACGCTCATTTTCCCTGATGGTGTCTCTGCGCTCCCATCGTGTTGTGTGCCCCAAACAATGCAGATCGCCCATAGCACAGGCCAACCAGCCTATAACAGGGATCGCTAAAGTCGCCCATTCAGGCGGGAAATAATACTGCTCATAATAATAGTACAGGTCATAGTCATACTCCTGTACCTGATAGTATGTATACACATCAAACTTCAGCTCGTCGCCGTCAAGCCAGGTTTTAACATGGACCTTTTCAACATTCGCTTCTTTTGCCTCGCTATCGTCCTGCCAGTACTGGCCCACCCGTTGAAACTCGGTCTTGGTATAAAGCTGCGTACTGCACGCCTGCAGCAGCAGTAACGCCAACGCCAAACCGACGAGTTTCAAGCTGCGGGCCGTAAAAATAGGGTTCGTCATATTCTTTACCCTTGTAGGCAGATTTTGCGACGCGAGTAGGCTTCTCGTTCCAGCCCGCCAATGCTATTCCCGTCGGCATCATGTCGCTGATAATAGATCTCAACGTCCACTCGAGCGGGATGACAGCCCATATCCTCTTCAGTGTAGGACTCCACCGTCAGATACTGACCCGGCTTGTCCTCATCCCTCTTGACGCCGCCTCGAAGAATAACGCGCCCCTGCTCATCGATCAGCAGTTTGCCGGCATCAGGGTTATAAACAATCGCTCTCTGAAACGAGTCAAAGCTCTCTGCTTCCTGATAACTAAAATCGATAATCAGCTCCCCCCGCGCATTCATATAGCCGTGTAAGCCGTCGCGGCTCACCAGCACCAGGCCGGCCTTCGAGAAATCATTCGATTCCAGCCGAACATCGCCCAGGTTGCGTTGCACTTTACCTTGCGGGTTGATCGACAGGAGCTGTCCATTTTTTCTCACCAGCGCGGAACCGCGATCAAAAGGCGTTACCGATGAATACTGCGCCTCTATAGCCACCCGGTCGCCCTGTCGAAAGCCATAGCGCTCGCGGTCATCGTAAAAGGGGCGCAGGTTGCTCCAGCTTTCCAGGCAGCCACGCATGTCCTGCACAAGCGACGCCAGCTGATCCGCCTGCCTGTCCCCGTCCTGATAGCAGGCATCCGCATCCTGTAGGTGCTGTAACTGCTGCCGGTATCTCCTTTCAGCTTGAGCGGCCTGCGTCTGGATCGCAGCCAAGGCATCTTTTGAGGTGGCAATCGCCTCGGTTTGCAAACTGACGCTCTTGGCGTTGCGCAGCTGGGCGTCGAACGCGGCATCACTGAACAGCTGATCAATGGCTTCTGGCGCAACGGGCTTAGCCGTTTCCCGACGTTTATTTAACTGCTTTTCCTCTGCGACAAGCTGCAATTCCTGCAAATGGCGGCGCAGCGGCCAGAGGTTGAGACTCGCTTTCTCCAGAGCCACGGCACGCACCCAGCTACCGGTGAGATGCTTTCCATCGAGCACCACTCGCTGATAAAGATCCTTGGCATCATCACCGGAAAGATAGCCAGGGCTTTCCGGCGCGGCATTCAACGCAAACTGTGATTGCAGCGGCGCGTTGTAGGTATTCTGGATATCGTCGCGAATCAGCCGTGACCAATCGGGGCTTCCTGCCACGGTGTAACTCCAGCGCGTATCGCCGGTGGCACCCAAATGACCGGGATCACAGGCAATGGCATTAAAGCCCGACCGCTGGTCGATCTGGAAAATCATCCGTAATGAAAAGAGTCGTACTTGTGAAACCAGCTCGGCAGGGAAGTTGTTGGGGCTGTATGTATTGCCGTCGATGTTGGCCGATAGCATTTGCCACTTGGCGCGGCACGTGATCAGTGGTTCGCCAAACAGGCTGTCTGCAACAACCTGGCTGTGTATCTTCACCCGAAGGTAATCCTGGCTGTCGCGGTCATAGACGTTAACGACAATCGGATTAGTTGCTGCGTGCACCACGGCCGATAGCAAAAACCCTAAACAGACTGAAAAAACCTTCAACATATCAATAGCCTTCTTGCTATACATCAGATATTCGTCGGCTTCTTTCTCCAAGGCTGATATCAGAGAAGATGCTGCTGCCAGTTAAAAAATATTAACCATATAGGTGTAAAAAGCAAATAACGCTTCAATATCCCCCTGGCGTCTGCCGCCAGAATTTACCGCGACAGCAGCTTTGACTCCAGGCACAGAACCTGACTCTTTATTCGCGGTGAATAAGCCAAAAACCGTTGCAAGCTGCTAAACTAGCCTACCGTCTGGCAGTAAACGCTGAGCCTGTCATAATCAAACGATGAACCGTGAAAAATAATTGAACGCCGTTGCAAGAGAGCCTTCATGAACCCTTACCTGATTGCCCCATCTATTCTGTCTGCCGATTTTGCCCGTCTGGGTGAAGAAGTGGACAACGTGCTGAGTGCAGGCGCAGACGTAGTGCATTTCGACGTTATGGACAACCACTACGTGCCCAACCTGACTATCGGGCCGATGGTTTGCGAAGCACTGCGCAAGCATGGAGTTACCGCTCCCATAGACGTACACCTGATGGTATCGCCGGTAGACGACCTGATCCGCATGTTTATTGATGCCGGTGCCAGTTACATCACCTTCCATCCGGAGGCGTCCCAACATATCGACCGTTCCCTGCAACTGATTCGCGAGGGCGGCTGCAAAGCAGGTCTGGTGTTCAACCCGGCTACCCCCCTGCACCACATGGATCACGTGATGGACAAGCTCGATATGGTTCTGATGATGTCAGTAAATCCGGGTTTTGGTGGCCAGAAGTTCATTCCAGGCACACTGGACAAGCTGCGGGAAGCCCGAAAACGTATTGATGCCAGCAACTACAACATTCGCCTTGAAATTGATGGCGGCGTAAAAACCGATAACATCCGTGAAATCGCAGAAGCCGGAGCGGACACCTTTGTAGCTGGATCAGCTATTTTCAACACAGAAGATTACAAGGCCACTATCGATGCCATGCGCCAGGAACTGGAACAGGCTCGCACGGCACTGGGTGGTCAATGAGCCTGGCCGGCCTGTTTAACGACCGCTGGCCAGGGGTCGCCCTGTTTGATCTCGATGGCACCCTGGTAGACAGCGCTCCGGACCTGGCAGCGGCGGTTGATTGCACTCTGGAACAGCTTGGGCGTAAACCGGCAGGTATTGAGCAGGTACGGCAATGGGTGGGCCATGGCTCTCCCATTCTGATGCGGCGCGCACTGGCTGGGAAGGTCGACTGGGAACCGGCAAGCGCAGCAGACGACGCTCTGTTCAATGATGCGATGACATTATTTTTCAACAATTACCGACGATCGAACGGCCAGCACGCTGCGGTCTATCCCGGTGTTGAAATCTGCCTCGAAACACTGAGCGGGCGAGGCTGCCGTATGGCTGTCGTGACCAATAAACCAGAACAGTTTGTGGCCCCTCTGTTGAAGCAACTGGGGCTGGAACACTATTTCGCACTGGTGGTCGGTGGCGATACGCTGAGCACAAAAAAACCCGACCCGGCCCAACTGCTCTACGCCATGGATACCCTTCAGGGCAGCAGAGGAACCACTGTAATGATCGGTGATTCGGCAGCAGACGTCAGTGCCGCCCGGTCCGCCGGCATTCCCTGCGTTGCTGTTACCTATGGCTACAACTTTGGTCGTTCAGTACAGACACTGGGTGCAGACGCCGTGGTTGATTCCCTGAGCGAGCTTTTGTAACCTCTCAGGTCTTGGACATTCATTTTTTTCAATTCGGGAGATTCCTGCCGTGCAGGGACTGAAACTGACTGCAACGCGTGGCATCCTGACAACCCGCGCAACACGATGGTGGCGATGGCGTACCGGCTGAAAACACTCAGCCCGGCGGATAGCGAGCGGTTGCCCGTTTGACGCCTCCACCCGACAGGCCGGCAGTATAGCCACAGGCCTGCTCGAACGCAGATCAGATTTCAGGAAACCCGACCATGACCTCCGAACAATTCCGCAAGCTCGCACAGGCTGGCTTTAATCGTATCCCCGTGTACCGTGAAGTACTTGCGGACATGGACACCCCCTTAAGCACCTATCTCAAGCTCGCCAGCGGCCCATACTCCTACCTGTTTGAATCTGTACAGGGTGGTGAAAAATGGGGCCGTTATTCCATCATAGGACTGCCGAGTCAGGAAGTCCTGAAGGTCTATGACCACCACATAGAGATTCGCCGGCACAGTGAACTCATGGGGCGCGAGGGCGAGCTGCTTGAGAGTGCAGAAGTGGACGACCCACTGGACTTTGTTGCCCGCTATCAGGAACGCTTCAACGCCCCTGACCTGGAGGAACTCCCGCGCTTCAACGGTGGTCTGGTGGGCTACTTCGGCTATGACACCGTGCGCTATATCGAGAAGCGCCTCGCAGCCAGCTGCCCCCCTGATCGCATTGGCACACCCGACATACTATTGATGGTATCCAGCGAACTGGTGGTATTCGACAATCTGCGCGGCAAACTGCACCTGATCGTGCATGTAGATCCAGCCGACGAAGGTGGTTATGAACGAGCCCAGTCAAGGCTCGACGAGTTAGAGCAGAAGCTTCACCGGCAAACCGCCAGCACCCCGGAAACACCTGCGCACCTGCGTGGTAAAACTGTGGATGAAAGCGAGTTTGTTTCCGGCTTCAGCCAGGAAAAGTTCGAGGCCACGGTCAACAAAATCAAAGACTACGTGCTGGACGGCGACGTAATGCAGACCGTCATATCGCAGCGCATGTCGATCCCGTTTGAAGCGCCCCCCCTGAACCTGTACCGGTCTCTCAGGGTACTTAACCCTTCGCCATACATGTACTTCCTGGACCTGGACGATTTCCACATTGTAGGTTCGTCGCCGGAAATCCTCGCGCGCATGGAAGATCGCGAAGTGACCGTTCGCCCCATCGCCGGCACCCGTAAACGCGGCGCCACCGATGCTGAAGACAGGGCACTGGAAGCCGAACTGCTGGCCGACCCGAAAGAGATCGCTGAGCACCTGATGCTGATTGATCTTGGCCGCAACGACGCTGGTCGTGTGTCGGAAACCGGAACCGTGAGACTGACGGAAAAAATGGTTGTAGAGCGTTACTCCCACGTGATGCACATAGTGTCCAACGTGACCGGCCGGGTAAAAGACGGCACCAGCTGTCTCGACGTGCTCAAGGCCACCCTGCCGGCAGGCACTCTGAGTGGCGCCCCCAAGACCCGTGCCATGGAAATCATTGACGAACTGGAGCCGGTAAAACGTGGTGTCTATGGCGGCGCTGTCGGCTACCTGTCGTTCAATGGCAATATGGATACAGCCATTGCTATCCGCACCGCTGTAATCAAGGACAAGACTTTGCACATACAAGCCGGTGCCGGCATCGTCGCCGATTCGGTCCCTCGCCTTGAATGGGAAGAAACCATGAACAAGGGGCGCGCAATTTTCCGCGCCGTGGCCATGACCTACAACGACTTTGACCACTAAGGCGAGGGAAACATCATGCTATTAATGATCGACAACTACGACTCCTTCACCTACAACGTGGTGCAATATCTCGCGGAGCTGGGCGCTGATGTGCGGGTACACCGCAATGATGAAATCACAGTGGAAGAAATCGAAGCCCTGAACCCCGAAAGACTGGTGATCTCCCCTGGCCCCTGCACACCGAATGAGGCCGGGGTATCCATGGAAGCCATCCGTCATTTTGCCGGCAGGATACCCATACTCGGCATTTGCCTGGGTCATCAGGCCATAGGCCAGGTGTTTGGCGGTAGCATCATCCGCGCAGGGCGCGTCATGCACGGGAAAGTCTCTCAGGTTTTTCACAACGACACAGGGGTATTCCGTGGCCTCAACAACCCATTGCAAGCCACCCGCTATCACAGTCTGGCAATCGAACAGGCCAGCCTGCCGGAATGCCTGGAAATGACAGCCTGGACCCGTAACAGCGACGGCAGCGTAGAAGAAATCATGGGCGTACGCCACAAGACCCTGGCCATAGAAGGGGTCCAGTTCCACCCGGAATCGATCATGAGCGAACAGGGTCACGAACTGCTGCGTAACTTTCTGCGAACCCAGTAAAAAGGCAAATCCAATGAACATGAAAGACGCACTGAACCGGGTGGCCGACAACCTCGACATGTCCCGGGACGAAATGAAGCAAGTGATGCGTATCGTGATGAGCGGCGAAGCCACGGACGCCCAGATTGGCGCCCTGCTTATGGGCCTGCGCACCAAAAGCGAAACCGTCGATGAAATCACCGGCGCTGTGGAAGTCATGCGCGAACTGGTAACCGGCGTGAATATCAAAGCAGAGCCTTTGGTAGACATCGTAGGCACTGGCGGCGATGGCTCCAACCTGTTCAACGTATCCTCAGCCTCGGCTTTTGTGGTTGCGGCGGCTGGTGGATTTGTAGCCAAACACGGGAACCGTGCCGTTTCTTCCAAAAGCGGCAGCGCCGACCTGATTGAGCAGGCCGGCATCAACCTCAACCTGACGCCGGAACAGGTTGCCCGCTGCGTAGAGCAGATTGGCGTCGGCTTCATGTTTGCCCCGGCTCATCACGGTGCAATGAAGCACGCCGTAGGCCCGCGCAAGGAAATGGGTTGCCGCACCCTGTTCAACATCCTCGGCCCCATGACCAACCCGGCCGGTGTCAAACGCCAGCTACTGGGCGTATTCAGCAAAGCCCTGTGCCGCCCTATGGCCGAAGTACTGCAGAAGCTCGGCTCTGAACACATCATGGTGGTAGCGTCCAAAGATGGTCTCGACGAAATCAGCCTGGCCAGCACCACTCATGTAGCTGAACTGAAAAACGGTGAGATCACCGAATACGACATAACCCCGGAAGACCTGGGCATTAAAAGCCAGAGCCTTGTGGGCCTGTCGGTAAATAACGCCGAAGACTCTCTCAACCTGATCAAAGCCGCCTTCGGGCGCGGTCACGATGACATGGCCGAAAAAGCCCGGGATCTGATCGCTCTCAACGCCGGCGCAGCTATCTACATCGCCGGCCTGGCACCAACTGTGAAATCGGGCGTGGAAATGGCGCTTGATGCCATGGGCTCTGGCCTGGCTGCTGGCAAACTGGCTGAACTGGCTGATTTCTCCCATTGTTTTTAAGCCCGGAAAACTGAAATGAGCAGACACAGCGACAGAACGCCAACCATCCTGCGGAAAATCATCGACCGGAAACGGGAAGAAATCGAGGTCCGCAAACGCAGTGCAAGCCTTGAGGATCTCAAAGCCCGCGCCGGCGACCAGCCCGAAACACGAGGGTTCGCCAACGCCCTGCGCCAGCGCATCGAAGCCGGCACACCAGCAGTCATTGCCGAAATCAAGAAAGCCTCACCGAGCAAAGGTGTACTTCGCGAGCCGTTTGAACCAGCCGAAATCGCTGAAAGCTACGAGCAGGGAGGCGCAGCCTGCCTGTCCGTGCTCACGGATCACGATTTCTTTCAGGGCCACGAAGACTATCTGATCGCTGCCCGCAATGCCTGCAGCCTGCCGGTGATCCGCAAAGATTTCATGGTCGCGCCCTATCAGGTGTACGAAGCCCGCACCATCGGTGCCGACTGCATACTCCTGATCGCAGCCTGCCTCACCAAAGACCAGATGCAGGAACTTGAGGGCATAGCACACGAAACCGGAATGGACGTACTGGTAGAAGTACACAACAGCGAAGAAATGGATGATGCCCTGACGCTGACCACACCGCTCGTCGGCATCAACAACCGTGACCTGCACAGCTTCGACGTTTCGCTGGAGACCACGTTCGACCTGCATCAGCGCATAGGCAAGGATCGCATGGCAATCACCGAGAGCGGCATAATGACCCGAGCCGACGTGGAAGCCATGACCGGCCGCGGCATCTATGGGTTTCTGGTCGGTGAATCCTTCATGCGCGCCGCCAACCCCGGCGCGAAACTGCAGGAACTGTTTTTCCCAGGATAAGCAGTATAGCCTCAGAACCGGGGCGGATCAGGCAGGATCCGCCAGGGCTTCCTGCATCAGCAGTTGCAAGTGTTCAGGAAGCTTCGATGATAACGCCAGAGCCCGTTCATGAGCCCGGGGCGACATTTTACCCCAGGTGCGGCGAACAATCCTCAGCCACTTTTCCCGTTCGTATTCAGCGTTATCTGCATAAAACCTGGCGAAATATTTTTCCAGAAATACCATACAGGCAACGTCTTCGAGAAGCTGGGTATCGGCGTCTTTACGCAACTCCCGCTTGGTCAGAATCACCTCAACCCGCTCACATTCGGTCTCCGGGTAGCCGCAACTCTCCATAATCTCTGCAGCTCTTCGACCATGCATACGCCCACATGCCTGACGCCACTCGTAATAGGATTTCCTGCCCTCAGGGTAATCACTCCGGGGCATTTTCCAACGTTCAATATGCTGAGCACGACAGGCAATCTGCATTCGCTCCGAGGGTGAAGGTTCCAGTTCAAACAGCCAGCGAGTCATATGCAGACTGTAGGCATGCTCTCTGGGCATGGATTCGCCCGCCACAACCTCATGATTGGGGTCTGCGCGATTTGCCTTGTCGATTGTATCCAGAGCACACGCGAGAGATGTTCGTTCCATACCGCTTCCTTTGACTACACGCTGAATCAGAGAGCTTACTACACCAGGCTTCGTACTGGCTGATGATTATAGCGGCTGACACCCGGCCCCTGCACGAAAAGCTGCGCCTGTGCCTGGCCGGCGAGCTCATGCCCGCCGGCGCACTCTGATTTCAGCTACCACTCATTCACGCAGGGGGTTCAGGCCTGAGCGGACGGACGAGCCTTCATGCGGTCATACCAGGCCTGAAGGTGAGTCTGCTCAGGCAGAATGCGAATATTCACAACACGGGCGAAAGCTACTGTTGTAAAGGCATTGACGTCGGCAGCGGTGAGCCGGTCACAGCAAATGAATTCCTTGCCGGCAAGGTGATCATTGAGAAATGCCATAAACTTGCTGACGTTTTGCCCACACTCCTCGCCCCATTCTTTTATGGGGTTCATTCTGTCCTTGAAATAGCCGCTGGTATGTTGGAAGCACATACCTGTAGGGGAAAACAGGTAAAACTCTACCCACCTGACCCACTGCTCAATCAGTGCTTTTTCAAACGGTGTATCGCCGAGAAGAGTCGGTGCCTCCGGATAACTCTCTTCAAAGTACCGGCAAATTGCCATGGTTTCCGAGATACAACTTCCGTCATCCAGCTCCATAACCGGAACTTTTTTCATCGGGTTGCGTGCCACGTATTCCGGCGTAAGGTTCTCGCCTTTCTGCAGATCAATCTCGATGAATTCTGCTTTATCGAGAAGTCCTTTCTCTGCCATGAACATGCGTACGCGGCGAGGATTCGGGGCGGTTTTGGTTTCATAAATTTTCATTGTTATAAGCTCCGTTCCGGACAAATAGGGGGTCATTCAACACAAAAAACAAGCGAAAGACTGACCCGAAAAAAGGGTTGCGTCAAGCAACTGATCAGACCCGACGCCTATGCCCCTGATACATCTGGAGAAATGATGCATTTTCGTTAAAACCTTGTAACTGGGCTCAGGATCCTTATGCTTGTAGTTACGTAGTAACCGAGATGAGTCGTTTTGCCCTATTCCCCGTGTTGCCCGAAAACCGCTTTGCAAAGAACCTTTTCCGGTTACTTTCAACCTGCAATAAAACCATTAATTACCCAACTGACAACCAAACAACCGGTTTCAGAAAAACGACAGCACATTACTCCAACAAAATTTACCAACCCTAATATGGAGAAGTGACTATGCGAAAGCTAACGTCTGCCGCACTACTATGTGCGCTCTCAGTGCCAGCCATGGCCCAAGCCAACTGCGGTGAAGTATCAATCACTGAAATGAACTGGGCTTCCAATACAGTGGTCACCAACGTTGCCAAATTCATCATGGAACAAGGCTATGGCTGCGACGTATCAGTTGTGCCTTCCGATACTGTTCCTGCGGTAACGTCTGTTGCCGAAAACGGCGAGCCGGATATTGTTACCGAACTCTGGCTGAACTCGGCCGGCGAAGCCTATCTGCGTCTTGAGGAAGAAGGCAAAATTGAACGGCTCGGCAAGGTACTGGACCCCGGCGGCGTGGAAGGCTGGTGGATCCCCACCTATCTGGTCAAAGAACATCCAGAGCTGAAGACTATCGAAGGTGTAATGGCCAACCCCGAACTGGTTGGCGCACGTTTCAACAACTGCCCGGACGGATGGGGATGCAGGGTTGTCAGCGACAACCTGGTCCGCGCTCTGGACCTCGAAGCATCCGGTATCAAAGTTTTCAACCACGGCTCCGGTGAGACTCTGGCCTCTTCAATGGCGTCTGCCGTCCAGAGCGAAGAACCCTGGTTTGGTTATTACTGGGGCCCGACCGTACCTCTCGGAAAATATGATATGACTCGAGTGGAACTGGGCGAGTACAAACCGCAGGTTCACCAGAAAAACCAGACTGCTGACGCAGATAATCCCGGTGTATCAGAGTTCCCGGCGGCAACAGTTCTTACCTCCGTTACCGCCGATTTCAAAGATCGCGAACCGGAAGTAACCGAGATGCTCCGAAAAATGACGTTCAAAACGGAAACCATGAGCGCGCTGTTGGCATGGATGGATTCCAGTAATGCATCCGGCGAAGAAGCTGCAGTCTATTTCCTGAGCAACAATCGTGATGAATGGTCAGACTGGCTGAACGAAGACGCAAGGAAGAAACTCTCAGCCCTTCTTGAAAACTGATTGACCCGCCTTTGCCCGGGCGCAGCGTCTGCCCCGGGCACGCCTGGTAGTAATAGCAACTGATTTCTGTAGTGCATGGTCACCTATGCACATGAGAGGCTGAACGCAAATGGCAACCTACGATTCCCTGTTTTCGACACTGGGGTTAAAAGACTGGTGCTCGGAAGGTAAATCAGATGGCCCTATGTCGATGGCTGATCTGCTCGCCAAAACCAAGGGCAAAAACACAGAGCCGGAATCTCTGTGGGACCTTCCTTTTCCATCCATGGATACGCTTAACGAATCCTGCGCTGCATTCCCGCAGTCGCGAGAGCTCACAAAAGGTCTGGAGCAGGGTTTCCTTGCCATAAAAGACAATATGAGCCTGGTACTCGACCCAATCACTCAGCCACTCAGCTGGTTTCTGGACGGGGCGCTCTATGGCATGCTCAATACGCCCTGGTGGATCGTTATTCCGGTCATGCTGGCCGTGGTTTTTCTGGTAACCAAATCCTGGAAACTGGTTCTTCTTGTTGCAAGCAGCATTTGTCTGCTGGCATTCATTGATTACTACGAATACGCCATGCAGACGCTTGCCATCATTTTCGTCTGCGCCTTCCTCTGTGTTCTGCTTGGAGTACCTATTGGCATTGCCATGTCCAGGAGCGACACCATTCAGAGGATGACAATTCCTGTCCTCGATATGCTTCAGACGCTGCCGCCTTTTGTGTATCTGATTCCGCTGATTTTTCTGTTCAGTGTTACGGAATCCAAACTCTATGGCATCGCAATTATCCTTTACGCCATCGTACCTGTCGTACGCCTGACCAACCTGGGCATACGCCTGGTGGACAAGGACGTGATCGAAGCCGCTGACGCCTTCGGCATGACCCCCCGACAGAAACTGTTCAAGGTTCAGATCCCGCTTGCTTTGCCCAATATCATGGCTGGCGTGAACCAGACCATCATGATGAGTCTGGCCATGGTTGTTATTGCATCTCTGGTATCAGCACCTGGCCTCGGCGTTCTGGTACTCCGCGGCATACGGAATCTGGAGCTTGGCGTTGGCCTGGTTGCCGGCCTCGGCATAGTCATCCTGGCGGTTATTCTGGACCGGGTGACCAAGGCTTCTCTGGCACGCATCAATGCCACCCATAAGCAGTGAGGACATAACGTGGCAAACGATATCAAGATTTCCATCAAACACCTCTACAAGATCTTCGGGCCGACGCCGGATGTGGCACTGGAATATGTGAAGCGTGGCATGAACAAGGCGGATCTTCTGGATCAGCAAAACCATGTTCTGGGGCTCAGAGATATCAACGTGGACATCCGCGATGGCGAAATCACCGTGATCATGGGCCTTTCAGGGTCCGGCAAGTCAACACTGATCCGCCATCTCAACCGCCTGATTGAACCCACGGCTGGTGAAATCCGGCTTGATGACACAGACGTTCTGAGCCTGAACGAAGAGCAGTTGCGTCAGCTCCGGCGGGAACAGATGTCCATGGTGTTCCAGAAGTTTGCGTTACTGCCGCATAAAACCGTGCTTGAAAACTCTGGCATGGCTCTTAACATTCGCGGTTATACGGTCGCCGACTTTGAAAGCGAAGCGGTAAAGTGGCTGGCCCGTGTAGGACTTGAGGGTAACGAGAACCAATACCCCCATCAGCTATCAGGAGGCATGCAGCAGCGAGTTGGTATAGCCCGCGCATTGGTATCCAACTCTCCCATCATGCTGATGGACGAGGCTTTCTCAGCACTGGACCCACTCATCCGCTCAGACATGCAGGATCTGTTGCTGGAGCTACAGGCAGAGCTCAAGAAAACCATAGTATTCATCACCCACGACCTGGACGAAGCCCTCAAACTGTCGGACCATCTGGTCATTCTCAAGGATGGTGAAGTAATTCAGCAGGGCGATCCTCAGGAAATCCTGCTCAACCCCAATGACCCTTATATTATCGATTTTATCAGTGATATAAACCGGGCACGGGTGATTCGTGTGCGCTCCATCATGGAGAAGCACGTTGATAACGATGCAGACTATGATGGCGACATTTCGGAGAAAGATAACCTCGAAGCGGTTCTCTCCCGCTCCGGGGGAGATACAGATATGGTCTTCAGAGTTGTCAGAAACGGTGAGATGGTAGGTAGTCTGAGCATGAAAAACCTGACGCGGGCACTGGTTCCGACGGACGCTTCCACGGCGGGAAATAACCTCACGGGCTGACTACCCCAATATCAGACCCTCTCCGGCTTTGGCGTTCAGCTTTCCTGTCCGCAAGCCGGAGCAGTCTTCACCAGCTTTCGGACAATCCAGCAAAGCAGTGAATCCTTATTGATGCCCCTTGTTTTCCGTTGACTGAAAGGCGGTGATTTTCCCGCCAGAGGAGGTTGTCAGCAACAACTCCCCATGACGGCCAATCGCTGCATGCTGCACCTTCGCCATCAGCTCCAGAAAGCGCTGCTCCTGATCCATCAGAGCGGGGGCACACGCCATTCTCGTTGAGAACAGATGGCTGAAGCCCGCACCTTCACCTCTTATCTCGTACTGGCCACCATATCGATTGCAGGATGCCAGCCCAGCCATACGGTTCTCTCCGAAAAACTCGATAGTCATGCGGGAGCTGTCAATAATGCCGGCACCTGCAAGGTCTTCAACAACCCACTCTGTGCCACGAAACAACCGGTAAGGGTCGCCACCACAACCTTTATATACCTCGCCATTCAATTCAAGCCGGACCTGAGCCGGGAACTGCGAGCCAGACATGGTATCTTCACATAACTGACGGTCCACCTTCAGCGTCAGTTCCTGCCCGTCCAGCTCACCGTGGAATTCACGGCCATGGCGGTTAGCAACAATGGTGTCGAGGGCTACAATCTCCGGCTCTCCGGATTCGAAAGGGCGGTAAAACAGCAGTTCTCCATCGTCCAGCTGTATGTGCCAGAAAGGCTCATTGCCCGCAGCCTGGAACGGCATTTCCAACGCACCTGCCTGCAAGCACTCCGGATAAGCCTGCCCTTTTACGGTAAACGTTGCCCGCTCGCCCTTGCTCCAGAAACTGGTATTTTCACCACCCGGAGCCACGAAAAGCGCTCCGGAAGCGCTTACCTTCGACTCCAGCAGCAGGCGTTCGCCCTGATAATCAACCCTCAGGATATCTCTGTCACCCGCACTGGCAACCGTGATGCCCAGCTGACCACACTGATACTCACCAGAGACCGCTGAAATATCCGGTCCTGTGGCACACGCGGAGATAAAAAGTCCGCTCACTGCGACAGCGGATGCCATCAAATACCCTTGCATGTGCATAGCGATGCCCTGTGATTGTATCGTGAATAAAAACCAGCATTTTAATGACCTGCCTGCCTGAAAACCAATTCCTCAGGCCTGATCCCCTGAAAATGGACAATCCATGCGCCCGTCCGGCTTTTTATCTCCCCGGCGCAAAGCTATGCTGAAGCCCATAACTCAGGAGGCACCTCATGGCTATCAGGCTTTACCAGTTCGCCATATCCCATTACTGCGAGAAAATCCGCTGGGCACTGGATTACAAGGATCTCAATTATGAAACAACAAACCTGCTTCCGGGGCAGCATCTTAAAACCGTACAGAAGCTAACCCGTGGTGCAGGAGCCTCAGTACCGGTTCTGGAACATGATGGAGAGGTAATTCAGGGTTCATCTGACATACTCGATTACCTCGACCGGACCTTTCCCGGCAAACCACTCATGCCCACGGACGAGACTTCAAAAGCGCTGGCAACAGAATGGGAAAAGCGTCTCGATAACGAGGCTGGCCCTGCCGTTCGCTGCTATTCGTATCATCATTTCCTGCAACGGCCAAAAATTGTGGTGCCATTACTGGCTGCAGGCACGCCATTCTACAACCGCATCCTGCTAAGCCTGGCATTCAGCCGGGTGAATGAAGTTATGCGAAAGTGGATGAAAATCAATGATAGAACTGCCGAGCAGTCACGGCTGGTTATGGAGAAGCTGCTCACGGAACTGGCAGAAACCTACAGCCGGCGGCCATTCCTGGCAGGTGATTCCTTTTCCCGTGCCGATCTCACAGCTGCTGCACTTTTTGCACCGCTGTTTCAGCCAGAGGCTTACCCGGTACCCTGGCCAAAACCGGCACGTGTACCAAAGGATATACAAACCTGGCTTGACCAGTGGCAACCGCAGCTACAGGTGCTCAGTAAGATTTACGAGGATTATCGTTAGTCCTGTGGTGCCCGTTGCTTCTGTACATATGGAAAGCAGCCTGCAGGCCCCTGGCCACTTCGGAACCTGAACCGGGGAAGACAAGAGGAAGACATTCAGAATGAACCCGATACCTGAGCCCCGCCTGATTCCCAGGCTGAGACTGAAATCCGGCAATACCATCGCTCTCGGGCCCGGAAAAGCCCAGCTGCTTGAGCTTATCGGGCAATACCGCTCAATCTCCGCCGCCGCCCGGGCCATGAAGATGAGTTACCGGAGAGCCTGGCTACTGGTAGATACCATGAATTCATGTTTCCGCCAGCCACTGGTACTAACCAGCACTGGAGGCTCTCAAGGCGGGGGTGCCGAACTCTCTGCCGAAGGAGTGAAAGTGCTGGCTCTCTACCGGCAGTATGAAAAAGCAGTAGCAGAATGCCCCGAACTCACTGAACTCGCGGCCATGCTGGACGACACAAGCGCAGCCTGAAACCTGTCGGCAAACAGGTTACGCTTGTGTCCAGCCGCTGGCAGAGATACCATCCTTACCGTTATATACAACCGGATATAAGGAAATCAGCCCATGTCACTGCTCATAAAAAGCGCTCATGAAGGGGTGCGCCTGTGCCTATGGCTCTGTCTGCTACTGACATTCAACAGTTTCGCGCACGCAGCTGATGTCCGTATCGCCGTAGCCGCCAACTTTACCGACACCAACCGTGACCTTGTTGCAGCCTTTGGCAGGGCTACCGGGCTGGAAGCTGTGGCAAGCTATGGATCCACCGGGAAGCTCTATGCCCAAATAGAAAATGGCGCTCCATTCGACGTATTTCTTGCAGCCGACAGCCGCCGCCCCGAGCTTCTTGAGAAGAATGGCCTGGGCGTAGCAGGAACCCGTTTCAACTATGCAAAAGGAAAGCTGGTGCTATGGAGCCCTGTACCTGGAACGTTTGACGACCCCAGGGCCTGGCTGGAATCTGGCGATTTTTCCCGGCTGGCTATTGCGAACCCGAAAACGGCACCTTATGGCCTGGCCGCCAGGGAGGTACTCTCCTCGTTATACCTCTGGGAGCCATTGCAGGATCGCCTTGTTCGTGGCGACTCCATTGCCCAGACTTTTCAGTTTGTGGCCACCGCCAATGCCCAGGCAGGTTTTGTAGCCCTCTCACAAGTACGCGGCTGGGGTAAAGAAGACGGCTCACTATGGATGATTCCGCAAAGCCACTATGCCCCTATTAACCAGCAGGCTATCCTTCTGAGCCGCAGCGAGAATAATGATGCAGCGCGCCAATGGCTGAGATTCCTGCGCAGTGACATAGCCAGAAGCATCATCGAAAATTCGGGCTATGAAACCGAACACTGAACAGTAACCGGCAGATAACATGGACATATACTGGGAGCCAGTATGGCTGACCCTGAAACTTGCAGGCCTTACCACCGCAGTGCTCCTCGTGGTGGGCACGCCTGTCGCCTGGTGGCTGGCCCGCAGCAACCATTGGGTAAGGCAACCTGTTGCAGCAATCGTTGCTTTACCCCTGGTATTGCCGCCTACAGTTCTCGGCTTTTATCTTCTGGTGCTCATGGGTCCCAAGGGCATGGTCGGCCAGCTCACCGAGCAGCTGGGCCTGGGTTTGCTGCCATTCACCTTCGAGGGGCTTGTGATTGCATCGGTCATCTATTCACTACCCTTTACTGTTCAGCCTCTGCAAAACGCATTCGGATCCATTAACCAGCAACTTCTTGAGGTAGCATCCACCCTCCGCGCTTCACCCCGGGATCGCTTTTTCTCCATTGTTCTTCCTCTGGCCCGCCCCGGTTTTCTTACCGCCGGCGTTCTCACATTTGCCCATACCATCGGCGAGTTTGGCGTAGTATTAATGATCGGAGGCAACATCCCCGGTGAAACCAAAGTGCTCTCTGTGGCTATATACGACCACGTAGAGTCTCTGGAATACGCCCAGGCCCACTGGCTGGCAGCTGGAATGGTTGTGTTTTCCTTTGTGGTGCTCGTAGTACTGTATTCACTCAATGGCCGGCTGCAGCCAGGGCTGGTGAAATAATGACGGCTTCAGGAATACAGGCACGTTTCTGCTGCAACTTCGGAACATTTACACTGGATGTCGATCTGGACTTGCCGGGTAGCGGGCTCACCGCGCTATTTGGGCATTCCGGTTGCGGCAAAACAACACTGCTTCGCTGTATGGCCGGCTTGCAGGTGGCGACAGGCGCTATGTGTGTAAATGGAGTTGAATGGCAGAGCGAGACGGGCAGCCGTCCGGTTCACCAGCGGCCTTTAGCCTATGTATTTCAGGAAACCGGCCTGTTCCCTCACCTTTCAGTAAAGCGCAACCTGATGTACGGGTACCGGCGCATACCGCAAAGTGATCGTCAGATTTCCTTCGACCAGGCCACAGAATGGCTCGGCCTTTCCCGGCTGCTTGAGCGTATGCCCGATAAGCTCTCTGGCGGTGAACGTCAGCGTGTGGCTATCGCCCGGGCACTGCTGACCAGCCCCAGACTGCTCCTGATGGACGAGCCTCTGTCCGCCCTCGACCAGACCAGCAAGCAGGAAATCATGCCCTATCTGGAAGCTCTGCGGGACAACCTGGCCATTCCTATACTCTATGTTTCCCACTCAACAGCAGAAGTCGCCAGGCTGGCAGACCATATTGTGATAATGGGTAAAGGGCAGGTGGTTGCCGAAGGCCCTCTGCAACAGATCATGGCGCGTACAGACCAGCCTTTCGGGCTTGAGGAAGATGCGGGGGTTATTCTCGACGCCCGCATATCAGAACGTGACGATCGCTGGCACCTGTGCCGCGCAGATTTCACGGGGGGACACCTCTGGGTGCGGGCTGAAGGCATGGAAATCGGGAAAAGCATCCGCTTGCAGGTGCTGGCAAGGGACATCAGCCTGGCCAGGAGCAAACAAACCGATCAGAGTATTCAGAATCTGCTGCCCGCCATCGTAGACGAAGTCGCTTCAGATGTATGTCCGGGTATCTCCATGGTACGCCTGCTCGCTGGGCAAACGCCCTTTCTCTCACGCCTGACCTCGCGAGCCGTACATACCCTGGCTCTTGCGCCCGGGCAGCGGCTGTGGATGCAGGTAAAGTCTGTAGCAATTGTTGACTGACGGAGCTTCTGATGCAGGAACTCCACATTGACTCATCGGGTACCGAACACCACCATGGTTTTGCCTTTCACTCTGACCAGCCCCTGATCTTCGAGAGTCTTCAGGACCCTGCCTACCATTTCCCGGGAACAACCCACAATACGGCCGATTTCCTGACGGGTAATCTTTATCTGCATACCATCAGGGTGAGTCATGGCGTCTGGCTCCTTGCACAAGTCCAGCAAGGTACGGGCAACCCGCCCGGTGACGTCCAGAAAAGCCAGGTCGCCGACTTTACGTGTCGTCTGGCGCAACCGTGAGGCCATCTGTTCGCCGATAAAGTAGAGTACCCCGAGATCCTGCTGGGCTATTTCCCGGAATTTCGGGTAGCTTATCTCCGCAACCTCACATTCGGTTTTAGCCTTCACCCAGGCGCTGCGGGAATCCATATTGTCGAACAGCCCCATCTCGCCGAAGAAATCCCCTGCATTGAGGTAAGCCATGATCATCTCACGGCCATCATCGTCTTCGATGATAACCGTGACGGAACCCTTGACGATGTAAAAGAGGGAGTCGCTTTTGTCACCTGCGTAAATAATGGTGCTCTTGGCCGGATACCGGCGACGATGACACTGCGAAAGAAAATAATCGAGATGTTTGGTCTTCTGCTCAACCGGCTTGACGATAGTAGCCATAATGCGAGTCGTGCCTCCTCAAATACTGGCGGGTTCCGATGTTTGTTATTCACCCGGCTTTCCCTGCGGGCTCATTTTTTTGTACAAATCCTAGTGACTTATAGCAAGAAGGCATGCTTCGGGCAACTGGAAACAGGAAACAAGATGTATCCTGAACGAGCACAGTCAACTGTCAGTATACCCGGGTTGTGCTAGCATCTCGCCTAAACCGTATATCCCGGGGCCAGCCAACGCCCGCCCCTGTTCAACAGGAGATCACCTTTCATGAAAGCAACCGTCGACTGGACAGGCAACGCCAGCTTCCGGGCCACCAGTGGCACCGGACACTCAGTGCAACTGGACGGCCCCCCCGATCATGGCGGCGAAAACCTGGGGCCCCGCCCCATGGAAATGCTGCTGATGGGCCTTGGGGGCTGTTCATCATTTGATGTTATGAGCATCCTGAAAAAAAGCCGGCAGGATGTCACAGCCTGCCATGCCGAACTGGAAGCAGAGCGGGCGGACGCCATACCTTCGGTGTTTACAAAGATCCATCTTCATTTTGTGGTGACCGGCCGCAACCTCAAGGAAAATCAGGTAAAGCGTGCCGTAAGCCTGTCAGCCGAGAAGTATTGCTCCGCCTCAATCATGCTTGAACAGGCAGGCGTAGAAATCACCCACAGCCACGAAATACACAACGTGGAATAAGCTGTACTCACAACACTATTCAATAGCGGATGGGGCGTGCATAATACCGCCCTTTCTCCGCCGGTCTGCGCAAAAGGTGAACAACCTGGTCAGTAGTCGGTGGCGGCCTATGCAGAGCATGTATTGCGTGCCCTGCCGTCATTCATCTCCATTATCCGGAGGGGCTGAGCATGGAACCAAAACTCCAGTTGCACGGTTTCAACAACCTGACCAAATCCCTGAGCTTCAACATCTACGACATCTGTTACGCGCAGACTGAAGAGCAACGCGAAGCCTATATTGATTACATTGACGAGATGTACAATGCAGAGCGTCTGACCCAGATCCTGACCGACGTCGTCAAAATCATCGGCGCAAACATTCTCAACATCGCCCGCCAGGACTATGAGCCTCATGGTGCATCAGTCACTATGCTGATCGCTGAGCACGAATTGAGCGGCGGCAAAGAGCCTGATAACGAAGAATCCCCCGGGCCGTTTCCAGACACCATCGTAGCCCACCTGGACAAAAGCCACGTTACCGTGCACACCTACCCAGAGAGCCATCCTCACGAAGGCATCAGCACCTTCCGGGCCGACATAGATGTCTCAACCTGTGGTCTGATCTCGCCCCTGAAGGTACTGAACTATCTGATTCACAGCTTCGATTCCGACGTGGTTACCGTCGACTATCGTATTCGCGGATTTACCCGTGATGTGGACGGAACCAAGCACTACATCGATCACAATATCAACTCGATTCAGAACTATCTGACCGAAGATACACAGAATGCCTATCAGATGATCGATGTGAATGTTTACCAGGAAAATCTTTTCCATACCAAGATGATGCTTAAGGATTTCAACCTGGATAACTATGTGTTCGGAGTAAACGCCAGCGACCTGGATCCGCAGGTAGCGCAATCCATCGAAGATCGCCTGCGCCGGGAAATGCTGGAGATTTTCTACTCCCGTAACGTCGAATAGTAAGGGCAGTACTGGAAATCTGAAGGCATCAGGCAAAAGATTTCTGGGCAATCAGGCGCTGCACCATGGGCCTTACAATCAGGTCCATGGCCAGCGCCATTTTTGTGCCCGGAATAACCAGAGTGTCGTGCCGGGAAAGCGTGCTGTTCTGTATAGCCTGCAAGAGATAAGAGAAATCAACCTCGGCGGCATCCCGGAAACGGATCACCAGCATGCTCTCATCTTCCGTGGGAACATCCCGGACAACAAACGGATTGGAAGTATCCACCAGCGGGATACGCTGGAAGTTAATGTGAGTATGTGAAAACTGCGGGACTATATCGTGAACGTAATCGTCCATCCGGTTAATGATTGTTGCGACTACTGCTTCCTCGCTGTAGCCACGCTGATGAGTGTCCCGGTGAATCTTCTGGATCCACTCAAGGTTAACAATGGGCACCACACCAATAAGCAAGTCCACATACTGGGCAATATTGAACGCCTCACTCACCACCGCCCCGTGCAGTCCTTCATAGAACAGAAGATCAGTGTCCGGCTGTAGCGAGCCCCAGGCCGTGAACGTGCCAGGTTTGTGCCCCTCTGTCTGCAAGGCCCGGTCTTCATCATGAACATACTGACGATAACGCCCGTTGCCGGTATGGCTGTAGTCATAAAACAGCGCCTCCAGCTTATCGATATGATTAGCGGCCAGGGCAAAGTGATTGCGCTCACCAAACTGGCCTTTAGCTGCAAGTCGCGCCATCTGTTCCCGGTTATAGCGGTGAAAACTGTCACCACTGACCATAGCGGCAACCAGACCCTCACCAGCAAACATACGCCGGAATATATGACCGGTAGTGCTGGTACCTGCGCCGGACGAACCGGTCACAGCAATAATCGGGTGACGTTTTGACATAGCTGGAGCGCGCCGTGGGTTAGAGGAGGTTCGGGGAAAATCAGTTAAGACTGTCGAGCGAACGGGGTTTTTCGATCACAAAACCCTGAGCGTAATCCACGCCCAACTGCCTCAACGTATCCAGAACATCGCGTGACTCAACCTGGCCAGCAATCACTTCCCGATCCATATAGTGCGCCATATCCACCATGGACTGCACCATTGCACGATCGGTTTCGCTGGTATTGAGCTGGCTGGTAAAAGCACTGTCTATCTTGATCAGATCAACCGGAAGTGAGCGCATGAACTCAAAGGAATTGGGGCCGCTACCGACGTTTCCAAGACAGAATCTGCACCCCAGCTCTTTCATCTCGAGGATAAAGTCCGCTACTGCTTCCATGTCATTAATGGCAGAGGCTTCGGTTACTTCAAACCACAGGCGCTCAATGGGCGCGTCGTTATCGCTTAATTTTTCATAAATGTATTCAAGCAACGACTGGTCATTCAGTGAGTAACCGGACAGGTTAATACACACCCCACCAAGATCACGAGGATCCGGCGCCTGCACCCGCAACCAGTCCAGCATATGGCCGACAACCCAGCGATCAACGGCTTGCATGCGGTCATAGCGTTCAGCCATACGTACAAAGTCACGGCCAGTAATCAAGGCACCTGCATCGTCGTACATACTGATCAGGACTTCATACTGAGCTGCCATGTTAGTGCGGCTGTGCAAGGGGATAATCTTCTGACAACGCAGCAGCATCCGCTCTTCATCCAGATCACCAAGGCTCGCTACCTTGGCCGCAATCTGTTCCTGACGTGCCTGATCATCCGCACCCAGCGTATATTCTGCGACTTTTCCATGCCCTTTCTGTCTGGACGCACTCAATGCCTGTTCGGACGCTCTCAGCCAGCGCTCAGCACTGACCAGGCCTGGCAGCTCTGGCACCATACCTACACTGGCGGACAAACTATAGCTACTGCTACCATGGACAAACTCTGTGCCCTCTATAGTTGCAATCAGATCGCGAGCTACATCGCCTGCGTTCTCAGCCGGCACCAGCATGCCAAATTCATTTCCCGCAAGCCGGGCCAGGGGCATTCCGCCGCCCACATGCTTGCGCAGCATGTCGGCGACATTTTTCAGCGTGTCATCTCCGGCCTGATAGCCCGCAGTATCGTTCAAAAGACGGAAGTTGCGTAAATCCAGCCGTAACAGCGAGCGCTCGTCTTCCCGCCGGGCCAGTTGCTGATCAAGCGTCCGTTCAAACTCACGGCGACCGAGGAGGCCGGTCAGCTCGTCATGGGTAGAAGCCCAAGACAACTGGTCATAGACCTTACGCACCATGCGGTCGATGCTTTCATCCACCAGTGGCCGTTCGTACTGACCGTCAGGCACAATTACGCCTTTGCGCATATGGCGAGCCAGGGCTTCCAGATCAAGCTCTACAACCCGCATACCCTGATGATTCACAAAAACAAACCGGCTGAACCCTCGGGCCACCCAGACAAGACGGATATACTGCGGCTCGTCGGGCTTTTCCTGATCCCGCAGCCAATCACCAGTCCGAAGCTTCTGAGCCCGGTTCATCCAACGCTGAAGACTACGCTGTTCGCGTTCTGACAGGGACTGCTTGATATCCTTGTCAGTCGCTGGCAGCGGCACCTCCACCATTTCCGGTGGTTTATCCGAACTGCGCACCAGAAACTGCTTCAACTCATCACGTATCTGGGCTGACGGCATATGGTTGCTTGAAATCGACGCCAGGCCGTCCTGTATAACCCGGAGCAACTCTGGCAGGTTCACTGTGCTGGCAGGGTCCTCTGCAAACACCAGCAATGAATCAACAACCGAGAGATAGTCCTGCCAGACCTGGCTGTCCGGTCCCTGACGGATCCAGGTCAGCGACAACAAATCCTGCCAGCCACCCTCAAGCAGGCTTAGCACTGCTTTTGGTACCTTTCGTCCCGCAAGTTTCCGGTTGAGCACATCTGCAACCGCAGTCTTGGACTCTGAAACTTTCTGGGCGCCCTCCGCTGCAGCGGTTACCCGTTCAACATTCCGACGGTAAACCAGGTTCTGGCGATCAATCAGATCGTCGAGTTCCTGAACCGTCTGCTCAAACACCCCTACATCCTGCTCAAATTCCGAGGTAATACGCTGGATAAGCTCATCGACACGGCGCTGAACGACCGGGTTGAGCCGGCCACCCTTGATACCAAGCTGGGCCAGTCGGTTCATCACCCCCCTGACAGGGCTGTTTTTGTCATCAAAAAAGGCCGGGTCACGCATGACAACTTTGAGAACCGGCACTTCAAGCTGCCGCATCCGTCTCTGGGCATATTCACTCAGCTTGGGGCTTTCAGTAACCGAGTTAAAGAAACGGTCAACAACATCAAGTGTACTCTGCTGCTCAACATCCAGTTTTTTTGCACCACTCTCGCGGACTTTCCCCACCACCCTCTCACGCAGTGGGATAACATTAGTGGTACTGACAACGGGTTCAGTCTGAAGCTGCTGAAGCTCGCGCTGCAACTCACCCGAAGACATCGGCACTGCGTTGACAGGGAAAGGCTCTGGCTCAGCCTCACCGCGAACTGCCCGACTGGCAGCAAGAGTACCAAGCAGATTCCGCACGGTTGCAAACGCTGTTTGCGCTGCCTGAGCATAGCTCCTGAACTCACTACCCAGGCGTGTTTTCCCAGGCCCGGTATCGCGACCTACAGGCGCGGGCTTCGACGGCACCGCACCGGCACCTGAAGAATCCCGGTGCACTGGCGCAGCGGTTGCCGGTTTTGACATGGCCTGGACAGGCTCACTGGGCTTTCCGGCTTCTGGCTTCTGAGCCGGAACCGTTTTGTTCAGGGAGCTTCCAGCGGTGTGCTCACTGAGATACTTGCTAAGATCCAGCTCGGGTAACACGCCATGACGGATCAGGATATTGTTCAGTTCTTGGTATAGCGGCCCCAGATGAAGCAGTACAGACTGTTCAAACACCTTCAGGCAGATCTTTTCAACTTCCCTGGAGGCCTTGAGCTGGCTCAACCCTGAATGAAACGACTCGCATACAAGTGACGGACCCAGAGGGTTATGGTGCCCGGTCGCGTTAGCGATACCAAGCTTGTCCAGGCGAAGCTTCAACTGCAACAGATCTTTGCGGTACAGGGTGTCAGCCTTGGTAACCATAACCCGGATTGTCAGCCAGTCTTCAAACTCACCCTTGTCCACCATCGAAAGTTCTGAACCGGGAAAGCCTTTGGGGGAAGGCTTGAGGGGGGATTCCAGATTGCGCGCTATCTGATGCCATATTACCCGTTGCCGGGTCTGAACCTGGCCCGAAAAATCCATCAGCTCATTTGCCTGCTGGTCGCTCTTGGCCTCGTGGGCAGCATCTCGCAGCGCCGTTCCCATTTGCACGAAACAAGCGTCCATGAGCGGTTCGATATGCTGTATAAGCGCACGTGCAGACTGATGCAGGACAAACTGTACCCGCTCACTCGGGGCACGCAATGATGCACGGTCCTGAGTATTGGAACCGCCACACTGTTGCAGCATTGCCGCAACGGCTTCCGGGTTGGTACGTGTGAAATTAACGCCCATAGCGCCATCAATGCGACGGACAATGCTGACATGGAGCTCATGCCGGCGCTTTCCATCCGGGTCCCGAAAACGCACGATCAGCTCAGGTGGCGTACCTGAAGCAAAAACCCGCTCAAGCTTAAGGGATGTCTCGCCGGAATAACGGACAAACAAGCCTTCAGGGCAAAAATCTGCAACCTGACACGGTAAAGTCTCACCAGTACCCAGAACAATCTGGGCAGCAAGTTTGATGGGTTTGCGAGGGCTGCTGCGACGTTCTTTCGGATCCATGAACTACCTGATATTGGGCAAAGCCGGAAAGAGACAGATGTTCGGCTGATGTCTCTGAAAACAGTGGCAAAAACCACATGTTGTTATGGGAAAAATGTCGGTCCTTATAACCGCAATTATAAGTGTACTATAGTGGCCAGTTCCGGGCACACTAACCAGTGCAATCTTAACTGTCGTAATCTGCAAAACAGCTTAGCCAGGTATGCACAACCTTACTACTCATAACAGCTCTGACCGGCTCCAGCGGCGTGCTGGCACAACCCGTCAAAGCGGCTTGAAGAAAACCTTTGAATTACGCTGGGTATTGTAAGATGCGAGCTTGGGCCCGGGCAAAGCCTGAACCGTGCTGGGCTGAAACCCCCGCTCGCGAAACCAGTGCTCTGTTTGTGTGGTGAGCACGAACAGCTTCTGGACTCCCTGGCTACGGGCATGCTTTTCGACCATCAAAAGAATTTCGTCGCCACGACCGGCGCGGCGATACGCAGAATCCACAGCAAAACAAGAAAGCTCACCTGCGCCCTCATCCGGATAATTATGCAGAGCAGCGCAACCTACAATGGTGCCGTCACGTTCCGCGACAACAAAGTGTTCAATATCAGTCTCCAGCATTTCCCGGGATCGACGCACCAGAATACCCTGCTCTTCCAGCGGTTCTATCAATCCAAGTATGCCGCCGATGTCCTCAGCACGTGCCTGGCGAACCTGTTCGTAATGATCACCACTGACCAGCGTACCTGTACCATCCCGGGTAAAAAGTTCTTCCAGCAGCGCGCCATCACTAACGTAACTGATGATATGAGCCCGTTTGACACCCTTGACGCAGGCATCGCTGGCTGCCCGAAGAAGATCTGCGTCGTGCCCCGTTATGGTTCCATCAGCCAGACGCTCCGGTGCCTGCCTTGCTGAAAGCTCACGGATCAGGGACCCATCCTGTTCAAGCAGCCCCTGATCATCAATGAATACGATTAGTTTTTCTGCCCGCAGAGCTGCGGCCACCTGGCTACCAACGTCTTCGTACGACAGATTAAAGGTATCCCCGGTCGGTGAATAACCCATAGGAGGCAGCAAAACAATGTGTCCTTGCTCCAGAAGCTTCTCGATACCGGAAACATCAACACGCCGCACCTTGCCAGTGTAGCCAAAATCGATTCCGTCCAGCACTCCAACCGGTCTGGCCGTTACATAGTTGCCGCTGCTCACCCGAATGCGGGCATTGTGCATAGGTGAATTAACCAGCCCCATGGACAACTGGCTTTCAAGATGCGCCCTCAAACCACCGGTCGCCTCCATAACCAGGGGCAGGTGGTTCTCGGGAGTAATACGCAGACTGCGTGAGAATGACGACTTCAGGCCCGCATCATCCAGGCGCTTCTGGATTTGCGGGCGCGCACCAAAAGCAACAACCAGACGCACCCCAAGACTGCTCAGCAGTGCAATATCATGGATGATGTTGATGAAGTTTTCATGTTCGACTGCATCACCCGGAATGTTCAATACAACCGTACGACCACGGTGAGCATTGATGTAGGGCGATGAATGGCGAAATGAATGCAGCCAGCCGTTTGATTTCAAGTATTGCTCTCCAATCTGCTTTTCTTGCAAGTACCCGGTTACTTAAAGGCAAAACTGCCGGATAAGGCCCCTGAGAATTTTCACCGTGGGCTCCAATTGTGACAGCTCCAGAAACTCATCAGGCTGGTGCGCCTGGTCGATTGAACCCGGGCCCATAACCAGTGTCTCCATGCCAAGCTTCTGCAACCAGGGAGCCTCGGTTGCAAAAGCGACCGCTTGGGCGGTGTGGCCCGTAAGCCTCTCACAAGCCTTTACCAGCACCGCATCCGGCTGGGTTTCAAAAGGTGGAACACCGTCGAACAGCGGCTCAAACTCCATAATTAATCCGCGTCGCTCAGCCACCGGCTGGATTCTATGCAGGATAGTCTGACGCAGACTCTCCATATTCATTCCCGGTAACGGTCGCAGGTCAAAGTGCAGCTCACACCGGGCACAGATACGGTTAGGACTGTCACCTCCGTGGATGCACCCAAGGTTAAGGGTGGGTACCTGCACATCAAAATTCGGGTTGCGGTACTGCTCCTGCCAGCCTTCGCGCAGGGCCAGAAGCTCGCCAAGCGCCTCCTGCATACCCTCAAGGGCACTGCGCCCCAACCCCGGATCGGAAGAGTGACCAGATTGCCCCTCAAACGTTAACCGCTCCATCATGATGCCTTTGTGCATACGCACTGGCCTGAGGCTGGTAGGCTCACCAATAACCGCGTAACGGGCTTTCGGCTTGCCGGCTTCCGCCAGAGCCTTGGCGCCATTCATGGAGCTTTCTTCATCCGCTGTTGCAAGGATAATCAGGGGCTGCTTGAGATCGCCAGCGGTAAAGGCTTTGGCAGCCTCAATCGCCAGGGGGAAAAACCCTTTCATATCGCAGGTGCCCAGGCCGTACCAGCGATTGTCACGCTCGGTCAGGGTAAAGGGATCACTTTGCCAGCGCTTGTCATCAAAAGGCACAGTGTCTGTATGGCCGGCAAGCACAAGCCCCCCGGAACCACGCCCCAGAGTAGCAACCAGGTTGTACTTGCCAAGCATGCCGGGCACCGCCAGAATTTCCACTGAAAACCCCAAGGCTTCCAGCCACTCCCCAAGCGTTCGCACTACCGGCTCATTGCTCTGATCCCACTCAGCCGATGCGCTGCTGATAGACGGCAACCCAACAAGCCTTTCCAGCATCTCGCGCACATTCGGGACTGTTTCGGCGCGACTGATGCGCTTACGGCTGCCATCGTCGTCACGGGGCTGATGCATTGTGCCTCCTGGGGCGGCCTGAACCCTATTGGACCTGGCCGCGCCGCCAGACTTCAAACACTGTGATTGCGCGGACAGCTATCGGATAAACCACCTCGCCGCCAGCCACTTCACGAGCGATTTCCATCTCCCGTTCGGTAACACTAGCGAGGCGCCCGTCCACCACATTACTGTTAGAGAGAGACACCCGAACCTGACGCCCGATCCACTCAGTCGCCTGCTCAATATCTTCGACATGCCAGCGGATAACTTCCGGGTCTTCCCGGGGAGCCTGTGGCTCAAGAACTTCTTTGGGAAGCTCCGGGGCAACCGGTTCTGCTTTACGAAGAAAAATATCAGGCACCATGGCACCATTATACTCCAGCGCCCAGGCCACTGAGCCATCAGCACTCTCATCCGCTGAGCGCACCGGGATCCCCAGAGATTCGGAACCCGGCCGTAAAGTCACAGTAATCTCCCCGCCCTCAAGCAACCACTGCCGGTACAGTGCCTGCAACTGTTCGCTTGCACTCCAGCCCCTCGACTGCAGTCCGGCTCTGAAGGAATTCAGTGCACGCCCCGCCCACTGAGCCGGATCTACACCTGCTTCACGGGCGCAGTAGGCTGCAACCCGCCGCATAAGGCCGCCGTCTCTCAGCTTCAGTTCAAGAGGCTCAGCCGAACTCGTCAGCGTTAATTCGGGAGATGACAGGTTTATACGGGCGCCTGGCCACTTAAGCTCCAGGCTGCCAGTATTGGCAGAATTCAGTTCAAGATGAAGACGGTAAGGGGACTGGTGCACAATGAGCTCACCGGCCAGACGGGTGATACCCATACGTAACAGATCACCACTACCAAGCTGCTGCCGCGGATCCGGTGCACAGGGAAGCATAAATAAAGACGCCGGTTCACTCCCGCTGGCGCCATCTGCAGTAACCCAGTTGCGGAACATGGTCGCCTCAAGCACCAATGCCAGTCCTTCGGCCTGCAGCGACCAACTGGCAGGCAGATCAGAAGGATCCACCAGAGCTTTGAGCAAAGCGATGGGAGAGCCGGCATCAAACTCGGCCCGACCTATAAACAATGGCTGGGTAAGTTCGAAATCCTGCCAGGACGCACCGGACAGTACCAGGCGACCTTCGACTCCGGAGCCAATTTTGCCACGCTCCAGCACCCCACTCTCGCCAAGGGCCTGACGAGCTTCTGACATGCGCTGGTCAGCCAGCCACCACACCCCGGCCTTGAAGGCTGCAAAACCAAGCAAGGCAGCCAGAATCATTATTGTTAGCAGACGTTTCATCCGGAAAGTCCTCAGGCACAGGGCCCGTCAGTTGCGGGAAATCAGGGTGCCAACACCCTCATCCGTGAAAATTTCCAGCAGGCACGCATTTGCCACACGGCCATCAATGATATGAGATGTACGCACACCATTCTCGACAGCGCTCAACGCACAGCGGATTTTTGGCAGCATGCCACCGTGAATGGTGCCGTCTTCAATCAGATCATTCACTTGCTGAGCAGTCAGCCCGGTAAGCACCTTGTCTTCCTTGCTCTTCAGGCCAGACACGTTGGTCAGCAACATCAGCTTTTCAGCCTTCATGGCCTCTGCAACCTTACCAGCGACAAGGTCTGCATTGATATTGTAGGAGGTGCCATCCGGTCCAACACCGATAGGTGCGATCACAGGAATCACGTTACTTCGGGTGAACATATCGATCACGTCAACATTGATACTGGCCACCTCGCCAACACGCCCTATATCAATAATCTCAGGACGCTCCAGTTCCGGGGAACGGTCCACAACTTCGAGCTTCCGGGCGCGAATGAGGTTGGCGTCCTTACCGGTCAAGCCGATAGCTGTACCGCCCTGGGCATTGATCAGAGAGACAATCTCCTTGTTTACCTGCCCTCCCAGCACCATTTCCACCACATCCATCGTTTCGGCATCGGTAACACGCATACCATTCACAAAACGGGACTGGATGTTGAGACGCTTCAGCAACTCGCCGATCTGGGGGCCGCCACCATGGACAACAATGGGGTTAATACCCACGAGTTTCATAAGCACGACATCACGGGCAAAACTGCGCTTCAGCTCCTCATTCTCCATGGCGTTGCCGCCATACTTGATAACAACGGTTTTCCCCGTAAATCTCTGAATATACGGTAACCCGCGGCTCAGTACTGTAGCCACCTGCATTGCTGTTTCACGATCCAGCGTCATCTTGTTGCCTTAGTAAATCTGTATTAAAAATCGGGAGTCTGCACACATGCAGGGCTGATATCAGAACCTGGCTACGAGATCCGGCGCGGCGTTCTTCAGCTGAGCCCGGAAAACATCTTTTATCCGTTCCAGTGCCTCTTGCGTTTCAGCCTCAAAACGCAAAACCAGAACCGGCGTGGTATTGGATGCGCGGCATAAACCCCAGCCGTCAGCGTAATCCACACGAATACCGTCTATGTTGCTGACATTACCGTCACCAAATTCACCCTCGCTGGTCAACTTATCCATAATGGTGAACTTGCTGGAATCTGTCACTTCAACGTTAAGCTCCGGAGTGCTGATATCTTCCGGGAAGTCTTCAAACACCTCATCACTATGCCGGTCTTCAATACCCAGTATTTCAAGAAGTCGCGCAGCCGCATAGAGCCCGTCATCAAACCCGTACCAGCGCTCTGCGAAGAAAATATGACCACTCATCTCGCCCGCCAGCAGAGCTCCGGTTTCCTTCATCTTTGCCTTCATCAGCGAGTGGCCGGTTTTCCACATTATGGGTCGCCCGCCAGCTTCGGAAATCACGCCTGCAAGGCGGCGACTGCACTTCACATCATAAAGCACATCGGCCCCGGGATTCCGTGAAACCACGTCACGGGCAAAGAGCATCAGCAGGCGATCCGGCCAGATAATCTTGCCTGTGTTGGTCACCAGACCCAACCGGTCACCGTCGCCATCAAACGCCACACCAAGATCAGCGCCTTCGGCTTTAACCCTCTCAATCAAGTCAACAAGGTTCGCTGGCTTGCCAGGATCGGGATGGTGGTTCGGGAAATCTCCGTCAACATCGCAGTATAGCGGGATCACTTCGCATCCCAGCTCTTCGATAAGCATGGGACCCAACTCTCCCGCGATACCATTGCCGGCATCCACCACAACCTTGAGCGGGGCTGCGACAGCAATATCACCAAGAATGCGGTCAAGGTATGCCCTGCGAACATCTTCAGAGGACTGGGTACCGCGGCCGGCAGCAAGGTCGCCCGTCTGAACCCGCCGGTAAAGCGCCTGAATAGCCGCGCCAGAAAGGGTTTCGCCGCCCAGCATGATTTTGAGCCCGTTATAGTTGGCCGGGTTGTGGCTGCCCGTCACCATAACGCCTGACCCGTTCTCAAGATAATGGGTCGCAAAATAGAGTACTGGCGTTGGCACAGCACCCACATGAATAACATTACAGCCCGAGGCCATAACACCTCTGGCCAGCGAGTCTGCTAACTCAGGGCTTGAGTGACGGCCGTCGTAGCCAATGCACAACGACGCCAGCCCGCGACTGATGGCTTCTGAACCTATAGCCATGCCAATACGCTCAACAATGGCCGGCGACAAAGTCTCGCCGACAATGCCCCTGATATCATAAGCCCGGAAAATATCCGGTGACATCTCTACGGAAAACTCATCCGCCTCTTCAACTCCGGGCATTTCGCCGCCGCTGAAAAATGAACTGTCATTATTGCCGCTTCCAAAGCCCAGAACATCTTCATCACCATCGAGCATGTCGATGTCCGGCAGTTCCTTGTCCTGGAACAGAGGTTCAGCATCTAAAGCTTCAGCCGGCCTTGCGCTTTTTGCGGGCTTCGGCCGGGCATTTTCCGCCGCCTTGGCCACACGTTTTTCCGTCACCTGAGACAACCGGTAAAGCACCTCACCAGCGGAGGCAACCATATCCCACTTCAAGGCAGGCACTTTCTGGCGTTCACCACCAAACACCTTGTGAGCCCATTGAATCAGGCTGGTCACTTCGTGGCGCAGACCTTTCTGAGCGCTGATCAGCAGCCACCACACCAAGGTTGCCGCCACCAAAACCGGAATGCCGACCAGAAGCGCCACCATCAGGGTACTGACGGCTGATTCCGGCAGAGCGCCCGGTTTATAGCGGACAGTCCAATCGGGGTTAACGAGTGTCCGGACTTCCGTCGTACCTGTGTCAACACCACTCCCCTTGCCAACGAATGTACGGGGGGCCCCGGAGACAGTCTGAACCAGTGACATATCCCCTCCGAGCCGGGTGTTTACCACGGAAAGAAGCGGCTGTAAAAGTGAAGCGTCGAAGACCACCAGAAGACTGCCTACAACGGCCTTGCTGGTCGGATTGCGCACGGGGGCAGCCATCTGCATATACCACTCACTCTCCCGGGGAAAGGCATCCGGATACAGGGGCTGGCCGTTTTCAGCGCGACGGGCCAGCTCAAGCCCTGCAAAACCCAGCAGCCCGTTTCCATTCCCTGTCCTCGGGATCTGGCGGTAGGGAAAAAGAAAAGCAGCTTTGACGCCTGGCATAGCGGTAACCAGCTTTTTCTCAACGGGACCCGCATCGATACGCTGCATTAACGTATCAACAACATGGGGCTGGGTTGCCAGACCATTTACGCTCTGTTGTATTAACCCAAGATACTGGTTTAAACGCTGGGAAGCCGCATCGGCTTCAGCGGTTTTCCATGCACTGAAGCGTTGCTCTGCAGCAGGCTGCAGCACCAGAAAATGCACAAGAACAACAGCAATCAAACCCGCCAGAAGAACTACCAACGCCTGACTTAACGCCGTCGAGCCTAGATGCTTCAGTTTTGAGCCTGCGGGTGCTCGCGTTTTCGGTTTTTTCCCCGCTTTAGCGGCAGGCTGTTCATCAGCAAGCGCTTCGGAAGTTTTCTTCTTACCCAGTTTCATAGTTCATCCTGCAATTATCTTTTTTTGTCCTGGACAAGCACTTGTCGGAAAAGTATAGACACCGCAACAAATTCCTGTGTGACGCTTATCGGGTACCGGTAGAACCAAACCCGCCTTCGCCCCGGCTGCTGGCATCAAAATCGGAAACCACCTCAAAATCTGCCTGGACAACAGGCACCAGTACCAACTGCGCTATCCGTTCACCGACCTCAATGGTAAAAGTCGTATCACCACGGTTCCAGCATGACACCATCAACTCGCCCTGATAGTCGGAATCAATCAGGCCAACCAGATTACCAAGCACAATGCCGTGTTTGTGGCCGAGCCCGCTTCTGGGCAGAATCATTGCCGCCAGCGAAGGATCGGCAATGTGTATGGACAGCCCGGTCCGGATCAACTTCGTATCACCCGGCTCCAACGTTAATGGCGCATCAAGACAGGCACGCAGATCAAGCCCGGCGGAGCCCTCGGTGGCGTATTCCGGAAAAGCAATCTGGTCGCCAATCCGGTCATCAAGAATGCGTACCTGTAAATTCTTTCTGCTCATACTATCCCTGCTTCAGGTGTTGGCTGATTAGCGCCACAAGGCGTGCACCAATTGCCTGCTTGGTATCCGGGCCAATAGCTTCCTGCCCTTCCGGCCAGAAAACAGTCACGGCGTTATTGTCACTGTTGAACCCCAAACCGGGGGACGACACGTCATTTGCAACAATCATGCGCAGGTTTTTGCGCTGCATTTTGTCTTTGGCATACAGGGCAACATCAGATGTTTCAGCTGCAAAGCCCACGGTAAACGGCGCGTCCGGGCGCCCGGCAATAGTAGCCAGCGTGTCCGGATTGCGTATCAATGGTAGCGACATGTTCTCACTGGATTTCTTGATTTTTCCACTGGCACAGGTCTCAGGCCGGTAGTCTGCCACGGCAGCGGTTGCAATAAACAGATCACAGCCTTCATCCACTGCCCGTGAGGACGCCTGTAGCATATCGTTTGCGGTAACGACATTGCGGACTTCGATCCCTGCCGGAACAGGCAACGTCACAGGCCCGCTCACCAGGAGTACACTGGCGCCCGCATCCCGGGCCGCAGCGGCCAGGGCATAACCCATCTTGCCCGAACTGTGATTGCTGATATAACGCACAGGGTCGATAGGTTCGCGCGTAGGGCCAGCTGTAATAACCACACGTTTACCTGCAAGCTCACCAGAACCGGAACCCCCGCCCATTATCAGCCCGGCAATCACCCCCGGCTCAAGCATGCGCCCCGCCCCGGTATCACCACAGGCCTGCTCACCCTGATCCGGCCCCCACAGCGTTATCTGCGGGTCGTCGCTCAACAGGCGAATGTTGCGCTGCGTACGGGCATTACCCCACATCGCCTGATTCATAGCAGGCACCACCGCAACAGGCGCTTCTGTCGCACAACAAACCGTGGTCAACAGATCGTCAGCCATCCCCTGGGCAAGCCGTGCGATGAAATCCGCAGAGGCCGGAGCAATAACCACCTGATCGGCCCACTTTGCCAGCTCTATATGCCCCATGCCAGCTTCAGCTTCCGGATCCAGCAGAGAGGTGCGCACAGGCTCGCCGCTGAGAGCCTGGAAAGTCAACGGCGTCACAAAGGCTTCAGCACCCCTGGTCATGACAACCCTGACCTCGTTACCGGACTTCTTCAGCAGGCGCACAAGCTCAGCACTTTTATAGGCCGCAATGCCGCCGGTTATACCCAGCAGAATCTTTCTGACCTTCATAAAGGCTCCGTATCCACTTATAAAGAAAGACTTATAAGATAGCATGCCCTGACGATACCGACAGCCTGCCAGGTCCCCGGTACGTTTACCGTTTGTTACTTTTTGAAGTAACCTTTGTAATTGAAAGGCGCAGGAAGCGCAAAAACCATCGGATTATACGCAAGGAAGCTCAAATGACGGATTCTCCCTGGCCCATGGACGAACGCCCCCGGGAACGACTGCTCGCCCACGGGGCCGAAAGCCTCTCTGACGCCGAACTGCTGGCAATTTTTCTCCGCACCGGCACAACTGGCATGCCAGTAATGGAGCTCTCACGATTTTTGCTGCAGGAATTTTCCGGATTACGCGGGCTCCTGACGGCCTCCCGCAGACAGTTCTGTGGCGTCAAGGGACTGGGCACAGCAAAGTATGCACAGGTGCAGGCAGCCATGGAGATGGCCCGGCGGGTTATGGATGAACCCCTGCGCCAGGGAGACCCGTTGCGCTCACCAGAGGACACCCGGCGCTTTCTCACCAGCCGGTTGGGCACTTATCCTCACGAGGTATTCGCGGGCCTTTTCCTCGACAACCGCCACCGGGTTATCCAGTACCGGGAACTATTCCGCGGCACGATTGATGGCGCAGCCGTATATCCGCGAGAGGTTGTCCGGCAAGCACTGGAAGACAACGCTGCGGCCGTCATTTTTGCCCATAATCATCCTTCCGGTGTTGCAGAACCCAGTCAGGCCGACATTTCGCTGACCAAGCGCCTGAAAGAAGCTCTTGGACTGGTAGATATCAGGGTTCTTGACCATATGGTAATTGGCCACGGTGAGGTAATATCCCTTGCTGAACGTGGATTGATGTAGATCGCTACAGATTCAGGCCGATAAACTGGCCAATTTCCCAACAATTTTTTGCGTTGCGCTGCTGGTTCTGGTATAAAAGCGTCCCTTTCTGGCGGCGTCTGGCGAGCAGCGTTCAGTTTAGAGGCGCAAACAAGGGGCGTAAGCGTTCCTCGGCAACCAGAGACGCATTAAAAATCGAATTCGCATTTAATAAGACCATTGCTCAGGTCGGAGGCAAGTATGTCCAGAGTTTGTCAGGTAACCGGTAAGCGTCCGGTAGCCGGTAATAATGTATCCCACGCGATGAATCACACTCGTCGTCGTTTTCTGCCGAATCTGCAGAGCCACCGCTTTTGGGTTGAAACCGAAAAGCGTTTCGTGAAGCTGCGCGTATCCACCAAGGGCATGCGCATCATCGACAAAAAAGGCATTGACGCTGTACTGGCCGATCTTCGTGCCCGCGGCGAGAAATTTTAAGGAGTCGCATCATGCGCGAAAAAATCAAGCTGGTATCTTCAGCAGGTACGGGTCATTTCTACACGACCATCAAGAACAAGCGTAACACTCCGGAAAAAATCGAGATCAAAAAGTATGATCCGGTTGTCCGTAAGCACGTTGCGTACAAGGAAGCCAAGATCAAGTAATTCCTGATCTGGTATCCACAAAAAAACCCGGCGATCTGCCGGGTTTTTTTGTGGATATTTCTTATGGGTATCTCAAAACTTCTCCAGATACCCATCCGGCAAAGCTATATCCATAGCAATTGGCAAATGATCCGACATAGGATAACTCACCACCTCTGCCCGCCGGACCTGCAAACTCGGGCTCACAAGAATATGGTCAAGCGCTTTCTCTGGACGCCAGCTCGGAAAGCTGTGGGCCGTATCAGGTAAAGGCACCAGATCGGTATCCTTGAGCGGCGTCCGGGTCAGAAGCTCCTCAGCATGATTATTCATATCACCCATAAGAATCACATGCCGGTACTTTGAAATCAGCTCACTGATGAAACCGAGCTGGCGCTGCTGCGCCGCTTTGCTTAACGAAAGGTGCATCAGCACAAGAACCAGCGGATCCTCTTCAGCGCCATATCGAACCACGATGGCTCCGCGCCCCGGAATCAGCCCGGGCAACCGGTATTCTCTCACGTCCAGCGGCCTGAACCGGCTAAGCAAGCCATTGCTGTGCTGGGCAATCTGCCCCAGATTGCGGTTCAGCTGCTGATGCCAGTACGGAATACCAGCCGCCTCAGCAAGATATTGCACCTGGTTGATATACCCGCTACGCAGGCTCCCGCCATCACACTCCTGCAAAGCAACCACATCGTAGTTACTCAACAGCGAGGCTATGCGATCCAGATTCTGAATCCGGTTGCGATTGGGAAGAAAATGCTGCCAGCTTCGGGTGAGATAGTGGCGATAGGAGGAAGTGCTGATACCAACCTGTATATTGAACGTCAGCAGCCGGAGATGACGCTGGGGCTCAAACGCAGGCACATGCTCCAGGCCAGAGTTCGAACCCTTCGGCTCGCCCCGGGCACTGACAATACCATCCAGCTGTTTCCTGAAGCGCTTATACATAGTAAACCTGCCGCTCTGCCCCGCCAGACAACTCTTCAAGTGAACAAGCCACCTGGCGGGGAACTACTTAATCAATCCGCAGCGTGCTCTTTCTCAACCAGATAGTCTACAACCTCCAGCATTGATTCAAGACTTCCTGCCATAGAGGCACTGACCGTGTACTTGCCATTTACAAGCATAGTCGGTGTACCGGTAATCCGCGCGCCCCGGACTTTTGACTGAGCCTGCTGCATATGAGCATTCACGCCAAAGCTATTGTAGCTATCAAGGAATTCGTCACGATCCACACCATAACCCGCAACGAAATCAGCCAGAGACTCTCCATCATTAAGGGGCAGATGCTGGCCTGCCAGCCCATCAAACATATGATCGTGTAGCTTATCCAGCGCGTTGAGGGCTTCAAGTGCATAGAAAGCCCTGGCATGAGGCTCCCAGGAGCGCCCCAGAGCGGCGGGAATCCGCACATAATTTACATAATCCGGAGCATTTGCCTCCCAGCTCTCCGCCAGCGGCTTGAAGTTGTAGCAATGCGGACAGCCGTACCAGAAGACTTCTGCCACCTCAACGCCGGTATCGGCATTTGTGTGCACAGGGGTATCCAGTTTTTTGTAGTGTGTGCCTTCTATCCAGTCGGCCGCATAAGCCTGACCAGATACCGCCAGGACTGTTATCAGCAAGGCGGCTGTTCTGAGCGCTCGGAACATGAAATATCTCCAGATTGTATGAATATCATTACAGATTAATTATGACCCGCCGAACCTGAAAAGTTCCACCGTTCAGGATTACGGGATCGAAAGACAAAAAACCCCGCGCAAGGCGGGGTTTTTCAGACACCGAATAACGGAATCAGTTCAGGCCCGAAATATAACTGGCAACAGCCTCAATCTCTGCATCCGTCAATCTGGATGCAACGTCCATCATGATGGCAGCATTAGAACCACTGGTCCGCGTACCTTCACGATAGGCGTTCAGCTGCTTGACCAGATATTCCGCGTTCTGGCCACCAAGATGTGGATAGCCGGCAGGCGCATTGCCCTTGCCCTGCGGATTGTGACAACCGGCACAAGCCGGTACTCCGGAAGCCATGTTGCCGCCACGGTATACCGCAGCGCCTTTCTCTACCAGTTCCGGATCTGCCTGGCTGACGCCCATATCCTGCGACGCAAAATACGCTGCCAGATCCTGAAGATCCTGCTTGGACTTTCCATCCAGCTGCCCGGTCATTTCCGGAATAACCCGGGAATTTTCCTGAATGGCCACTAACTGGTCATACATGTACCTTTCACCCAGCCCGGCAATTTTAGGATAAGAGCCCATAATAGGCTTCGCCCCACCCTGGCCATGGCATGCCTGACAGGCCGCTGCATTCTGTTTTCCCGCTTCAGGATCACCTGCTCCATGCGCCATGGCAGTAAGCCCAACGCCGAATACAAACCCTGCGATCAGTTTCTTCATGCTCGCTCCGCTTCTCTCATCTCGAAAATATTCTTTGTTTGCAGCCGGCAGGCGCTGACCAGTCACGCTCAAAACCGGGACTGACAGCGGTTACGCCAAGCGTACCGCCCGGATTTGGTGTAGCATTATACATTAATCCCTGATAACTGAAATCCAAAGGAAAGCCAACTGCTGTGGACTCTGATCTGACTCAAAAAAGCATCTCTTTTAACAGCGCCCGCTTCCTGATCAGCGCCCCCCGGCTGGAAGACTGCCCGCCGGATACAGGTGCAGAGGTAGCCTTCGCAGGACGTTCGAACGCCGGAAAATCCAGTGCAATGAACGCAATCACTGCAAACGGCAAGCTGGCCAGAACCAGTAAAACTCCGGGGCGGACGCGTCTCATTAACTTTTTCTCCCTGAATCGCGAGCATGTCCGACTGGTGGATCTGCCCGGATATGGCTACGCAAAAGTATCCCGGGACATGAAAGACGACTGGCAAAAACACCTTGGGCATTACCTGAACGATCGTCGATGCCTGCGCGGTCTGGTTCTGGTGATGGATATCCGCCATCCCCTTACCGATTTCGATCAGATGATGGTCGAATGGTGCGAGCATAACAAGTTGCCACTGATGATTCTGGCAACCAAAGCCGACAAACTTAAATTCGGACAGGCAAAAAACAGTATGCTGGACATTTCCCGCAGACTGGAGGAATTCACCTGCGTTGAGCATCTGCTCATGTTTTCATCAACCTCAAAGCGTGGTGTTGATGAATGCCGGGCGGCACTGATTAACTGGCTGGAAGGCTCCGGGAACGCAGAGGAATAACACAGAAAAAACCGGCCTGAAAAAAGCAGGCCGGTAAAACGTCAGGGTTTACAACGTGCTAAAACCTGAGAACTCACTCAGGAAGCGCCGGAAATGTCCGGATTCCCGGCACCCGACAATATGACAGGTTCATCAACCAAAGGTTCCGGCACTGTTGGCCGATATTGCTCCCGCAGCGCCATAACTTCTTTACGGTATGCCGGCGTAAGGTAAGGCATCTCGAGCGTCAATACCTGGTAAATCCCCTGTTTTAGTTCGTTAAGAGTCAGGCTTGCGGAAGCCTTGGCTGCATGAGCCGTCTTGAGAAAAGCCATCCAGTTCGTAATAACAAGCCAGACATTCAACGACATGGCCGCCCGGAGAGATTCCTCTTGTGGCGCTATAATTCCGGCATCTGCCAACTTCTCGAATATTCGGCTTATAGCCGCAAGGCACCGGTTGGTAAACTCCCGGTAGTCGTTGCGCAGACGCGAATCCCTGTCCAGAAGATATTCCAGATCCCGATGAAAAAACCGGTAGCTCCAAAGCCCGTCAAACACCGACTCCAGATACAACGCCATATCGTCCAGCGTCATGGGCCGGTCTTCCGGAATATCCAGATAGAAATCGACCAGTTTTTCATATTCCTGGAATAACTCGTAAATGATGTCGGACTTGTTGCGGAAGTGGTAATAAAGATTGCCCGGAGAAATTGCCAGATTTGCCGCGATATGATTCGTTGTAACATTCCGCTCGCCCTGTTCGTTAAATAACTCAAGACTGGACAGCAGTATTTTATCTCTGGTCTTCATAATCTTATCAGCGCCCGTGGTTTGACAGCTCACATATGGCCTGGCTCGCCATTGGGGCTCGCTTGACTCTCTAGAGTATATACTCTAATAATACCCCCCGATGCAAACTGAGCGTTTTTTCGCCAACACAAAACAGCAGGCCGCTGCCGCGAAGCGATGGCGCCGGGAGGAGTACACCATGGGTGCCAGCGTTGTTCAGCTCACAGAGAGCAAAAAGCACATTCAGCATATTCACCAGGTGTTCGGGGATCAGAAAAAAGCGTTTCACAATAATCCCGCTCCGTCGCTGGCAGAACGCCAGGAAAACCTGAAGCGTCTCAAGCAGGCCCTGCTGGCGTATCAGGATCGCCTGGTGGAGGCCATAGACCGGGATTTCTCCTGTCGTTCCCGGGATGAGTCCCTGATTGCGGAAGTTATGCCTTCTGTTCAGGGGATCAACTACACCCTGAAAAACCTTGAAGGCTGGATGAAGCCCTCCCGCCGGCATGTCTCCATTTTGTTCCAGCCCGCCAGCAACAAGGTCTGTTATCAGCCCAAAGGCGTTGTGGGTGTGATCGTACCCTGGAACTACCCGCTCTACCTTGCAGTCGGCCCGCTCGTGGCCTCGCTTGCAGCGGGCAACCGTACAATGATCAAAATGTCTGAATTCACGCCCCACACATCTGCGTTATTCCAGGAACTTATCGCCGCAAATTTCCCGGAAGATCTGGTCTCGGTTATCAATGGCGAAGCCGATGTTGCCGCCGATTTTTCCGCCCGGCCATTCGACCATATGCTGTTCACCGGCTCCACTTCTGTTGGCAAACTGGTGATGCGCGCAGCTTCTGAAAACCTGACACCGGTCACCCTGGAACTGGGCGGCAAATCACCCGCAATCATCTCCCCGGACGTTCCCATGGAAGATGTGGCCCAGCGGATTGCTTTTGGCAAAGCATTCAATGCCGGCCAGACCTGCGTGGCACCAGATTACGTACTCTGCCCAGATGACCGCACTCAGGCCTTCGTAGACGAATTCCGTACACAGTTTTCAGAGATGTACCCCTCACTGCGCGACAATGACGACTACACAGCCATTATCAACGAGCGCCAGTACAATCGCCTGCAAGGCTATCTGGAGGACGCCAGAGCCAAGGGCGCCGAGCTGATCGAGATAAACCCGGCACAGGAAAATATGGGCGACGGCACTCACAAGATCCCGGTAACGCTGGTACTGAAAACCACACCGGACATGAAGCTCATGCAGGATGAGATCTTCGGCCCCATTCTCCCTGTTGTGAGCTATGAAAATCTCGATGAGGCAATCCAGTATGTCAACGAGCGCCCGCGCCCGCTGGCACTCTACTTTTTCGGATATGATCGCAACCAGCAGCAGCAAGTGATCAACAGCACCCTTTCGGGGGGCATGTGCATCAACGATTCACTGATGCATGTCGCTCAGGATGATCTGCCTTTCGGCGGAGTAGGCGACTCCGGCATGGGGCACTACCATGGCAAGGAAGGCTTCCTTACCTTCTCGCATCAGCGCGCCATTTTTGCCAAACAGAAGTTCAATAGCGGGAAGTTTGTTTACCCTCCGTACGGGACATCCTTCCACAAAATGGTTTACAAGTTCTTTATTCGCTGAGCATCCTGTAATTTGGCCGGGGCTCTCACACGCCCCGCTCGTACAGCACCTACAGAAATAGCTGGAATGCTGATACTCTGGGCGCCTTATAAAAAAGGAGCTGTGCATGTCTAAAGTTATTTACCCGGGCACCTTTGACCCCATCACCAACGGGCATACAGATCTTATCGAGCGTGCCAGCCGGATGTTTGATGAGGTTGTGGTTGCCGTAGCCTATAACTCCAAGAAAAAGCCATTATTCAACGTGGAAGAGCGCTGCGAGCTGGTCCGACAGGCAACAACTCACATCTCCAACGTCAGTGTGACAGGCTTCAACTACCTGCTTGCCGATTTCGTCCGCGACCAGGGCGCCACCGTTGTTATCCGCGGACTGCGAGCAATGTCCGATTTCGAGTATGAGTTCCAGCTTGCGGATATGAATCGCCGCCTGGCGCCGGAACTGGAAAGTGTATTTCTGACACCATCCAACCATCTCTCCTACATTTCCTCCAGCCTGATCAGAGAGATCGCTTCCCTTGGCGGAAATGTATCTGAGTTCGTTGACCCGGCCGTCGTCGCAGCCCTGAAAGAAAAGTTCCGCGAAGCCTGAAACCCATGTCAGTAAACCAAAAAAAGCCCCAATCGGGGCTTTTTTACTCAAACCACTCTAAAACAGGGGTGGCAGAGGAATTTCCTGGCCGTTAACGCTGATAACCATATCGTTCAGCTTCGCAGCCATTACCAGACGGTCGCCCTCAGGCACCAGCAATCCCTGCTTGATCAGCGGCGCCAACTGCAAACGCACCCCTGGGTACTCATCTGCCAACACAGCAGGCATGCTCAGATTCATGGATCCGGTTAGCTGTTGCATGACCATCAGCATTTCACCTTTCTGATCGTCTGCCAGCTCGGGATGGCTGATCATTACGCTGCCGGTTACCGCGCCTTCAGGCGTATTCAGGGAAATCTCGGGAAACCCCACTGAGAAACCTTCCACGGCCAGATCGCGCATGGCCATACTCACCTGCCCCATGGCGGCCATCTGCCGCTCAAACGCCTCACGGCTGCCCGCATCCGATGCAAGCGCCGTGTTCTGAAGCTCCGCAATACTGGTTGTCAGATTACCCCAGCTCGCAACATCCAGATCTTCGAGAACGAACGAAAGTTTGTGCGGCCCATAGGCCTCGTCTTCAAGGCGAACCTTCCCTGCCTCAATCAACAACCGGGAATCCAGCCGCTGCCCGTCATCTTTTGCCTCGGTACTGCTGCTCGCCCGCAGCTCCTCGAGGGTTACCGGCGGAGCCGCGGATGAGGTCATTTCAACAGACGCAATCGAGGACTCCATGGTTCCTGTCCAGACATCGCCATTCAGGTGAGACATGCTCTGCTCAGCACGGAAGTCATTAACACGGACGTTCATATCCGGCCCGGTAAAACTTAACTGTGGCCATACCACCAGCGCTTCAGCCTTCGACCCGGCGTCACTGAGCTCAACCCGGATAACACCGCTACTGGTTCTGAGTGATTCACCGCCTTCAGGGTCGTTGATGGCCATAGCTGGTGCCTCCAGCTCAAGCACTGCATTACCCCAGAGACGGGATTCCAGAGTCAGCCGGGGCTCTTCCTGAAACCAGCCAGCGCCTTCTGGTGCCCATCCATCCACCGGTTTAAAATCGATCAAGCTGCCGGTGATACCATGAGTCACCTTGGCCCGATATTCCACAGGGTGAGTTTCACCGGTCTCAGGGTTAAGCACCGTTACCGCACCATCCAGTTCTGCGCTAAAGAACCCCCGGCGATAATCTTCCGTCTGCATCTGCACAAACTGCTGCGACTGATTCAGCTCCCGGGTAACCTGCTGCCACTGCTGCTCGGTTACATAACCCACGACCCAAGGCATTGCGCCAGCGCCAGCCACAACCAGTACACCGGCGCCAGCAATAATCCATTTTGCTTTCAAAAATTCTCTCCGTCTGAAAATGTCAGGATTTTCCCGTCAGGCGTTCAAGCAACACCAACTGCGAGGCGAAACGTTCTTCTCCTTCGCCCGGCTGGTTTTGAATATAACTTCCATCCGGTTGTAAAACCCATGACTGGCAATTGTCTGCCAGGTAGGTATCCAGATCTTCGCGCACCCGTGCGATCAATTCCGGATCTTCAATGGGAAATGCAGTCTCAACCCGATTCAGCAGGTTACGCTCCATGCCGTCTGCACTTGAACAGTAAACATCCGGCTTTCCATTATTACCAAAACAATAAATCCGGGTATGCTCCAGAAAACGCCCCACAACAGACCGCACCCGAATATTATCGGAAAGTCCCGGCACGCCGGGCTTCAGGCTACAAATACCACGCACAATCAAATCGATCTGCACGCCCGCCTGAGAAGCCCGGTAAAGCGCCTTGATCAACTGAATTTCTGTCAACCCGTTGATCTTGATGACAATCCGCCCTTTTCTACCCAGTGCGGTTTCACGCTCAACCAAACCAAGAAGGCGGGTAAGGAGTGTAAACGGCGCATGAAATAATTTCTTTATTTTCAGCGCCTTACCCATACCAGTCAACTGCTGGAACAGTTTATTCACATCGTCGCCGATCGACTCGTCACACGTCAGAAAACTGTAATCAGTGTAAAGGCGCGCATTCGCAGCATGATAGTTACCAGTTCCCAGGTGCACATAGCGGCGCAAGCGCCCCTCCTCACGGCGTACAATCAGGATCATTTTGGCGTGGGTCTTATACCCCACAACACCGTACACCACAATAACACCGGCTTCCTGCAACCGGCTTGCCAACTCAAGGTTCTCGGCCTCACTGAATCGTGCCCGCAGCTCGACAACAGCCGTTACTTCCTTTCCTCGACGGGCCGCATCAGCCAGCGCCTCAACGATCTCCGAGTTAGCACCGGTACGGTAAAGGGTCTGCCGAATCGCAAGAACCTGCGGATCCTTTGCTGCCTGGCGCAACAGATCAACTACCGGGCTGAAATTCTGGAAGGGGTGGTGCAGTAAAATAGGCCGCTTCCGGATAGCATCGAAGATAGTTTCTTTGCTTCGGATCGACCGGGGGATAGACGGCGAAAAACCAGCGTAAGTCAGATCGGGACGATCCACCAGGCTGGTAACTGCCATCAAACGGGTAAGATTCACAGGGCCGTTTACCTGGTATAAATCCCGCGCCCCCAGACCAAACTCCGTCAACAGGAACTGCACCAGTTCCTGCGGGCAATTGTCCGCAACTTCCAGCCGCACACCGTCGCCAAACCGGCGGCTGAGAAGCTCTCCGCGCAGGGCTGACGCCAGATCTTCCAAATCATCCTCCAACTCCAGATCGGCGTTGCGGGTGAGACGGAACTGATAACAGCCTTTGACTTCCATACCCGGGAAAAGCTCATCTGCATGGGCGTGGATCATGGAAGACAGGAACACCAGGTTCTCCCCGCCATTGCAAATCTCATCCGGCAGGCGCACCAGCCTCGGCAGTGAGCGCGGCGCAGGCACGATGGCCATGCCGGTCTCCCGCCCAAAAGCATCCTTGCCATCCAGTTCAACAATAAAGTTCAGACTCTTGTTCACCAGACGCGGGAATGGATGTGATGGGTCCAGGCCGATAGGACTGACCACCGGCAGAATTTCATCTTCAAAATAATTACGCACCCACTCCGCCTGTTCCGGTGTCCACTCCCGACGCCGCACAAAGTGGATGTTCTCTTTCTCCAACTCCGGAATCAGGACATTGTTGAGAATGTCGTACTGCTCGTTGATGTACTCATGGGCAACACGACTGATCTCATTCAACGCCTGTTCCGGGATCATGCCGTCGGCACCAACCGTCTCCCGGCCGTATTTCATCTGCTGACGCAGGCCAGCTACCCGTATTTCAAAAAACTCATCCATGTTACTACTGAAAATGCAGCAGAAAATCAGACGGTTAAACAGCGGGTGAGCAGTATCAAGCGCCTGTTTCAACACCCGGTAATTGAACCGGAGCTGGCTCAGCTCACGATTAAAGTAATTCTCACTGGCGTCCAGATTGATCACTTCACCCGCTGGGGGAACATCCACTGAGGCCGGAACGATCTGCTCTCCGTCCGCCTTCCGTTTACTGGTAATGTCAGTTGTCATGGCCCTTCCGTTCCTGTGTGGTTCGCCCCGGAGGCATTTTCCGGCAGCGGGTGACTAACGTAATACAGTTTCAGCGCGTCTGAGCCCGCATCAATCGTGCAGCCCGCACTGCAAAGTAAGTCAGAATTCCGTCTGCGCCAGCACGGCGCATAGCCATCAGGCTTTCCATCATGACTGTGTCACCATCAAGCCAGCCATTCTGCTCCGCTGCCATGTGCATGGCGTACTCGCCGCTGACCTGGTAAACAAATGTCGGCACCTGCAACTCGGTTTTCACCCGGTGCACGATATCCAGATAGGGCATGCCCGGCTTGATCATCACCATATCCGCGCCCTCTGCCAGATCCATCATCACTTCATGAATCGCTTCATTGCTGTTGGCCGGATCCATCTGATAGGTGGCCTTGTTACTCTTGCCCAGGTTTGCTGCAGAGCCGACAGCATCCCGGAACGGCCCGTAATAGCCGGATGCGTACTTGGCAGAGTAGGCCAGGATGCGGGTATTCACATGCCCAGCAGACTCCAGCGCTTCACGCATGGCGGCAACACGGCCGTCCATCATATCGGAGGGCGCAACGACATCAGCACCTGCCTCCGCATGAGACAGGGCCTGCTTTACCAGGGCTTCCACAGTAATATCGTTCAACACGTATCCATCGTCGTCGATGATGCCATCCTGACCATGGGTGGTGAATGGATCCAGTGCTACATCGGTTATCACGCCCAGCTCCGGATAAGCCTTTTTTAATGCCCGGACTGCCCGCTGCGCAAGCCCCTCAGAATCCCAGGCACCAGAGCCGAACAGGTTTTTCCTCTCCGCAGGGACAACGGGAAACAAAGCTATTGCGGGAATGCCCAGCTCAACCAGTTCTGCAGCCTGCTCAACCAGAAGATCAATACTGACGCGGTCCACGCCAGGCATGGACGGCACCTGCTCGCGCTGCCCCTCACCCTCAAGAACAAAAACCGGATAGATCAGGTTATCCGGCGTCAGTTGGTGTTCCCTCACCAGGCGGCGAGAAAAATCACTGGCCCGATTACGACGCAGACGGGTAGCCGGAAAGGCACGGGGAGTTGATAAGGGCACTGAAAACCTCCTGAATGACACTGCTATAGAGTTGGATCAAAAATCCCGGCGGCATGGCCATTGCGGCGCCGCTTACCCCATCATACACCTCCGGGGCGGCCGGTTGCAGGCTGCCAACAGACGCAAGTGCGGGCCCTTGCCCACCAAAAGTAACAGGCAGGCAGAATGTAACAACAGCGACTGTGATTACAGGAGGGACAAAGGAAAGCCTGAAAACAGGCTTTACAATAATGGTCGGGGCCTGCAACAACCCCGGCCTGCACAGACAGTGATCAGAGAGAGCGATTGTTAAAGTCCGTCTCAACCTTGCGGGGGGAGTCTGCACGGAAAGATGTCGCAACTTCCTGGATTCTGCCCCCCTGGCTCAGAAATGTTTCAATATCCCGCTGCAACTGCTCCCGTACCCGCGCCCGACCTGTGATCGAATGGGCATCGCTACTCTCGTTAACCCAGCTCCCGGATTGCTCCAGGTTGCTTTCGTCGAACTCACTCATATTTTTCTCCATCAACGAAAACACTATTACAAGTGCCGCGCCCCAGAGTAAGGTACAGCACCTAACCTCGACCCGCCGCTACTGCGGCCCTGTCTAGAGGCCTTTATAATCCGCTTTCCATTACAGCGCTATTTCCCGCCAATATATTTTTTGTGAATTTTTGTAACCGTGCGTAGAATGTTGATTTTTATTAATAATATTTGCTACCTGAAGATATGTTGCTTTAATTAAAAGAATGAATAATGATTCATTGATTGGAGAGAGCCGGAATGGCCTACCGTGAAACGGAAAAAATGCGGCATCGCAAAACCGCCGCGCGTCAACAGATTGCCAATTGCACTTTTCAGTGCGTGGCAGAAGGGGGCTTCCGTAATGCGAAAATTACCCGTATTGCACAGCTTTCAGGCGTGGCTACAGGAACGATTTACAGGCATTTCAAGTCAAAAGAAGACTTGTTTGCGGAAATATTCCGCCAGGCGACACAGCGCGAAGTGGACAAAGTAGCGGAAGCTCTGGCAACACCGGGAAATGCAATAACGCGACTGGAAAGTGCACTGAGACAGTTTGCCGAACGTGCAATGAAAGCCCCGGTGATTGCATGGTCACTCATTGCCGAGCCGGTGGACCCGAAATTAGAAGAAGAGCGGCTGGCCTACCGGGAAGCCTACGCCACTCTGTTTGAGCAAGCGATTCGTGAAGGCATCGAGGAAGGGTGCATTCCGGATCAGGATGCACGCCAGAGCAGCACCTGTCTGGTAGGCGCCATAGCGGAAAGCTTTGTCGGACCGCTGTCACCAAGGCAGGCCGGACAGGTAGCCGCAGGTGAAACCAACAACAACGATTCGCTGGTCAACACCATCATCCGCTTTTGCATACAGGGGTTGACCGGCACCAGGAGGTAGCTATGAATACCCCGCCCCCCATATCTTCCAAAGATCACGGCGATCGTTACCTGGCGATCACTCATGAAGTCGTCAATCAGCCTCCAGCGCTGGAGAACTACAATCTGTATGACGAGGATATTGCGCTTCAGGAAGCTGTGAAGCGTGAGGGCGCCACAACTGCGGAAAGCGACCTGAAAGCCTTCGGCGCACTTACCGGCAGGGCAGCAACCATCGACCAGGGTTTCCAGGCCAATAACAACAAGCCGGTGTTCAACACCCACGACCGTTTTGGCCACCGCATCGATCAGGTGGATTTTCACCCTTCGTATCATGAACTGATGAGTACCGCCTTCGAGAACGGACTGCACAGCAGCCCCTGGACAGACCCCGGCAAAGGCGCGCACGTCACCCGCGCAGCAAAGTATTACATGCACTCTCAAGTAGAAGCTGCACACTGCTGCCCGGTCACCATGACCTTTGCCGCCATTCCGTCTATCCGTAAACAACCGGAACTGGCAGCCTTATGGGAGTCCCGCGTACTGGCCAACAGCTACGACCCCCGCAACGTTCCAGATACAGAGAAAAGCTCGGTAACCATCGGCATGGCGATGACCGAAAAACAGGGTGGCAGCGACGTGCGCGCAAACAGCACTATGGCCTACCCCGCAGAAAACAGTGGCCCTGGCCAGGCTTATGAACTGGTAGGTCACAAGTGGTTTGTCTCCGCCCCTATGTGTGACGCCTTTCTGGTACTGGCTCAGACCTCCCGCGGCCTGTCCTGCTTCCTGATGCCACGCTGGCGCCCGGACGGCAGCAAAAACCCATGGCAGATACAGCGCCTGAAAAACAAAATGGGCAACGTCGCCAACGCATCCAGCGAAGCAGAACTGCGCGGAGCTCTGGCATGGATGATTGGTGAAGAAGGCCGTGGAGTACCCACTATCATAGAAATGGTAGCCATGACCCGCTTCGACTGCATGATCGGCAGTTCTGCCGGAATGCGCCAGGCTGTGGCTCAGGCCTCACATCACTGCCGCCACCGCAGCGCCTTCGGCAGCCGCCTGAGCGATCAGCCTCTGATGCAAAACGTACTTGCCGACCTGGCTCTGGAAAACGAAGCGGCCCTCGCTTACACCCTGCGAATCGCCCGTTCGCTGGACAACCAGGATCAGGAACACGAGCGTCTGCTGGCCCGTCTTGCTACTCCTGTAGGCAAATACTGGATCTGCAAACGCACACCTAACCACGCCTATGAAGCCATGGAATGCATCGGAGGCAGCGGCGTGATGGAAGACTGCATAATGCCCCGCCTGTTCCGGGAATCTCCGGTCAATGCGATCTGGGAAGGCAGCGGAAACGTCCAGTGTCTGGACACCCTCCGTGCCATCCATAAAGAACCGGAAACCCTGGAGGCGTTCTTCCATGAAGCGTCCGAGGCAAAAGGTGCAGACCGCCGCTTTGACCAGTTCCTTGTGCAATTGAAGAATGACTTCACCGGCACCAGCGACCTAGAGTACCGCGCCCGCAACCTGGTCGACCGGATGGCGCTGGCCATGCAGGCATCCCTGCTATTGCGCAACGCCAACAAAGCTGTGGCAGACGCCTTCTGCGCCTCCCGCCTGCAATCCAATGGCGGCATGAACTACGGGAACCTGCCATCCGGCACCGATACAGCGGCTATTATCAAGAGGGCTACGCCTGTAGTAGGCTAAACAAAACCTACTAGCAGCTTAGGGGTGCAAATGGGGCGCAGCTTCTGAAACTGTGTGGACTCCCCCTGAATTGTCCGAGAACCGGCGAGGGCAGACTGCCTTCCCCGGTTCCTGCACCCAAATCGGAAGAACCATGTCTGAAGCACTGAGAAAACTACTCAAAGAAGGCAACGCACCTCAACAACATGCCGCGATAACACCCCACGTAGGCGTACTCACCCTACACTTCCAACTCTACGGCTGCGAAGACCTCAAAGCCAAACGCAAAGTCTTCACCCCTCTGCGCGCCACATGGGGCAGAGAACCGGACCTGGCCGTAGCAGAAACCGCCGATCATGAAGCCCTGGATTGCGCGACCTGGACAATCGCTGCCCTTGGCACATCCTCACAGCTGATCACCCAACGTCTGGACCAGATCGAAAAAGCCATTCAGGAAAAAATCGACGCGGCGATACTTGACGTCCACAGGGAACTTATTTAATCACACGACTCAGGCCCCAGAGTTCAAAGGCAAATCCAGCATAGTCTTCGTTAGGATTACGAGACAGTGAAAGCTTGCAGTAGCCGAGACCAACAACTGGGGGAGCAGTGTCAGCCCCCCACATATAACCAAAGACCTCGCTGCTGCAGACTTTTAGTGTCGGCTTTCCTCAATAAAGGTATTGATATACGAAACATGCTTGCCAGCACCAAACAACTTGAGAACCCTTCTGTCGTCACACAAGGATACCGAATCAACCCATACGGCAGTAAACCATTTGCCGGTCATCAGGAATGGCTGGGAACACTCTACATAACCCTGATTATGGAAATGTTCAGCCCACAGCTTATTCGCGACATAAGAGCCAGAAAGCATCCCGAAAACGCCGACAACAAGTAACAACGCCACTACTTTGTTCAGTTTATCAGACACTTCTTTTACAAAAGCCTTACCTCGAATCGCAACAACGACCCCACACATACCAAATAGAGCAAGCCCCATATAGGCGATCGGGGCAAGATACATAGCTGTAATTCCTGTATCTTCCAGAAGGATAGGTGCTCCCGCCTGGATAGCCTCAGCATAGTCTCTATGGTTGACCCAAAGGGCCCAGACAGATAAGGCTGTCAGACCAATACCCATTCCTGATACAAGCACCCCCCCCAAAATGCAATGGGACGATTGATAGGGGGCAATGAACCACTACTCGCACCCATCACCAACCACCAAAACGACGAATAAAATCGAGGTTACCGCGCGTGCTACCGAAATAGTAATTGGCCTCTCTCCGGATCTGCTCAACACTTCTTCTATTTTCTTCCATAGCCGTAGCCCATGACTCTTTATGTTGAATCAGCGCATCGGCGAGTTTCTCGGTTAAGCCCAATTTATTATCCACCATGTTAAGAAGCATGGCTGCGGCAAAATAAGCAGCTCCCGCAGTAATAAAGCCTTTCGCAATGTCCGTCGCTATGTGGGCCAGCATCGCCTCCATCTTTTTCAGTTCATCGGTAAAAAGCCACTCCAGAGTTCTCACAGCTGGACTGAGGATCAGTGTCAGGACTGCACCGGTTTTTAATGCCCCCTTTGCTGCTGCTTGCCCTATCCCCATTTTGATGACTTTCGGGTTTCCTACGCCATAAACCGGTGCTGTCAGATACCTTCTCAAACCGGCATATCCAGAAAGCACAATAAAGTTCTTTCCCTGGCGATGAATAACACGATAAGTCCCGAACAAAGCGCCTGAGCGATGCATATCGGCTCCAAGCCTTGCCAGTACAATAGAAGAAGAAACAGTACTCGTGTGGTCGCGGATGGCCCCCAGACCCGAGATAGCAACGCTTCAGACGATATAGTAACAACCGAATATACTTCCCGATTTGATAGAGCATGCCATCGTGCTGAGGGCGATCCAAACTCCGAACACAGGAAATCGACACGGCCTTACTCGACATTCACATAGAAATTCTCTGACAAAGCTCTGTGGCACAACATTACAGCAGCCCGTATACTACGCCACCTCAAGGATGCCAGTGAGCCTGAAAGCAACAGGCGACAAGTAACCAATGCCGGGAACCAAACCCCGGCTGTATCCGTCGGGTATCCGGAACCGACCCTGCGGATGACCACTGACTGTGTGTGGTATCTATGACCGGTAAGAAAAAATCCGCCCAGGCTTCAGTCGAAGCAATGTACCGCGTGTTCACCGTGCCAGAGGCACCGGAGTCCACACTTAGCCGGGTTGACCAAGACATTTCCCGCAATCTTGCAGGCTTCCTGCAGGAGCATATCGTTGCGGTTGAACGGGACCTGGCAGACGTCGAGAAGAATTTCTCAGACTATGCTATCCCGGAAAAGCCCGTGTTTGTGTCCGAACAGGCCCAGTTTCTGCTCGACAAGCTTGTTGCCAATTCGGTTCATACCGCTTCACCAGCTTTTATCGGCCACATGACCTCAGCGCTGCCATATTTCATGTTACCGCTGTCCAAAATCATGATCGCCCTGAACCAGAACCTGGTAAAAACGGAAACTTCCAAAGCGTTTACACCTATGGAACGCCAGGTTCTCGGCATGATTCACAGGCTGGTATATCAGGAAGACGGCGCTTTTTACCGGAAGTGGATGCACGACCCCCGCTATGCCCTCGGCGCCATGTGCTCCGGTGGCACCGTCGCCAACCTGACAGCACTCTGGGTAGCCCGAAACCGCGCATTCCCCGCTGAAGGCAGCTTCCGCGGCCTGCATCAGGAAGGCCTGTTCCGCGCACTTAAATACTATGGCTACGAGGGCGCGGCTATCGTGGTCTCACGCCGTGGTCACTATTCTCTGGGAAAGGCTGCCGATGTATTAGGCCTTGGCCGCGAGTCACTTGTAGCTGTAGATACCGACGATAACAACCGGATCCAGACCGATGCCCTGCGCGACAAATGCCTGGAACTGCAGAAACAGAAAATCAAGATCCTGGCAATCTGTGGCGTAGCCGGCACCACCGAAACCGGCAACGTAGACCCCCTTGATGCCATGGCGGATATTGCCCGGGAATTCCGCGCTCATTTTCACGTGGATGCTGCCTGGGGTGGACCTACACTGTTCTCCAGAACCTATCGTCACCTGCTGCGAGGCATAGAACAGGCGGACTCCGTCACCATCGATGCCCATAAGCAACTGTATGTTCCTATGGGCGCCGGTCTGGTTGTGTTCAAAGACCCGAGCCTGGCTAGCGCAGTTGAGCATCACGCCCAATACATCATCCGGAAGGGCTCCCGGGATCTGGGCACAACAACACTGGAGGGCTCCCGCCCTGGCATGTCCATGCTGATTCACTCTGGCCTGAAAATTCTTGCCCGCGAGGGCTACGAGATCCTGATTGACCAGGGCATCGAGAAAGCGGCCACTTTCGCTGACATGATTGAAGCGCAGCCAGACTTTGAACTGGTTACCCGGCCCGAACTGAACATTCTTACCTACCGTTACTGCCCGGACGACGTGCAGCAGGCTCTCGCTTTGGCGGATCCGCTCCAGGCGGAAAAACTCAATGCCTGCCTGAACAGCGTTACCAAGTTTATCCAGAAAACCCAGCGCGAGCGGGGTAAGGCATTTGTTTCAAGAACCCGACTGGAACCCGACTGCTACTACAATTTCCCGTGTATTGTTTTCCGGGTTGTGCTGGCAAACCCGCTCACAACACCAAAAATCCTGGCTGACATTCTGGAAGAACAGCGTGAACTTTCAGGAGAAGAAGGGATTCAGGACGAGATCAGAATATTGCATCAGATGGCAGACGCTGTGCTTAAGCAGGATCGGAAGCAGGCCTGACGGAATATAACTCCCAAGATCCGGTGAGCGGGGTGGGGCCGGTTTCGGAAACCGTGCGGAGCCATGGATGGCGGAGCCGAGCGTACAGGGAAGTATTCACAGCGTGCTTCTGAAACCGGCCCCGCCTCGCTCACTCCATCGAGCACTTAACTCAGTAAAGCGCCTCTTCGTCGTCCAGCACTTCGTGAATAATATCCAGGAACATGCGATCCGCTTCGCTCCACTTTTCCGGAATACGGATAGTTGTGTTAGCGCTGATTTCCCGGGCAATCAACTCATCGGAATCCGCTTCTTTGCGATACTTGCGAGCAATATCTACAGACTTTACTGCTATCGTCGGATCGCTCAGCACTTTCTTGATGAACACCCGCAGTTCATCAATCACCCTGGCCTGACGGCTTTCAACCGGTGTACTCATACCTCACCCTCCGGACAAATGAATTTTCTGGGAGCATTCAACTCCCGCAACTTATGCACAGTATGACCAAACCCGCGTGCTACAGCCAGTCAGTACGTTAAATCAAAAGCCCGCGCAAAGTGAAGAACAGAATAGCAGCCATAACTGCTGACGCAGGCACGGTTATAATCCAGGCTGCGGCTATGCGCGCCAATTGCGAACGCTTGACCATTTCTTCTTTATAGATCTTCTTCAGGCGCTTGCGATCCGACTTGGACAAGGGCACCTGTTTCTTTTTTCTGGCTTGTTTCAGAAGACCTTCCATTTCCTCCACAGACGCATTGCGAAAATCATCAAGGAATGGTTTGAGGCGCGCCCGGTCAACCTCGTCGCGCTCCTCCATGATCTTGTGCAACTGGGTAGCGTAGTTGGATTTCAGGTATTCACGCAGGAAGCCCACGCCGAAAACACCACCAATGGCAATGTGTGTAGAGCTCACCGGCAAGCCTAGTTGCGAGGCGAGAATAACCGTCAATGCAGCCGAAAGGGCTATACAGAACGCACGGGTTTTATCCAGCTCGGTAATCTCACTACCTACGGTTCTGATCAGGCGCGGGCCAAACAGCATAAGCCCTACCGTCAGGCCCAGGGCACCCACCATCATAACCCACAAAGGAATACTCGAAGACGTGGCGACCCCACCATTGGACAATGCGTCGTTAATCGCTGCAAGCGGGCCAATAGCATTTGCTACATCGTTTGCACCGTGGGCAAAGCTCAACAAGGCGGCGGCGAAGATCAGCGGCCAGGTAAACAACGCATTCACCCCACTGGTGCTGTTTTCCATCGTGGCGGCACGCCGGGCAGTAAGGGTCCGCACGATTACAAATACAATCACCGCAGCAGCCAGGCCCACCAGAGAGGCCGTCAGAAAATCAACCTTGATGATCTTTTTTACGCCCTTGACCATCAGGTATGTCCCGAACGCCCAGGCCATTATGGCTACCAGCCAGGGTACGAATGTACGAGCGGCAGGCACTACATCTTTCCGGTAGAGCACCGTTTTTTTGATGATAAACAGCAACAAAGCCGCCAAAGCACCGCCCAGTACAGGGGAGATAACCCAACTCGCGGCAATCTTGCCCATAACCGCCCAGTCGGCAATACCCCAGCCACCCGCAGCAATGCCTGCACCAAGCACGCCTCCTACAATGGAGTGCGTGGTGGATACCGGCGCGCCCATCCAGGTTGCAAGATTTAACCAGAGAGCTCCCGCCAGCAATGCAGCTGTCATCAACCAGACAAAAGTGTGCCCATCTTTCAGATTTGTCGGGTCAATAATGCCGCCCTTGATGGTCGACACTACATCGCCACCGGCAATCAGCGCACCGGCCGACTCGAAAACACCGGCCAGAAGAACGGCGGCCCCCAGCGACAAAGCCCCTGAGCCGACCGCCGGGCCAACATTGTTCGCAACGTCATTGGCACCTATATTAATAGCCATATAGCCGCCGATAACCGCGGCTGCCATCAACAGTGCATTGTTGGGAAGACCAGCACTGAAGGAACCTACAACCAGCCAGACGCCCAACAGAAAAAACAGGCTGAACCCGACTCGATATCGTTCCGTAGAGCTGCTGGTAAGAAGAGTTTCCAGGAATCCTCTTGAACGGGCCATAGCTGAAAAGGTCTCATTTGGTCTGAATGGAGAGCGAACCGATGTGTTGCGCGCAACTATAGAATTTTTGACTTTAAATTGAAACAAATGTGCAGCACCGCGACTCGATCACACAACAAATATGTAATGGATGCGTACAGACCACTGGCTGATACATAATAGGTACAAGCGCCGGAATGCTGCACAAGCGCGCCAGATATTCAGACAGAGCCACTATGACCAGAGATACATCCTCGGGCTACCAAGCCGCCCGGGAACGAGAAGATGCCCAGATTTCACGGATGTTGACCTGGCTGACCCTTGCCGCTGTGGTATTTCTTGTTGGCATTGCCTTCAAAGCCTGGCACTCCGGTCACAGCACTCACGCTCTGGTTCTGATGGCATTTACCCTTCCCCTCCTTGCAAATCTGAACTGGTTTGCACGTACAGGCAATCATGGCAGGCAAAAAGTCGGGCTGATCGTCATATCCAGCGCCCTGTTTACCTACCTGATTGCCTCCGGGGGTGAAAGCAATACCGGGCCTCTATGGTTCTATGTATTCCCACCTCTGCTGTTTTTCATGACCAATCTGAAAACCGGCACGATGATCCTGCTGCTGGTTTGCCTGGTGGCAGTTATTGTATTTCAGTTTCCGGGCCTGCCCTTTGTACATGCAGAGTATGACAGCGACTTCAAGATCCGCTTTTTTGCCGCACTGACTTTTGAGTCGATCCTTTGTTTTGTCCTGGAGGCGAGCAGACTAAAGGCCCGCAATGAACTTCTGGAGCTGGCCCGGGCCCACGAACGCACCGCCAAAACCGATGAACTGACCGGTCTTTCGAACCGCCGGGATATACTGAACCGGTTGTCGGAGGAGTTTTCACGATACCAGCGCTCCGGACACCATTTCTCCATTACCCTGATCGATCTGGATCTCTTCAAGAACATCAACGATCAATATGGACACGACGCTGGCGATGCAGCTCTGGTACAGTTCGCTGACCTTGTGCAATCCACCATTCGCCAGACCGACATTGCAGCCCGCTGGGGCGGTGAAGAGTTTCTGCTGCTACTACCGGACACCTCACTGATTCCGGCGCTCACTTTGGCAGAACGTTTACGCAGCAAAGTGGCCCAAAGCACCTTCAGCTTCAATGGACAGGTTTTACCCATAACCATGAGTGCGGGCGTCTGCTCCATCGCTCAGGCCAATTCTATTGACAACCTTCTCCGGCAAGCGGACTTGCAGCTATACAGCGCCAAGAAAGCAGGCCGTAACCGGATCGCCCCCCGGGTCCGAAGCCAGAATACAGAAACCCAGGCCGAACCAGGCGCTTGAGGCCAACTGCTCCTGCCGCTATGATCCTGCGCCATCAGCAACCCGCCTTTGCAACGAACAGGTATGATCATGGCAGATATTCGAATTCTGGTAGGCAGCGTCTATGGGGGCGCATTGATGACCGCAAAAGCCATCAAAACGGCACTGGATGCTGATGGTCACTCGGTATCCGTTCTGGAAAACCCGACCCTTGACGATATAACATTGAACACATCCGCACTGTTGGTGTGCACATCAACAACTGGCCAGGGCGAGATTCCCGCTAATCTGCTGCCCTTCTATCTGGCCCTGCGTGAGCAATTGCCACAGCAGCCGGGCAGGCCTTTTGGCATAATCGTTCTCGGAGACAGCTCCTACGGGGATACTTTTTGTGGTGCAGGAGAGCTTATGGAAGAAGCGCTTTATGAAACCGCTGCCCGCAAGGTTGGCGAGACCCTGCGCATTGATGCATCGGAAACCCTGGAACCTGAAGATGAGGCATTGCCCTGGGTGCGCGAGTGGGTATCTGCCCTATAGACCTGAACGTAATTTCAATACCGTTTTTACCGCTAATAATTGCAATAAAGACAATTCAGGCAAATATGACGATTAACGGTGATCTGTGAAAAAACGACCTTCGTCCAGGGCGCTGACAGCCCTGATACTGCTCATATCTCTGGCTTTCAGTTGCCAGAGTGCAGAGACGTTTCGTTTTCCCGACGTAGAGATTTTGCGGCAGTCACCTGATGTACAGCTCTCTGCACTGGAGGCTGCGACCGCTGAAGGCTGGCAACCACTGGAAACCAACAGCCCGAACCTTGGCTATACCCTCGACACCGCATGGCTTCGATTTGACATACCCGCTGACCGCCAGATTGATTTACTGGAGATAGCCTTCCCCCACCTTGACTACATCGCATTTTACATTGTCAAAAACGGAAAGCTCACCGAAACGATCATTACCGGCGACCTGAAACCGTTTGCCCAGCGCCCTGTTCTCAACCGTCACTTTTTATTCCCGTTCAGCCCCGAAGCCAACAGCGGCGGTCAGATTCTTCTGGAGGTTCGCACCGGAGGTACCTTGAGGATTCCGATGGCGCTCTGGAACACCCAGGCCTTCTTTGAACACGCCTCCATTGAAGAACAGCTCCACGCCGTTTATTACGGCATATTGATCAGCATTATCTTCTTTAACCTTTTTGTTTTTTTCGCATTACGAGAGAAGGTCTATCTTTTTTACGTACTCTCAACCCTGAGTTACCTGTTGCTCATCGGTAACCTGAATGGAACAACATTCCAACTGATCTGGCCGGAAAGTCCCGCATTGCACAGCCATACCACACTGGCTGCAATCCCTCTTGCCATAATATTCACTCTGCTGTTTGCAAGGGACTTCCTCAACCTTATAAAAAACGGGCCAACCCTCAATCGCATCTTGCTCGGTTTCGTTTTCCTGAATCTGGCGACAGTGTTCGCAGGCAGCTTTGCTGAATACAGCTCCGCCATCCGGCTTACGGTCGCCATGGCCCTTCTGAGCACCGTACTGCTCACTGTAATCGGCCCCCTGCAATGGATGCGTGGAAAGCCTCAGGCTGGCTACTACACAATTGCCTGGGGTGCGCTCTCTCTTGGTGGCGCAGTTACAGGCGCGAGCACATATGGCCTGCTTCCTACCAACTTCATCACAACTTACAGCATGCAAATCGGCTCAGTGATTGAAGCGACACTCATTGCTCTGGCTCTGGCCGCACGCCTGTACCGGGAGCGTGAGGACAAGGTAGAAGCCCGTGAGGCAGAGCTTTCAGCCATGGCGGCAAAGCGTTCAGCAGAGCTCAAGCTGATTGAAAACGCCCTGCATAACCCTCTTACAGGGTTGCCCAACCGCACCAGTTTTGAGATGCAGGTCAGCGACCTCCTTCACCAGGCCCCGGACAAGCGACACGGTGTTGTAGTCATCCACCTGAACAACCTGCAGTCAGTAACAAAAACACTGGGCCACCAGAACAGCGACCGGATCCTGGAGCTGGCGGCACGAAGGCTGAATGCCATTACACGGGAACTGCCCGGTATTATTTCCCTTGGACAGCACAACGGACGCAAGTTTTTCGTAGCCTCTCTCGACTCAGCGACCTTTGCCTGTGTCGTCGATGCATGCCTTGCGGAAAGCGCCCACTTATCTGTTGCACGAGCAGTGGAAGCTATCCGTAGCCCCATTGATTATCTTGGAATGCAGGTTCCGCTGAATGCACAGCTCGGCATTGCCATCTCGCCTGCCCATGGCAGCGATGCCATTTCACTGATACGCAGAGCCGTTATCGCAGAGGGCTCAGACCGGGCCAGGGAGCTCGGGATCGCTTATTACAAAAGCTCTCGTGATTCCTACAGTGCCGGACGGCTTACAATGATCTCGGAGTTACAGCATGCCCTCGAAAACGAGGAGCTGGAACTCTATTTACAGCCGAAGCTCAACCTCCGGACGGGCCGGATTGACAGCCTGGAAGCACTCATACGCTGGCCCGGGCGGGAGCCGTGTGTTCCTGCAGATGAAGTGATCATGCTGGCTGAACAGTCGGGCATGATCAAGCCACTGACCCGCTGGGTACTGAAGCAGTCTCTGCAGATTCGCACCCGGCTTTCGGAGCAGGGGCATCATCTCGATATCTCGGTAAACATTTCACCCTACAACCTCCGGGAGCCGGATTTCCCATTGTTTGTAGACCGGCTTATGAGTGCACACCCACAGCACGCGGGGTCCATTGTCTTTGAGGTTACTGAAACATCAATGATGCAGGATCCTGCCAACGCTCTGAAAGCACTTAACTCACTGGTAAATGCCGGTATTCCGGTTTCAATTGATGACTTTGGCTCGGGTTACTCATCACTGTCTTACATCAAGCAACTGCCCGCCCGCGAAATCAAGATCGACCGGTCGCTCATAACCGATCTGGCGACCCGGGAGGAAGACAGGGTTATCGTCCAGACCACCATCAATATGTGCCACGCTCTCGGCTACCGGGTAGTCGCTGAGGGCGTAGAGGACGAGGCAACTTCAATCCTGCTGAAGGGGATGGAGTGCGACATGATTCAGGGCTACCTGCTGAGCCGTCCTCTGCCGCTGGAACAATTACTCAGCCTGCTCACAGAGAGGCTCAATGCAGCCCCTGAACAACACTCGCCCGGATAACCTTCGCTATCAGCGCTGGCGAATAAGCGCTTCCTGTGCCGTAGAGGCCACCAGCACGCCCTTCTGATTGAAAAAGTTGCCGCGATTAAAGCCACGACCAAAAGAAGCGCTGGGGCTGTCTTTGTCGTACAGCAACCAATCCTCCATACGGAAATCCCTATGGAACCAGATAGCGTGATCAAGACTTGCGATCTGCAGCCCTTTGTTCATGAAGGACACACCGTGGGGGTTAAGGGACGTACCCAGGAAAGAAAAGTCTGACGCATAGGTGAGCAGGCAACGGTGCAGAACCGGATCATCCGGCAAAGGACCGACAGCACGAATCCAGCTCTGCTTGTGTGGCGGGCGCTTTTCCGGCTGAAGCGGGTTCACCGGATTCACAGGCCGGATTTCGATTGGGCGGTCACGGGTCATGATCTCCCGCATCCTCTCTGGCACCTGCGGCGCCATTATCTTGCCCCACTCCTGTTCTGAGCGCAGGGTTTCAGGATCTGGCGCATCAGGCATCGTGATCTGATGCTCGAACCCCTCTTCTTCAGCGTGAAACGACATGGAGCCGGTCAGAATTTCCTTGCCATCCTGGCGGGCAATGACACGGCGAACCGCAAAACTCCTGCCATCACGCACCCGCTGAACCTCATAATCGATAGGCATATGCTGGTTGCCCGGGCGCAGAAAATAAGCGTGCATGGAATGGCAGAGGCGCCCTTCAACGGTATGACTGGCAGCCATCAGCGCCTGCCCCAGAACCTGTCCTCCAAATACATGAGGAAACCCAAGGTCCTGGCTGTCGCCGCGATAGTGATCCTCTCCAGTCGGGGAGAGATACAGCAACTCCACCAGTTTTTTTGTAATTTCAAGCATGCCTGCTCCTGTTGATTCGTTAGCATACGACGGGGTTTCTACCCCAAGCGGGGTATTTTCGCAACGTGAAGCGCCTGCGAGAGCAGCTTGCTCATGAATGAATGGGTGGTACAACCCTGGACAAAGCCTGTTTCTCCAGCGCAAAGCGGCCGGTTACCGCAAAGCCCAATACATCGCCTTCCGCGTTTTTGAACAGGGCTTTTACACTGGTGCCGTCCATCTCGGCTTCCCAGTTGCCTTCAACATCTGATGGCGGCGGGCAGACTGCCGCCGGGCAGCAAGGTGTCTTGATCATCACCGGCATGGTGCCATAGCTCACTTCTGTGCGCTCACCTGTGAGGGTTTTTGCCAGTGCACGGGCGCAGGCCATCAGAGGCAGTACGTAAAGCAGTACATGGCCGTCCACTTCCGCGCAATCGCCCAGTGCATAGACATCCGGAGCCGAGGTTTCCAGAGCCCGGTTCACCGTGACTCCACGGCCCGTGTCGATTCCGGCAGCCTGCGCCAATGCCGTGCGGGGCCGCAGCCCCACAGCGGAAATCACCAGATCCGCCTGCAATTGATCACCATTGGCCAGAAACAGGGTTACACCCGGTTCTGCCGCCTCAATCCGCTCAACCACGGTTTCCAGATGAAAGCGCACACCCAGCGATTCGAGTTCTGCCTGAACTGCACCGGCAGCAGATGGCGGCAGCAAGCTCGGCATGACAGCATCGGAAGGTGCGATCACATCCACCTCATAGCCACCATTACGCAAATCGTTCGCAAATTCACAACCAATAAGTCCTGCGCCCATAATAGCCACACGACTATCCGGGTTCAGCGCTTTACGGAAAGCACGGTAATCTGCAAGATCATTGATCGGGAATATACGCTCCTGGCCACTACCCGGTATGGTCAGACGAATAACCCCCGCTCCCCAGGCAAGCACCAGTTTGCTATATGACAGGCTCTCATCGCCCAGCAAAACCCTGTGACCTTCCGTGTCTATGCCAGTCACCGTCGTAAAGGTCCGGAGCTCAAGACCAAGTTGCCCTGCCATAGCTTCAGTAGCAGCCTGGGCCAATCCGTCTGCATCCTTGCCTTTAGTAAAACCGGTGGACAGCATCGGCTTGGAGTAGCTGACACCATCATCAGCAGTCACCATCACAACCGGGATTTCCTTATCCTGCTTGCGAATTTCCCGGGCCAGAGAATATCCCGCCAAACCGGTTCCGATAATAACTATGGGGGCCTGCTCTGTCATAACGATACTCCGCTCGGGTTCAGCCGATCTCAATCATTTCAAAATCTTCTTTGCCTACGCCACAATCGGGGCAGACCCAGTCTTCGGGCACATCATCCCACACTGTACCCGGCTCAATGCCATCTTCGGGCCAGCCTTCCGCTTCATCATAAACCAGACCACACACCACGCACTGCCACTTCTTCATATACAATCTCTCCACCACACGCCTGTGGCTGCTACGGTAATTGTCGAACAATATGCTTTAAGCAAGTGCTTTTGTTACTCCGGCAAACCGCAAAATCCACCTTACAGAATAATTTTCAAGCCTCGCCACGCCATAATACCCGGAGCATCCGGATTGACCAATTCCGGCACAGACGCATCCACCTGGCTTTTTCTGTCAATTGTCGGGGCTACCCCCCCTCCCCTCCACAGTCCCTCTCCGGTATAATCGCCGGTTTTACGACAGGACCGACCGTTATGAGCGATACCGTCGCCGAAATGAACCAGGTTATGGCAGAAGCAGATTGCCTGGTTGGTGAGCAACAGGTACAGGCTGCTATTCGTGCTCTGGCCGACGACATTACCGGCCGCCTCAAAGACAGTAATCCTCTGCTGTTTTGTGTAATGAACGGCGGGCTGATCTTTACCGGCCAACTACTGCCTCAGCTCAGGTTTCCGGTTCAGGCGGAATACCTTCATGCAACGCGCTACCGCCAGGAAACCACCGGCGGCATTCTTGAATGGAAGCTTCAGCCTGAAGCTGACATGAAAGATCGCATTGTACTGATTATTGACGACATCCTTGATGAAGGCACCACCCTGTGCGCCATTGCTGACTACTGCCAGGCCCATGGCGCGAAGCAGGTTCTGACTGCGGTACTGGTAGACAAACAGCATGACCGCAAGGCCCGTCCGGGCCTGAAAGCCGATTTCACCGGACTGGATGTAGAAGACCGCTTTCTCTTCGGTTACGGCATGGACTACAAAGGCTACTGGCGTAACGCTCCCGGAATCTATGCCGTCAAAGGTCTCTGATATCGGTATCTGCGCAGACAGCACCAATCTGATTATTCCACCAACAGATTGGTATCAGTCTCTCGCCGCAGCCGGGCTTCGCAATCCGGATGTCCATGGCCCGGCCCGGCAATGGCTGCAGGTAAAGGGCTCCTTTACCCGGGCTCTGCAAAAGCAGTGCGCAAGCGCGTTTCACGTGGAAGTTCAGCGGGAAGGCTACGCTGCACCTACTCTTGAAGAAGCCCGGCGCCTCAGAATCCCTCTGCGCCAAAAGGCATGGATCCGCGAGGTACGTCTGTGTGGAGACGGGAAGCCCTGGGTTCTCGCGCGCACGGTTATTCCCCTTGCCTGCCTGTCAGGTGCAGACCGGCGCCTTATTCACCTTGGTAGCAAACCGCTGGGAGCCTATCTGTTCAGTTGCCGAGAATGGCAACGCGGGCCGATTGAAACAGGGCTCTGCAACCGCCTGAATCTCCGCTCATCGCCATCCCGGGCTCCTGAAATTGCGCGCCGCTCCCTGTTCAGCAACAAAAAGAGCGCCCTGCTTGTGGGCGAATACCTGCTGCCGGTTCTTTACGACCCGAACTGACAAACCACAGCAAAACACTCTGACTTTCACCCGTGCCCATGCACTGGCTATAATCTTTATACTTTGATTTTTCAGACACTCTTTTCAAAACACCCCAAACGGATATATCCATGTTGCCTGATGCTGTGCCAGAACACATACGGAGTCGCCTTGCCGACTACGCACAGTTGCTGCGTATCAATCGCCCTATTGGCTCGCTGCTCCTGCTCTGGCCCACATACTGGGCTCTGTGGCTTGCAGGGGAAGGCAGCCCGGACATCGGCAATATCCTTGTCTTTACTCTGGGTGTATTTTTCATGCGCGCCGCCGGCTGCGCCATCAACGATTTTGCAGACCGTGACTGGGATAAACATGTCGAGCGCACCAAAGACCGGCCGCTGACAACCGGCAGGATAAAGCCCCGGGAGGCTGTCGCACTTTTCGGTGGACTATGTGTTATCTCGTTTTTGATGGTGGTGCTGTTTACTAACACCCTCACGCTCTATCTGTCCTTCGCCGGAGCCGCACTGGCTTTTATCTACCCGTTCACCAAGCGCTACACCCACATGCCCCAACTGTTTCTTGGCGCCGCATTTTCCTGGGCGATCCCCATGGCATGGGCCGCCCAGGCCGGCGAACTCAGTCAGATTACCTGGCTACTCTTTACCGCCAACGTTCTCTGGACGGTTGCCTACGATACGTTTTATGCCATGGTTGATCGCGATGACGACATCAAAGTAGGCATCAAGTCTACCGCCATCCTCTTCGGTGAGGCCGACCGTACGATCATCGGCGTGCTCCAGGCCATGGTGATATTCATACTCGTCATCGTTGGACACCGCAGCGAACTGGGCACCTTTTACTATCTCGGGCTGCTGGCCATGGCCTGCCTGTTCATCTACCAGCAGTTTCTGGCCAAAGATCGCGACCGCGATGGCTGTTTCAAGGCATTTCTGAATAACAACTGGGCCGGTTTTTCTGTTTTTACAGGCCTGGCTATCGACCTCTTCCTTTCCTGAGAAAGCCGCTTTGCGGAGCCCGCGCCAGAATGGGCTAACCTTGTCACATAGTTGTAACATTGGGACGTTGTAATAGGTCAGCAATAAATCAAGGTCTGAAACAGGTTATAGATTATGTCTGGAAAAACCGTCCTGATCGTCGACGATGAACCCGCGATCCGCGAAATGATCGCAGTCGCACTGGAAATGGCCGATTACGATTGCATGGAAGCCGCAGATGCCCGTGAAGCCCATGCCCTGATTATTGACAGACAACCGGATATCATTTTACTGGACTGGATGCTTCCGGGCAGCAGCGGCATAGAGCTCGCAAGGCGCCTGAAAAAAGAAGAGACCACAACAAACATCCCCATTATCATGCTGACCGCCAAAGTTGAGGAAGACAACAAAATCCGCGGCCTGGAAGTCGGTGCTGACGATTACATCACCAAACCCTTCAGCCCCAGAGAACTGGTCGCACGGCTCAAAGCAGTGCTCCGCCGGGCAACACCTCCTGGTATCGACAGCCCCATCGAAGTTGACGGTCTGACACTGGACCCCTCAAGCCACCGTGTCACTGCAAACAATAGCTCGCTTAACATCGGGCCTACAGAGTATCGTTTACTGCAGTTTTTCATGACGCATCAGGAACGAGTGTATACACGCTCCCAGCTTCTGGACCAGGTGTGGGGTGGCAATGTTTACGTTGAAGAGCGAACCGTTGATGTGCACATCCGGCGGCTGCGCAAGGCTCTGGGTGAACACCACGACTATCTTATCCAGACAGTCAGAGGCGCCGGTTACCGTTTCTCTATCCAGCCTGCCTGATAAGGCCGGTACAAACCGCAAAAGCAATACAGGGTAGCCGTTAATGCAGCATAACTGGTCGCGCCATCTGCGCTACACGCTTGCCAGTCTCGCAGGCACAACCCTTGCTGGTTTGTACCTTGGATATCCGCTTTACGGGCTGATCTCAGGCCTCGGAGCCTATATGCTCTGGAATCTTTATCAGATTCATCGCCTGGCACAATGGCTGGCGGCCCCGAATGACACAACCGAAGCGCCTCAAAGCATCGGCATCTGGGGCATTCTTTTTGAAAAACTGCATAAACTCAACCAGAATCACCTGCAAACCCTCGACAGGCTGAGGGCACGAATAGATCGCATACAGGAATCCACCAATGCCATGCGCGATGGGGTCATTATGACCAACGCACGCGGTACTATGGAGTGGTGGAACGGCTCGGCGGAGTATTTGCTGGGGTTTCGGCGCAACACGGATCAGGGGCAGTACATCTTTAACCTCATCCGTACACCTGCCTTCAGATCCTACTTCGACGCCAAGAACTACCACGAGCCCCTTGAAATCCATTCGCCCTCCAGGCCCCATATTCACCTGCAGATCCAGATCAGCCTGTTCGGAAATGATGATCGCCTGATTGTAGCCAAGGATGTTACACGCCTGCACCAGCTTGAACAGATGCGCAGGGATTTCGTCAGCAACGTCTCCCACGAAATGCGGACGCCACTTACAGTGATCAGCGGTTATCTGGAAACACTGGCGGACAACGCTGGCGATCTCCCTGCCAAATGGCAGCGGGCAATCAATACCATGGGCACCCAGTCCTCGCGCATGGAAGCACTGATTACTGATCTCATTCTGCTCTCCAGGATTGAAACCAGTGAACACACACAGAGCAATACACCCACCGACATAGACTGTCTTGTCCGGCAGATATGCCAGGATGCCCGGACACTCAGTGGAAAGAAGCAACACGAGATTACCTTTGAAGCGTCCGGAGCACACTTCCTGAAAGGCGACGAATACCAGTTGCGCAGTGCCTTCTCCAACCTGATATTCAACGCAGTCAAATACACGCCCGCCAAGGGTCAGGTAAGCGTCTTCTGGTCCACCAACAGTGAAGGCGGACATCTTTCGGTAAAAGATTCCGGCTCGGGCATCGATGAGATTCATCTCCCCAGGCTAACCGAACGCTTTTACCGCGCCGACCCCAGCCGGCATAAAGACACCGGCGGTACGGGCCTGGGTCTGGCCATCGTAAAGCACGCACTTATCAACCATGATGGCAGCCTGGAAATACGCAGCCAACTCGGCAAAGGCAGCGAATTTACCTGCCATTTCCCGGCAGATCGGCTGATAGAGGGCCCGGAAAAGTAACATACTCCCGGATGGGGCCTGGGAGATAAAAAGAATTCAGCGCTTCCCGGCCCGGAAGCGCGCTATAAAACGAGACAGGTCTTCAAGTTTCTTCGGATCTTCATCCACAAACCGGACAGTGATGCTCACAAAATCGGTATCCCGGCGCTTATCAACCGCCTGCAACTGATGCACATAACCATTCAGCCTGGCCATCTGGCCTTCGCCGGTCTCTATATCAACAACAGCCTGATCCAGAATGCCCGGAAAGTCCTGATCCCGCCTTGCAATGACCCTCACCTCCGTCAGGTTAATGTCTTTTACCGCCGATTTCAGGCTACTTTCTGCAAAGCGGATCGAGGCCAGACTCATACTACTGCTTTTGGCCACCGCCGGTTTCGGACTTTCCGGAGACAAGAGTACCGAGGACGCAGAGGCTGTCGGGAGTGGCGACTGGGTTTCACGTTTTTGCGTAAGCAGAACAGCCGACTCTTTGAACGCATCAGCCGGGCCCGCCATGGATTTTCCACTCTGACCCATGGCAGCTGTCAGAGTCTGCCCCATTACCTTGATGATTTTCTTGCTCAGGCCTTCCGGACTGAATGGCTTGCCAAGGTATTCAGAGACGCCTTCCTTCACCGCCTCAATAACATGATCCTTATCACCACGGCTGGTAATCATGATGAATGGAGTCTTCTCATACTGAGGTTGCTGGCGCATCCATTGCAGCAACTCAAGACCAGACATTTCCGGCATTTCCCAGTCACAGAGAATCAGGTCAAATTCCGCACGGGACATAAGTGACTGAGCCCTGCGGCCGTTCTGGGCATCGGTGGTTTCAATAACCGGAAACCGCTGGCGTATTGTCCGCTTGACCAGGTCTCTTACAAAACTGGCATCATCAACCACCAGCGCTTTCAGCGTTGCCATGCATCCAACTCTCGTAAATGTATCGTCCAACTATAGAACAAAGACCCTCAAGGGAAACCTGCAAACTACAAAAAACCACAAACTTCAAACACGAAGACAGACAGAAACGGCACTTCAAAAGGCTTCGGAGCCAACAGGTTAAAGAACTGTCACTCCTGGCAGCCCCGTAAAGCGTTTCCCTGGAATGAAAACGCGCTACCATGACTGTTATCGTCCACATCTTTTATCCTGATCGAGGTTTCACGTGCTGATCAAGCTTGCAAGGATTCTGCCCAACCGGCATATGGCATGCCGTCTTTCTCTATCAGCCCTTCTGGCTACGTCTACGCTGCCTGCCTTTGCAGAAAGTGAAGCTATCCCTGAAACCCCCGACGGCTTCGAAGAGTGCAAGTTGCAGTTACAGGAAAAAGCCATTGCGGCCGGAGTCAGTGCCAAGACGGCCCAGGAAGTAATGACAGGGGTCAAACATATAGACCGTGTCATCGAACTGGACCGCAAGCAACCCGAGTTCACCACTACATTCGCCGATTATCTCAACCGCCGGGTGAATGACTACCGGGTGACGAAGGGGCGTGAACTGATCAAAGAGCACAGTGAATTACTGGCACGGGTTACCGAAGCAACCGGCGTACCTGCGGCCTATCTGGTCTCCTTCTGGGGGCTGGAAACAAACTTTGGCAGCTACTTCGGGAAAATGTCAGTACCAGATTCACTGACGACGCTGGCCTGCGACGCACGTCGCAGCACTTTTTTCACCGAGCAGCTGATCGCTGCGCTGCGCATCATTGATGAGGGCGCTATCCCGGCAGATCAAATGGAAGGTTCCTGGGCAGGAGCCATGGGCCACGTACAGTTCATGCCCACCGTGTTTCTCAAGCACGCAGTGGACGCCGACGGCGATGGGCGTCGTGACCTCTGGCACAGCCTGCCAGATGCGATGATGTCTGCCGGACGCTTTCTTCAGTCCATGAACTGGGATGGAGAGTACCGCTGGGGCCGGGAAGTGCAGTTGCCTGAGAATTTTGACTACTCACTGGCCGACGGCCGGAGACTTACACTGAACAAGTGGCGCGAATTAGGCATTACCGATGCATTTGGAAAACCGCTCGCCCGGGAAGAGATCAATGCTGCACTGGTCGTTCCGGCCGGACATCGCGGTCCGGCCTTTCTGGCATATCACAACTTCAAGGTAATTATGGGCTGGAACCGTTCGGAGTTTTACGCCATAGCAGTCGGCCATCTGGCCGACCGCATCGCTGGTGCCGGCGTACTCCAGAACCCGCCACCGACTGACACTCCGGCGCTGTCACGTGACACCATAATGGCACTCCAGTCTGCTCTCAACGAGCGCGGATACAACGCAGGCAAACCCGACGGTATTCTCGGGCCGGCAACCCGTTCCGCTATCCGGAAATATCAACATGATTCAGGCCTGATAGCCGATGGCTACCCTGGACAAGAGCTGTTTGACGGGCTTGAGATCAGTGCAGGCTGACACCGTCAGCTTTGTTTACAGGTCAAAAAAACCGGGCCCGCAACTCATTGTTATAAATAGCATTTTATAGTTGGCACGAAACTGGCTTAATGGTAGTAACTTGCGACATAAATGAATTATGTCATCTCATCATTAAGGTCAGGAGTAATGCCATGAAGATGTTGGCGAAAGGATCCTTCGGTGCGCTGCTGCTGACAGCCGCCATGAGTGTAGCCGCGTTTCCGGTTGACATAACGTCGATTGAAGGCACATTTGAAAACACACTGAACACCAACGGTGGCAGCGTTAATGGTGACGGCACCAATTTCATCAGTTGGGGACAGGGCCCAAAAAGCAGCTACAAATTCACTGATGCGAGCCCTCTGCCTATACAGATCGTCGATGATTCGATTTTCAGCCTAGGTACACTGACCCACAAAAACAGGCAAGTCGCCGGCCCGGTGCTGACATCGACCGACCTTGCAATAACACTTGGCCTTTCCGGCTTTGGTGACACAGGTACCGCAGCAGGTACATTTGTGTTTTCACATAACGAAACAGTGGACAACGCCATATACCGGGAATGCTTTTTGATCTGGTGCTGGAATGAAAACAATGGCCCGGTTGACGACATCATTGCCCAAACCGGTGCATCGGTCACAAGCTCCAGCTTTATTCTCGGAGGTTTCGAGTACTCTCTGGAACTAATTGGCCTGGCCGCCGACGGCAGCACGCCCGAAAGTACTAAACGTGATTACGAGCTGTATGCCAGGCTTAACGCAACAGCCCTACCCGTTCCCGAGCCCGGCACCCTTGCGTTGCTCGGCTTGGGGCTCGCTGGTCTTGGCATGGCTCGTCGCCGCAAAGCCTGACCGGCTGGCGCGTTAACCGGCTAGTTTGCCAGCGCCCGCAGTAACAAGATGTACCAGACCGACACCCTGCGCCGCAATCCAGCCCGGGGTGTTGGCCGTTTAAGCTCCTGCCTTTCTCAATTCCCGCTTTCCGTGATTTGATCTCCCGATCCGCGCATAATACTCATCACCACTTTCCAACACTTATACGGGACTCATGGACTCAAACACTCTAGCCGCTCCTTGCACACCAATAGCCAGCATGGAGCGCTATAACTATGCGCCTTGATCAGTTTATTGCCACAAGCTCACTACTTTCACGCAAAGAGGCCCGGCGAGCTATTCACGCTGGCAGTGTCACAGTAAACAGTGAGATCTGGAAAGATACCGGCAAACACATTCCGGCAGGAGCCCAGGTAGTACTGGAAGGAGAAACGCTGACACTGCAGGGCGAACGCTACCTGATGCTCAATAAGCCTTCCGGCGTAGTCAGCGCAACCCGCGACAGCGAGCACCCGACGGCACTGGACCTTTTGCCGGCAGAACTGACCCGCGATCTTCACATCGCCGGTCGTCTGGACGCCGACACCACCGGCTTGCTTTTGCTGACAACTGACGGCCAATGGTCTCACCGGATCACCTCACCCAAAGTGAACTGCCCCAAGACCTACCAGGCAAGACTGAGCACTCCCCTTTCAGAATCGGCTATTGAGAGTCTCAGAGCAGGTGTAATGCTTCGAAACGACCCTGTGCCCACAAAGCCTGCGCAGGTAAACGTTCTGGAGCCGGATCTTATTGAGTTAACCATATCAGAAGGACGCTACCACCAGGTCAAGCGCATGCTGGCAGCAGCAGGAAGCCACGTGGAGACCCTGCACAGGCAAAGTATTGGCGACATTATTCTCGACCCGGCACTGGAGCCCGGCGCCTACCGGGAACTGACGGAACAGGAAATCGCGTCGGCAGGCTGAATCGAAAGTGCTTCAGGTACGTTCGAAGCGCTGGGCTTTCAGGTTTTTCCGCACAGCACCAGCCTCGAACACCTCCCCGTTCATGGCGATATAAACTCCGGGCGGCAAAAGCTGCACTGCCGCCCAGGCAAACCCCATGTTGAAGACTGCATCGCTACGACGCATTCGGGCAGGCTGCATCGCTCCCGTAAGAACAATGGTCTTGTCACTGAGGGACGACAACTCTCTGGCGGTTTCAGCCATGGTGTCAGTACCGTGGGTAATCAGAATCCGGCTGCATTCACAGGCCGCAACGGCATCAAGAACCTGCCTCCGGTCTTCATCAGTCATCTCCAGGCTATCTTTTCGCAATAGCCCCTTCAGGCTGTAGCCCTTGTGGATATTGGATTCTGCCAATAGCTCCGGTACCAGAGACTCACCGATTTCAAACTCGCTGTTAGCATCAAAATACACCTTGTCGATGGTGCCGCCTGTAGTAAATATCCGGATCATGACATTCCCACCCTGCTTGGTTTTATGTACATCCTTGAGCGTACACTTTAATCCAGAGCCGCCCGGGTGCTATGGGCTACTGAGTTATAGGCCGCATTCTTTTGCTGCGCGTATTGCCGAGCTGCTTCTGCCACCTGCCCTTTAGCGCCGGAATCCAGCCAGCGCTTGATACGTCCGGCATCACCCATTGGGGAGCGGGTGCCAAGAGAATCGAGAAGAACAGTAACTACCTGCCTGCCATTCATATTGGAAACCATCACAAGACAGCGACCGGCCTCCGAAAGATAGCCAGTTTTACTAAGCCCCACGCCCCAGCTTTCGCGGTGTACCAAGGCGTTGGTATTACCAAAGGACAAACTGTATCCGGGCTTGCGGAACTGGCCAATAAAATAACCGGTTGTGGAGTACTCCCGTATCTCCGGATGCTTTGACGCCGCATTAACAAGCCTCACCAGATCCCCTGCAGTTGAGAGATTCTCCGCCGAAAGGCCCGTCGGATCTACAAACCGCGTGCCCGTCATGCCAAGGGATTTTGCCTTGGCATTCATGGCTTCGATAAAGGCATCAAAACCACCCGGATGGCTTCGGGCAAGGGTATAGGCAGCAAAGTTCTCTGACGACATCAGAGCAATGCGCAGCACATCGGCGCGGCGCATCTGCGAGCCAATCCTGATGCGGCTGTATGCATTGGCCGCAGCAGGCGTATGGCGCTTTTGAAATACCAGCCATTCGTCCAGAGGAGCCAGGGATTCCAGCACCACCAGCGCCGTCATCACCTTGGTAATGGAGGCAATAGGGACAGAGCGATCGGCGTTTTTTCCGAATACCAGATCATTACTACCCGCCAGGGCTACCGCCGCATTAACGGATGCCAGGTTCGGCCCCTGAATGTCCGCATCAACGTTGCCTGAACCTTTCTGGGCCGCATGAACTACTACCGGCAAGCTGAAAATCAGCAACAACACCAGACCCGCTATGCTCTTTCTATACATCTATCACACTCTTATTGAACGCTGTCTTAAAGGCTTCAGAGAAAATCAGCAACTGCGTCAACTCTTACTCAGAGGCATCCAGCGCAATACAGTTGCAACCGTATTATTAGCAACAGTAATTGTATAGCCATCGCCGACCAGTGCAATGGGGGGCTCCAGTGACGATCAGAAACCGGTCTGACTGACCTGCATCAAACGGCATTCCATCGATGAGCCTTACAATCGCTTAAAATAATTGAGTTGTGGAGACACCTCATGTCATCACCCGTTTTGCCATCAACGGTTTGTCCCGAGTACGAACGCTGGCGCCAGGGCTATGGTGTTGTCCAGCATACGGAGACCACCTGCGATCATGTACAGGCTCTGGCCTCCCGTCTTGTTGTCGCCGGTCATCAGCCTGATACTGCGACGGTTTACAGCAAGCTGGCAGACCTGGACCGGCTTACAAGCGCTGGCCTGTGGCTGGTTGTACACATGACCTATGCAAATCGCGTTGATACATCTGGTGCCCCGCTAGCTGCCCGGGATTTCAAAGTCAGCCCTGAAGGCCATACCGGAGGCGCGCTGAATATGGTGCCCGCTTACGCGGCGTATATGGCTTTCAATAATCTGACTGCGCATACCAGAAGCTGGCTGATGGGCCAGGGACATTGCGTGGCCGCCATCGACGCACTGAACGTGCTGACAGGCAACCTGCATCCGGAACAGCACGAACGCTACACCGGAACAGACGGACTGTCACGAATGGTTGCGGATTTTTACAGCTACCAGCAAAAGGCAGATGGCAGCATGGCCGCTCCCCTGGGCAGTCATGTTAACCCATACACTGCTGGCGGCATTATTGAGGGTGGCTATCTGGGCTTTGCTGAGCTTCAGTATGCCCACATGCCGCTTCCCGGCGAATCACTGGTGGCATTTCTTTCAGACGGCGCAGCAGAAGAACAGCGAGGCAGCGACTGGATTCCACGCTGGTGGAGGGCAACGGACTGCGGTCTGGTGTCACCCGTGATGATCGCCAACGGCCGCCGCATTGAACAACGGACCGAACTGGGCACACGCGAAGGGCTGGAAAGATTCGAGGCGCACCTTGCAGCCCGCGGGTTTGATCCGTTCCGGTTTGATGGCCGCGACCCGGCCGCATTTGTCTGCGCTCTGGCGGAAATGGAGTGTTCACTCCAATACAGGAGCGAGCAGGCTCTGAAAGGCGACCTGAAGTACCCGGTTCGTATCCCCTATGGTATAGCAGAAACCGTTAAAGGTTTCGGTTTCTTTGGCGCCGGCCTTAACTCCGCCCACAATCTGCCACTACCGGGAAACCCACGTGTGGATATCCGCGCCCGGGAACTGTTTCAGGAGCACGCATCCCGGCTGTGGGTCGCACCAGACGAGCTTGCAAAAAGCGTACTGAACCTGAAGGAACACGAACTGCAATCACGCCCGAAGGAACGCGATCACTCACTGGCACGAAGAAACCCTTCAGACCTTGTTATTCCAGCCATTCCCCCACGCCACGACCAGGTTTCGCCGATGCTGGCGGTGGACAACTTCTTTCGCTGTCTGGTTGCGCAAAACCCCGACCTGCGAGTCCGTGTTGGCAATCCCGACGAGCTTGCCAGCAATCGCCTGACCGGCGTTCTGGAAGATCTGAAGCACAGGGTCAATGACCCCGAGAACGCACTCGAGTCAGTACACGGCAACATCATCACTGCGCTCAACGAAGAAGCCGTCGTTTCTGCCTGTCTGGCAAACAAGGCCGGGATCAACCTGGTAGCCAGCTATGAAGCCTTCTGCGTGAAAATGCTCGGCGCCATCCGACAGGAACTTATTTTCGCCCGCCACCAGAAAGCCCTTGGCCGCCCTGCTCGCTGGCTTGGCCTGCCAGTTATTGCTACGTCCCATACCTGGGAAAATGGCAAGAACGAGCAGTCCCACCAGGACACCACCTTCTGTGAGGCCATGCTGGGCGAAATGGGAGACGGGTCCCGGGTTATCTTCCCCGCTGACTACAACAGCACCCTGTCAGTTCTCCCTTCAGTCTTTAAAGGGCGGGGGGAAATCAGTTGCATGGTAATTCCGAAGCGTGAACGCCCCTGCGTTTTCGATGTCAACGAAGCGCAGGCACTTGCCCGACACGGCGCTCTGGTCGTTGACGAAGATACATCCGGGGGAGAACCCATATTGCTGATTGCTAACGGCGCCTACCAACTGTCGGAAGCCATCCGCGCCTGTTTGCGCCTGCGGGAGACGGGCACATCATTCCGGCTGGTCTATATGCAGGAGCCGGGGCGTTTCCGGGAGCCAAGGGATTCTCTGGAAGCAAAAAGCTGCATGTCGGAACTTGAGCGCGAACGGTTACTGCCAAACCGGCTACATCGGCGAGTAGCGCTGACTCACATGCGGCCTGAAGTATTTCGGGGGCACCTGCACCCGCTCTTCCCGGATCCGGAGCACAGCAGAGTTCTGGGTTATATCAACAGGGGAGGCACACTGAATGAAGCGGGCATGCTGTTTGCGAACCAGTGTTCCTGGGGCCACGCTCTCGCTGCCTGTGCCAGTGTTCTGGACAGGCCCCCTGGCGAGTGGTTATCCAGTGCAGAACTGGCAGCTGTGGAAGGCCGCGGCGACCCGGTTCTGATTACCCGAGCCTTGTCCTGACGGTCTTTAGCCAATGGGCAGGGTGGAACATAGATAAGCAGACGCCCGGCACGCCGGGCGTTCCGGGACTTGATGCTTACGACAGGCGGGGATCTGTTTCCGCAACCCAGGGGTTGGTTTTCCGGCTGTCACGGAATGCCAGCAGGCTTTCGACACCAGAGAAATCTACAAGATCGCGGAAATCCAGCCAGTCGACCAGACAATAGAGACACATGGCGGGGTAATTCCACTGCTCAAACTGTCCATCTTCAACCTGCGCCGCAAGTGTTCGCATGGTGGTCATAATACGCTCACGCTGAAGATCAAAAAATAATACGCCCGGCGTATCTACATCAAGACCGGAGCGCTTTGCCAGCAGCAGGGTAACAGCGGAGTCGTTAGCACCATCAATCAGGGTAAGCTGGTTCTGCTGATCCCAGGTAAGAGGGTCCCGGCCTTGCTTGGCACTGATATAACGGGAAATAATCCGCGAGTCATAGATCTCCTGACCATCGCTTTCCAGCACGGGTATTTTCAGCGCCGGGTTGTTACGTCTGATTTCATCACGGTCTGCGCCGTATATATCGAGGTTAACGAAGTCATAATGCTCTTCGTCCAGCAGGATGCGGATGCGCCGTACGTAAGGCGAGGTAGTTGATCCAATCAGCTTCATAAACTCTCCGGTTGTATAACCCAAGTAATACTTTGTGTCTGGCTGAAATGTACCACATTGACACCCCGGAGCAGGAAAAAAACAGAACTTTTACAACGAAAAAAGGCAGCCGAAGCTGCCTTTTTGGCGGTTACTACTCTATCCGAATGGGATTAGAGAGGAGTAACGTTTTCCGCCTGAGGACCTTTCTGGCCCTGGGTAACGGTGAACTCAACTTGCTGGCCTTCTGCCAGAGTTTTGAAACCGCTGCCCTGAATAGCGCTGTAGTGAACAAAAACGTCCGGGCCGCCTTCACGAGTGATAAAGCCAAAGCCTTTTGCTTCGTTGAAGAACTTAACAGTACCGGTAGTAGTAGACATACTTAAACTTCCTGAAATCAATCATATTATCTGCTGCCATTCACTGAATGTGTATGGTCAGCGTTTTACGGAAATACAGAACTCGCGGAATCAAAAACAGGACGGTCACTACTAACTGCGGAGTACGTCTTATTCATGAACTGCTTTACTGAATCTTTCCTTCAACAAACACTCTACTCCTCAAGCACCGGCTTGCCAAGCATATTTAAAATAAATTGTGCAGGTAATATCATCCATCAACCTTTTACCAGAGTAAAAGTGTAAATGCCCACCGCAGTCATCAGGATAGAGCCAAGGACATGAACCAGAACACCGGTAATAGCCATGCCCCACTTGCCGTCCTGAATCGCTGCAAACATTTCCAGAGAAAACGTCGAAAAGGTTGTAAGTGCACCACATAACCCGGTGATGGCAAACAGGCGCCACTCAGGCGCCAGTGTGCTGTCATGACTGAAATAGCCAAGCAGGAAACCAACCAGCCAACCTCCGCCGAGATTGGCTGCCAGGGTGCCAAATGGAATCACGTGGTAGCTGGCGTTAAGCCACAACCCCAACATCCAGCGCAGGTTGGCACCGATAACGGCACCAACACTAACGGCAAGGAACGATAGCCACATGGCAATCTGTCATCCTGTTACGCGGGGTTATGGTCAATCACGGTTTCCTTGTTACGGGCAAATTCATCGAACGGGAAATCATCCACGGTAAGCATCTCAAGCACCACTGCTTCATACTCGCGCATGAACTCCGCTTCCTCTTTAGTATAGATACCCGCTTCCAGCGCCGCCTCAAAGCGCTCCTCCGGATGCAGCGCTGTCATGGGCAGCTCACCTTTGGCGTATGCCTTGGTCGATTTGCGGTACAACTGCTCAGCCTTATCGTAGTCCTTGAGCAAGTCGTTATAACGGGCCACAGGATTTTCCACCTCGCCTTCACCCTCTGTGGTCCAGGTACTGGCCAGCAGCTTGTGACGTATAGGCGTATCGGTCGAGATAAAGCGTGCAAGCTTGCGAGCCTGGTCGTCATGAGGATTGCCCCAGCTTCGGCCCAGGGGCAGTGTTACTGCACGCAGAACCAGAGCTACCGCTCTGTTGGGGAGGTTCTGGAGAAATGCATCCAGAGCCTCTTCAGTACGGTGCAGCAACAAGCCAAGGCTGTATTGCATGATTTCCTTTTCACCTTCAACCGGCTGTGTTTCATGCCAGTTTTTAAGCACCATGGACGCCAGGTAAAGGTTGGACAACATATCCCCGAGGCGGGCAGAAATAAGCTCTCGCATTTTCAGCTCACTGCCAAGTGTGGTCATGGCCGCATCCGAGCACAAACCAAAGGCAGCACTGAAGCGCGCAACAGCCTGAGCATACTTGCGGCTGGCACTATCAAATGGAACGTCGGCCCGACCGATACTCAGTGCCTGGGTAAAGGCACGCGCCGCGTTTCCGAAAATCAGGCCGGCATGGCCGAAGAAGGCATCGTCAAACGCATTGATATCGTCGTTATCCTTGGCCGCCAGCTCTTTGAGTACATAGGGATGACAACGGATAGCCCCCTGACCGAATATCATCAGGCTGCGGGTCATGATGTTCGCACCCTCAACCGTGATCGATACCGCCGAGCCGCTGTAACCAATCCCCAGATAGTTGCGGGGGCCAAGGGTCACTGTTTTACCACCATGAACATCCATGGCATCGGTGAGTATTTCACGCTGCATTTCGGTCAGGTGATACTTGAGGATAGCTGACGGAACGGCCGGCTTTTCGCCTTTGTCGATCATGTTCGCAGTGTGATTGACTGCCGACTGCGCAATGTACGTTTTGGCTGCAATACGGGCCAGAGGCTCCTGCACGCCTTCCATGTCTGCCACCGGCGTATTGAACTGCCGGCGAATGCGGGTGAACCCACCGGCAGTGCCTACTGCATAAGCTGCGGAGCCTGCGGCACCGGAGGGCAGAGTGATACAGCGGCCGACAGAAAGACACTCAACCAGCATACGCCAGCCCTGCCCTGCCATCTCCAGACCACCAATAATGTAATCCAGAGGGATAAATACATCCTTGCCAACGATCGGGCCATTGAGAAACGGGCTCCCGATGGGACAGTGACGGCGGCCGATTTCCATACCCTTGGTATCCCGGGGTATCAGCGCACAGGTAATTCCATAGTCTTTTGTCTCGCCAAGCAGGCCATCCGGGTCAAACATTCGGAATGCCAGACCGACAACAGTTGCTATGGGCGCAAGCGTAATCCAGCGCTTTTCAAAATCGAGTCTGATACCAACAACTTCCTTGCCGTCTATTTCCCGCTTGCACACGATGCCGGCATCCGGCAATGAGGTGGCGTCCGAGCCGGCACGGGGGCCAGTAAGACCAAAACAGGGAATTTCCCGGCCATCGGCCAGGCGAGGCAAATAATGGTTTTTCTGCTCATCAGTACCGTACTTGACCAGCAACTCACCCGGCCCAAGGGAATTGGGCACACCTACAGACACCATAAGCATTTCGTTGGCAGCAATCTTCTGCAGAACCGCTGTCTGGGCTTTAGCCGAGAAGCCCAGGCCGCCATATTCTTTGGGAATAATCATCCCGAAGAACTTCTCTTTTTTGAGGTAATCCCAAAGCTCTTTCGGAAGATCGGCGCGTTCGACGGCGATATCCCAGGCATTACACATGGAGACAGCCTGAACACACTGGTTATCCACAAAGGCCTGCTCTTCTTCGCTCAGTCCCGTATGACGGTTGATCAGCAGGTTGTGCCAGTCAGGCTGACCGGTGAACAGCTCACCGTCCCACCCTACTGTACCGGCTTCAAGCGCAACTTTTTCAGTGTCGGAGACCTTCGGCGCAACCTTTTTGAACATGGCAAAAACCCGCGGTGTGAGCCAACTCTGGCGCAACGCAGGCAACCCGGCTGCAGCCGTAGCCGCAGCACCGGCAAAAAGAAGCAGGGCCAGCCATCCTGATGCAAAGATCACAGACAGAATGCCAACCACAACCATCACACCAATGGCCGGCCTGGCACCGGACTCCCGCCGCATGACAACCAACAGGCCCGCCAATGCCACCAGAAACAGAATAAAGGTCATCATAATAAGTTCTCTCCGCTATCCATGGATAAGACTTCAAATTATTACGTCAACGGTATCGCATCAGATGAATACTGGCCAGCAAGCGCCGCCGCATCCAAGGGTTAGCCGTTTCTCTCCAGACTTTCTCAGGCTGTGACAATAACCCGTATACCTTCCAAAGCCAGACTGGCATGCCCTATGGCCTCACGGGCAGCGCCAAGCTGATTCCGGAAGTAATCGATTTCTTCCTCGCGAATGGCCGGATTCACTTTTTGCAAAGCCTCCAGCCGGCGGATCTCAGGTTCAAAATTTGCCGCCACCTGCTCCAGCGCTTTTTGCCTCATCGGCTCCAGATGTGGCGCGGACAAACGTTCAACGTGATCCACCATCGCTTCAACCTGAGGACGGATCTGCGGCACAATCGCCTGAGCAGTGCGCCGCCGGATGTTTGAACAAAGATCGTTCAGACGATCATGAGGCAGCGCCGCCGAAAGCTCTTTACCGTTGACATCTACCAGCAGACGCAAGGGCGAGACCGGCAGATACCGGGTCAGCTGCAAGGCTTCTGGCGCAGGGCAATGCACTGTGAACAGGGCCTCCATGAGCAAAGTGCCCGGCGGCAGTGCCTTGACTGACAAGCTGGCCAGCGCCGCCTTGCCCAGCCCTGAACTGGTTACCGAGTCCATTACGCCGGTTACCATCGGATGCTCCCAGCTCATGAACGCAATGTCTTCACGCTCCAGTGCATGCTGGCGATCCCAGGTTACGGTTACACCGTCCTCCGGCAGTTCGGCTACATGGCCGGCCTGATATTGCTCGCCAGGGCGCAGAATGTCGGCATATTCAGAGTGATCCTCGACCTCCACCCCAAGAATATCGAAAGCTTCCATCATGTAGTCGCGCACCTGAACAGAACCTTCTTCCTCTTCGATACCGGCGATCAGCACATCGGCTATATCGCTGCGACAGGAATTGAGCTCAATAAGCGCATCGCGGCCATTCTGCAGCAAGGTTTTCAGGCGGGTCGTTTCGGCGGCAGAGGCTTCAACCAGGTTATCCAGCAAGCCGGTATCACCGGCAACAGCACCTTCCCACTGTTCTCCTACTTTTTCCTGCACAGCCACACCAACAGCGCAGCTTTCAGCAAATGCGTTCAGCCCTTCGTGGAACCAGCGGTACTGAACCTCCTGCGAGGTGTTCAGCAGATAGGGAATATGAATATCGATCGATTCAGTCTGGCCAATACGATCGAGACGCCCGATACGCTGCTCAAGCAGATCCGGGTTGGCAGGCAGATCAAACAGCACCAGATGGTGAGCAAACTGGAAATTGCGCCCCTCACTGCCAATTTCAGAACAGATAAGCGCCTGAGCACCCTGTTCATTGTCAGCAAAGTAGGCCGCAGCGCGGTCACGCTCTATAAGACTTAAATGCTCATGGAATGCAGCGCTGCGAATGCCTGCACGAAGCTGCAGGTAGTGTTCAAGTGCCATGGCGGTTTCGGCCATGGCACAGATAACCACGACCTTAGCGGGGCGAAGTCCCGCCAGCTTTTTCTCCAGCCAGGCAACCCTCGGGTCATCCGCCAGCCACTGCTCTTCAGGCACAAGCTGCTCTGGCGCCAACCCCGTCAAACCGAACTCCTGGCTCTCGTACATGGCAGGACATTCCAGCGCAACAGCATTAACGCGGCGCTCGGGAAAGCCCTGTATCGCTGCACGGGTGTTACGGAACAACACCCGCCCTGTACCATGGCGGTCAAGCAGTGCGTCAATAACAGCCTGGCGCGGCGAATCACCCTTTAACAGTTGCTCCAGCTCATCGCCTAACCAGGCCTCCAGGGCCATCCGGTCTTCTTCATGAATCCCGGAACTCTCATCCTGCAAACGCCGGACTACGCTGTTAATCGTTTCGTACTGCTGCTCTTCTTCCTGAAACGCCTTCAAGTCATGAAAGCGGGCCGGGTCGAGCAGGCGCAGACGGGCAAAATGACTGGCCACGCCCACCTGCTCCGGCGTTGCTGTCAGTAATAGCAGACCTTCACTGGCCGCCGAAAGCTCCTCCACAATCTGGTATTCAGGGCTGACACTCTCAGGACTCCAGGCCAGGTGATGAGCCTCATCCACGATCATCAGATCCCACCCGGCGCTCAGGGCGTGCTTTCTGGCCTTTTTGCTACCAACAAGAAAATCAAGGCTGCACAACACCAACTGGTCGCTTTCAAAGGGGTTAACAGAAGATTCGTCCCCGAAAATGTGATTAACCAGCGCGTCCACTTCATCTTCGCTTTCTGCCAGAGCGTCGTAGCGACTCTGGTCTACAATGGAGAAGCGCAGGTTAAACCGCCTCAGCATTTCCACAAGCCACTGATGAATCAGAGAATCAGGCACCACGATCAGGGCGCGTCTGGCTCTGCCAGTCTGCAACTGGTAATGCAGTACAAGGCCCGCTTCAATGGTCTTACCAAGGCCGACCTCATCCGCCAGAAGCACCCGTGGCGCATGGCGCTTAGCGACTTCATGAGCAATGTAAATCTGGTGCTGCAAATGCTGTGTACGCGCACCAATCAGGCCGCGGGCAGGGGAAGCACGCAACCGGTCCAGGTGCTGAACGGTGGCATAACGCAGACGAAAAGCACCATTACGATCAAACTGGCCGGCAAAAAGGCGTTGGTGGGGCGCAGAAAAATTTACGGAGCCCGCGAGTTTCACCTCGGATATCTGTTCAAGCTTCTCGCCATCACCTGACTCATCGTCACCGGAAAGACTGGCTGCGTGATACATCAGAACACCACCCACGTCTTCCACCGCACGCACGAGATACCTGTCTCCGCCGAAGGTCTCGATTTCCTCACCAACCTGGTAAACTATTCGGGAAAGTGGCGCGTTATCAATAGCATAAGTGCGCTCTTCATCCGCCGCAGGAAACCCCAGGGTAACCCTCCGGCCGGAAACTTCTGTCACTATGCCCAGCCCCAGCGCAGTATCACTGTGGCTTACCCAGCGTTGACCAATAACCAATTCCGATGCGTCCAAAAAGCCTCCCGACTCGTTAATTTCGTGTTGCGCCGTTTTCGCGCACCCAATAGGCGGTAGCACCGCATACGGCTGCAGGAACCACGACCAGATTCAGAACAGGTACCATGGCTGCCAGTGCCACCGGCAGCCCAAAGCCCAGTGCAGACAGTCGGGTGTCGGCAAGCAGCTGCCGCAAAGCCTTGAAGCTCACCTTATGGTTGTCTGCCGGGTAATCTACATACTGCAGCGCCATCATCCAGCTGTTAAACAGGAACCACAGCACAGCTGCGACCAGATTAACCACCGGGATCAAACCAATAATAAAGAGGCCAATGGCCCGCGGCAGGTAATAAACGATTTTCTGCACTTCGCGCCAGAGAGCCCGGGGAGTATCTTTGATGATCGTCGCCCAGCTGTCATCGGGGCTGACCTCCTGCCCCGTGAGATGCTTTTCGGTCAGCTCAGCAAGATAACCATAGAACGGGGAACCAATCAGGTTGGCTACGATCACAAAACCGTATGCCAGCATCAGCAGAATCACTGCGCCATAAAAGATCCAGAACAGCCAGTCCAGCGCCTGCAACCAGGCCCAGTCCGGCAACCAGGCCATTGCAGCGACGATCAACCCACTGAAAACTTCACCCAGGAAATAGAACAATAGCCCGAAAAGCAGAATGTTGATCACCAGAGGGATCATCACAAACAGTCGCAAACCGGGCTGACGTATCAGGTGGAAACCCTCACCCAGGTAGCCCAGTCCACGAAAAAAATTACCTCTGAGCATTGCTGATTAGCACTCCGCTTCAATGACAGTGACGGGGCGCAAAGCATATCATGTTGAAAACCTTCACACAGCCAGAGAACTCTGACGGATTTCACCAATGGCAACATTGAAACACCAACTGATAACCCTGCTGCGCTTTCGACCACTGTGGCGCTTCGCTTTGCTGCTATCGGTGGTTGCCATTGGCTTCCTGGCGACCACAAGCGGTGACTACCCGATTCCTTCGGCACCCAGCGACAAAGTGAACCACATCATTGCGTTTGTTGAGCTCACGGTGCTGGTTCGCCTGTCATGGCCCAACCTCCGTGTCATCTGGTTTGTTCCTGTACTCCTGGGGTTTGGAGTCAGCATTGAGGCAGCTCAGGCCAACCTGCCCTACCGGGATTTCTCTCTGGCGGATATCGCTGCCGACGGAACAGGAGTACTGATAGGGCTTCTGCCCTGGCCCGGTCTGCGCAGGACCGACAAAACGGTTGTGAGAGATTCGCCCGAATCCGTGTGAGATATTTCGCACAAGCTTGTGCGATCTTACGGTGACTTTGCGTGCGCGACGGCATTCCGGCGCGCCCAAAAACGCTCAACCCAATGATATATAAAGGCATATTCTGTACACCCCCAAAACATACCGAAAACACCGTCGCCCAAGCATGCGGGGTCCACACGTTTCCCGACTTCAAACAGGTATAGTGATGTTGTCAGGGATGGCATGGAAAAGGACGACGCACTGGATGCACCCCGGCATGGAATGCAGGGAGAAGCAGGGACACAGGGACACCTCGCTTAAGGGATAAGTATTCGGATCGCTGGCTCGGAAGCCGGCACCAGGGAGAGGCAGAAGGACTCGCAACAGGGCTGTTGCACTCAGCGCAAGGACGCGCCGACCACATCTTATAAAGGGCAACTTTCGGGTTGCCTTTTTTTTTGCCTGACCAGTAATCTGATCCCACCCGGAAAATTACGGCCAGAAAGCAGGAAAATTTCACATCCGCTATACTGCCGCCTGACTCTGACATGCGATTGAGCCCCGAAATGGCAAGCAGACCCGATACCGATAACTTTCTGTCCCTGTTCCTGAACGACATCCCGTTAATGGACGTTCGGGCACCAGTAGAGTTCACCAAAGGCAGTTTCCCCGGGGCTGAAAATGCGCCCCTGATGAACGACGACGAACGACACCGGGTAGGTATCTGTTACAAGGAAAAAGGTCAGGATGAAGCCATCCGGCTGGGCCATCAGCTGGTTTCCGGCGATATCAAAGCCCAGCGTATTGAGGCCTGGAAGCGGTTTGTAGCAAGTCACCCTGAAGGCTATCTATTCTGCTTCCGGGGTGGTTTGCGATCCCGGCTCACCCAGCAGTGGATACGGGAAGCCGGCATTGATTACCCCCTCATCAAGGGCGGCTACAAGGCCCTGCGCCGGTTTCTTATCGACAGCCTGGACAATCTTATTGAGTCCAGTGAGTTCCGCATTATAAGCGGTCGTACAGGAACCGGAAAAACCCGTGTATTGCAGCACCTGCCAAACCCGGTAGACCTGGAAGGTCTGGCCAATCACCGGGGATCCAGCTTCGGACGGCAGGTAACACCCCAGCCATCACAGATAGATTTCGAAAACCGCCTCGCTGTCGCCATGCTAAAGGCCCACCACCTGAAAGGAGGGCCCATTTATCTGGAAGACGAAAGTCGCCTGGTTGGCCGCTGCGCCATCCCCGACGCCCTGAAAAACCAGATTGCTCATGCACCGCTGCTTATTGTCGAGCAACCGCTGGAAGAACGCACCCGCATCATCCGGGAAGACTATGTGGAAAAAATGCTGGCTGATTATGCGAGGCGTGACGGTGAGGCAGCTGGCTGGCTGAATTTCCGGGACTACCTTCTTGGCGCGCTGGACCGCATAAGCAAGCGCCTGGGCGGAGAACGTCACAATCAACTACGTAACTCCATGTCGCAGGCGCTGGAACAACAGGAGCGCAGCGGAGACGTTCACGGCCACGACGCCTGGATTCAGTCACTGCTTCAGGATTATTACGATCCTATGTACGACTATCAGCTCAGCCAGAAACAAGGCGAAATATTTGTCCGGGGCGGACCGGATACTGTGATTGACTGGGCCAGAAACAATACTTCTGCATAACCACCACCTATTTTAATTCCGGCGCAGGAAACACCTTGTCGCACTATGCGTCGTATAAACCCCTGCTTACATACAGAGGTTTCAGACCTATAATGAAAACGCAGTAAATAGATAATAACGACGCAATACATAAAAAAACCAGAAATTGACAAGGAAACTCATATGGAAGATCTACTTAGTGCTGACGGACGCGCCTCGGGATACATTGATCAGGCTATTGAGCTGATCATGACCTATGCACCGAAAGTTTTGCTTGCCATTGTCACGCTGATTATCGGCATGTGGCTGATCAATCGCTTAGTGAGACTGCTGGATTCAAAGCTTGGTAAAAAAGACCCTACTCTGAACAAATTCTTGTGTGGTCTGGTCAGCGCGATTCTCAAGATCCTGCTGCTCATCTCTGTTGCCTCCATGGTTGGCATTGCCACTACCTCATTCGTTGCCATTATCGGTGCCGCAGGCCTGGCGGTCGGCCTTGCACTTCAGGGCAGCCTGGGTAACTTTGCGGGCGGCGTTCTGATTCTGATGTTCAAACCCTTCAAGGTCGGTGATGTTATCGAAGCTCAGGGATATCTGGGGTCGGTCATCGAAATTTCCATTCTTTACACTATCGTCAATACCTTCGATAACCGTCGGGTTGTGATCCCCAATGGCGACCTGTCCAATTCCAGCCTGACCAACCTCAGTGCCTACGAAACCCGTCGTTGCGACATGTCGTTTGGTATCGGCTATAACGATGACATCGACAAAGCCAAAAGCATTTGCAAACGCCTGATTGAAGAAGATGAGCGCGCACTGAAAGACCCTGCGCCTCTGGTCGTAGTAGGTGGTCTTGGTGAAAGCTCGGTTGACCTTACCGTTCGTGTATGGGCCAAATCAGGCGATGTATGGCCGTTTTACTGGGATATGCAGGAACGCGTGAAAAAGGCGTTTGATGCAGAAGGCATCTCGATTCCCTTTCCCCAGCGCGACATACACATGTACAAAACCGAGTGAAATAGCAATCCGTATCCCATAGATACAACCTGTTACTCGCAAACTGCACAACCTCAGCTAAGCTGACCATTAATGGCGGGGCTAAAACAGCCCCGCCAGGCCATCGCCGGAGCAGGACAAGCACTTAATCCGCCGCTCCGGATTGCTGTCGTTGTTGGTAGGGGCCTGTCACTATGCCGATACAGCAGTTGAAAGAGTTTCTTGATGAGGCGAATGTTGAATACATGAGCCTCACTCACCCTCCCGCATTTACCGCTCAGGAACTTGCTCACCACGTAAAAATTGCGGGTGACAAAGTCGTCAAAACCGTCATTATCGAACTGGATGGAAAAATGGCGATGCTGGTTATGCCGGCAACCTGGCGCGTTCGCTGGAATAGCCTTTCCAACATCCTTGATACGGATTTCGTCGATCTTGCCGATGAACAAACGTTCGCTGACCGCTTCCCGGATTGCGAAGTTGGAGCCATGCCGCCTTTCGGCAACCTGTTCGGCATGACCGTCTACTGCTCGGAATCCTTAACAGAACAACCGGAGCTTGCCTTTGCCGCAGGAAGTCACACCGAAACCCTGCACATGAACACCCGGGATTTCCTGAACCTTGTGCAGCCAGTCGTACTTAACCGGGGTTTCACCAAGCCTGGTGGCCGGAAGCCAGCCTGGCTCCTGAAAACATGTCATTCACATGAAGAGGAACCCGGGCAACGGGTATCCGGCATGGCTTAGCTAGTGCTTTTACAACCGACTTGATACCCGTTGCTTGTCTGATCTTTGCCATCGCGTAAACTGTGGGCATCAGACAGGAATCCGATATGACTCAAGCTTTTGATATTGTGATTGTTGGCGCTGGCATGGTAGGCGCCGCCCTCGCCACCGGTCTCGGACGAGAGGGTTTCAACGTAGCGATGGTTGACCGCGCCCCTGCTCCGGCGTTTAACCCGGAGGCGGCGCCCGACATACGCGTATCTGCCCTGAGTGCGGGCAGCGAGCGCTACCTGCAGAATCTGGGAGCCTGGGATCACATCCTCAACATGCGCGCTACACCCTATCGGCGGCTCGCGGTATGGGATGAGACATCGCATCCGCTACGCAACCTGCTCCCTCGCACATCAAACCGGGTAGAATTCGATGCCTGCGGGCTGAACACACCCCATCTTGGCCATATCGTTGAGAACTCAATCACACAGATCGCTCTGTGGCACACAGCTGCAACAGAACCTTCGGTGACTATACTGGCCGGCAACGGTGTCTCCGGCATTTCCCGGACAGATGAACAGGCCACAGTTACACTTGAGAACAGCCAGCAATTGACCGCAGCACTGGTTATTGGCGCCGATGGCGCGCAGTCGCGGGTAAGAGACATGGCAGGCATCGGTGTTACCAGGAATCAGTATGGCCAGCAGGCCATGGTAATTTCCGTGCGCTATCAGGGCCAGGTAGAGGACATCACCTGGCAGGGCTTCTACCCTTCTGGCCCAAGGGCCTTTTTGCCGCTATACAGCGCCGGCCCTGAATACCCGGGCGAGAGCCTCGCCTCACTGGTGTGGTACGACTCGCCGGAGGAAATTGCCCGCCTCAAGAGTCTGAGCAACGAAGTGCTGATGGCGGAAATACAGACGAATTTTCCGACAGAACTGCCGCACCTCACCCATATTGAAGACCGTGCTAACTTCCCCATCGCCCGGCAGCACGCAAAACAGTATTCAGCAGGACGCATCGTGCTCGCCGGAGACGCCGCTCACACCATTAACCCCCTTGCGGGCCAGGGCGTCAATCTCGGCTTTCAGGATGCACAATGCCTGCAGAGCATCCTGAAGGAGGCCCGGCGGGCAGGCGAGGACCTGGCGAACCCCTCAAGGCTGGCCAGCTACGAGCAGCTACGGCGCCCGGCAAATCGCCGCATGATGCTCACCATGGACGCTTTCTATCATCTGTTCAGCAACCGTGTTCCTCCGCTCCACCTGCTCCGGAACCTCGGCCTTGGAACTGCACGTGCCCTGCCTTTCGCCCGTAATCAGGTGGCCCGCTATGCCATGGGCATAGACGATGAACTACCCGCAGCAATCCGGCAGCTGGCATCAAGGTTGCCAGGCCTGAAGCAGCTTTAAATCACTCAACAACCAGGTAACAACAGGGAGTCCAAATGTCCGAGACTATTTTTACCAAGATCATAAACCGGGAGATTCCGGCAGATATCGTCTATGAAGACGACACCAGCCTGGCCTTTCGCGATATCAACCCGCAGGCACCGGTGCACCTGCTGATCATCCCGAAGAAAGCAATTGCGACCATCAATGACATGGAAGAAGAGGATCGCGAGCTGTTTGGCCACTTGTACTGGGTAGCCGCCAAACTCGCAAAAGAGATGGGGTTTGCCGAAGAGGGGTTCCGCACCGTGATGAACTGTGGTGAAAATTCAGGCCAGACCGTATTTCACATTCATCTTCATCTGCTGGCAGGAAAGCCCTTCGGCTGGCCCCCTTATACAGATAAAATGAAGCAGGCCTGAACTTACCAGAGGCGTGATATAGCGGGGCTTAACGCCCCACTATCCGTTCAGCTTCTTCCATCGGCGTGTGGCGAACGTCTTCACCCTTCACCATAAAAATCACGTTCTCAGCAATGTTACAGGCGTGATCGCCCACCCGTTCCAGGGCCCGCAAAACCCACATCACGGACATACAGTGAGTGATATTGCGGGTGTCTTCCATCATGAAGGTCAGCAAGGAGCGGGTTGCGGACTGATACTCCTCATCTACGCGCTTGTCTTCTTTCATTACCCGCAGAGCCTGCTCGGAATCCAGCCTGGCGAATGCGTCCAGCGAATCATGAATCATTCCCATAACGTGGGCGCCAATGTTGCGCACTTCCGCATAGCCTTGGGGCGCTTGCCCTTCCTCGGTCAGCTTGATCGCAAACCGGGCAATTTTCTTGGCTTCATCACCAACCCGCTCCAGATCCGCAACCATCCGGATCACTGAAATCACCAACCGCAGGTCACGGGCCGTGGGCTGACGGCGGGCGATGATGAGCATGGCTTCCTCATCAATATCCATCTCCATCCTGTCCACGAGTCTATCGTTGGACCGAATCTCTTCCGCGAGTTCGCCGTTGCCTTCAATCAAGGCCTGCAGGGCACTGTCAATCTGGGATTCCACAAGTCCTCCCATTTTCAGAAAGCGGGTTTTCAGTGCCAGAAGCTCATCGTTAAACCTGTTGGAGATGTGATCCCCGTATACGTCATCCTTATTCGGAACCATAATATTTTTCTCCCTTGTTCTGTTTAGCCGGATCAGCCAAAACGACCGGAAATATAGGATTCCGTGAGTTGATGTTCAGGCGTTGTAAATACTTTGCTGGTCTCGTTTACCTCAACCAGGTGACCCAGGTGAAAATACGCTGTGCGATGAGAAACCCGTGCAGCTTGCTGCATGGAATGGGTAACTATCACAATCGTAAAACTCTCGGACAGCTCTGCAATCAGCTCTTCAACTTTGGCCGTGGCAATAGGATCCAGTGCCGAACAGGGCTCATCCATCAATACGACTTCCGGGCTGACGGCAATGGCTCTGGCAATACACAGCCGTTGCTGCTGCCCACCTGACATGCCGGTCGCCATGGCATCAAGACGATCCTTGACCTCGTTCCACAGCCCCGCCTTGCGCAGACTGTTCTCCACTATGTCATCCAGCTCCGACTTACGGTTCGCCAAGCCATGAATACGTGGGCCATAGGCCACATTGTCATAAATTGATTTGGGAAACGGGTTGGGCTTCTGGAACACCATACCTACACGGGCACGCAGCTCAACCACGTCGCGCTTGGCATCGTATATATCGTGGCCATCCAGCAGCAGCTGTCCTTTTACCCGGCAGACATCAATACTGTCGTTCATTCGGTTCAGACAACGCAGGAAGGTTGATTTCCCGCACCCGGATGGGCCAATAAACGCGATCACCTCATTGCGGGCAATATCCAGACTGATGTTCTTGATAGCCGGGCTGTCGCCGTAGAAAACTTCCACATTACGCAACTTGAACTTCGCGTCGTCAGTGAAGGGCGTTCCGACTGTAACACCTTCTTCCATAACCGTATTTTCCGGCTTATCCACTGTTACCGGCATAACCTTTTCCTCGGGCGCCTGCACTTGATTGATTCTCGTCGAACTCATGGTATTCATCACTGTTCTCCTTACCACCGGCGCTCAAGGCGTTTGCGGAGCCAAATGGCCATTGCATTCATAGTCATCAGAAAAGCCAGCAAAACCATAATTGCAGCTGAAGCACGTTCAATGAACGCCAGCTCCGGGCTGCCTGCCCACAGAAACACCTGCACAGGCAAAACAGTTGCGGCATCAAAAACTCCTTCCGGGACTTCAACAATAAACGCCACCATGCCAATCAACAGCAGCGGTGCGGTTTCGCCCAGTGCCTGAGCCATGCCAATGATCGAGCCAGTCAGCATGCCAGGCAACGCCAGCGGAAGTACATGGTGCAGCACTACCTGCATTTTTGAGGCCCCGATACCTTCGGCAGCTTCGCGCACCGAGGGCGGCACACTCTTGATTGCAGCACGGCTGGAAATAATGATTGTAGGCAGAGTCATCAGAGTCAGTACCAAACCACCCACCACCGGCACCGAGCGCGGCATGCCGAACAGATTGATGAAGATCGCAAGACCCAGCAACCCGAATATTATTGACGGAACCGCAGCCAGGTTATTGATATTAACCTCGATGAAATCCGTCAGTCTGTTCCTGGGGGCAAATTCCTCCAGGTAAATCGCTGCAGCAACGCCAATGGGGAACGCAAGCACCAGAGTGATGATCATGGTCAGCAACGACCCGACAATCGCCCCCAGCACGCCCGCCTTCGCAGGGTCTCTGGAGTCTCCATTAGTGAAGAAAACGTCGTTGAAACTGGTTTCTACAAGGCCCTGCTCTCTGAGCTCGTCCACCCAGGACTGCTGCTGCTCCGTCAGCTTGATGGAATAGGCCGAATCGCCCTTATGCTTCACGTAAACATCGACGTTGCTGTGCGCCAGGAAGGACATGGTTCGCGTTGTACCCATCCATTCCGGATTCTCAATCAACGCATCCCGGAGTTCATTGGAAGCGTATGGGTTGATCAACCGGCGCAAGGCATCCTGATCATCCGCAGTGGCACCCGGAAGAGCATCATCGACAGCAGCTACCAGTGGCGCCACGAAGTCTGCCATGCGCACCTGTTTTGAATCCGTGGGATCGTCCAGGTACATCAGGTCCGGATCCATGGTCACTTCAAGGGTAATCGTCGTTTTCAGAAACCCTGTGTACCCTTTACCGACAATATCGGTAAACAGAGTAATCAGGGCCGTAAGGGCTATGGCAATTGCCAGGATCCCATAAGCACGGAAACGACGTTCTTTGCGGTATCTGTGTTTGAGGGACCGGCGAACCAATTCCGCTTGTGAAGTATGATCAGTCATATTGTTCCCGATATTTCCGGACAATTTTCAAAGCGATAACGTTGAGCAGCAGCGTAGCGATGAACAGCATCGCACCCAGTGCAAACGCAGCCAGAGTCTTCGCACTGTCAAACTCCTGATCACCAACCAGTAAGGTAACAATCTGCACGGTTACGGTGGTGACGGTTTCCAGAGGATTTGCAGTCAGATTGGCAGCCAGACCCGCCGCCATAACGACAATCATGGTTTCACCAATGGCTCTGGACACTGCCAGCAAAAGACCGCCCATGATGCCCGGCAGGGCCGCCGGAAATATAACCTTCTTCATGGTTTCAGACTGGGTCGCACCCAGAGCCAGGGAGCCATCACGAAGGGTCTGGGGCACAGCGTTAATAACATCATCCGAAAGCGAGGAAACGAACGGGATGATCATGATACCCATGACCAGCCCTGCCGCGAGAGCGCTCTGAGAAGAGGCCTCCACACCCACCGCACTGGCAAGATCACTGATAAAGGGCGCGACCGTCAGGGCGGCAAAAAAGCCGTACACGACTGTCGGAATACCTGCCAGCATTTCCAGCAGAGGCTTGACGATGCTGCGAACCCTTTTATTGGCATATTCAGAAAGATAAATTGCCGACATCAGGCCGACGGGCGCTGCAATCAGCATCGCAATAAATGAAATCAGCAGAGTCCCGGTAAACAACGGGATCATCCCGAACGCTCCCTCCGAGCCAACCTGATCAGTTCTCAGGGCCAGCTGAGGGCTCCAGGAAGTGCCGAAGAAAAACTCGAAGAATGGCACCTGCTCAAAGAACCGAATGGTTTCAAATACCACCGAGAAGACGATACCTACGGTGGTCAGAACTGCGACGCCGGCGCAGGCAAAAAAGAACCAGCGCAGAACCGCCTCTACCTGCTCCCGCGCATTCAGCAGCGGGCGTATACGTATCCACCCCAAAAATCCGGCCAGCAGCGCAACTGCAACAACCAGACCTGTCATATAGATTTTGCTCTGTACCTGCAGCGCCTGCAGCAATTCAGCCGCTTTAGCGACAGGCTCCTCAACAAAGCCAGAGGGCAAGGATCCATTGGCGACGTTGCCGATTTTGCTCATCAGGAGGCTGGCCTCACCCGCCGAATCAGGAATCATGGTGTCGGGCAAGGTGCCGACCACGATCGACTGGATAACTTTGCCTTCGAACGCCGCCCAAAAGGCCAGAATAATCAGCGCAGGCACTCCGCACCAGATGGCCGCGCGAACGCCGTAATAGCCGGGTAACGATTTAAGGTGGCGCACACCGCCGAGGGGCATTGCCAGCGCGCGGGACCGGGCATAGCCCAGTCCATAGGCGACCACGGCCAGCACCATCGTCAATAAAAGCAGGTTTAACGGTTGCATGAGGATTCCTGTCTTCAACTACACAGAAGGGTGCAGGCTTTTATAAGCCCACACCCTGCATTAACCGAAGAATTCCGGTTTATTTCAGCTCTTCCAGAGTCAGATTAGGCATGTTTTCAACCTTGTCCTGAAGCTCCATCAGGGCAGCACGAGTCGGAATAATAAGCCCGACATCTTTCAGGTAGCCGTTTGAGCCCATGGCACGCGGGCTGACGAACTCGGAAGCATACTCAACAATACCCGGCACCACACCTACGTGGGCCTTTTTCACATAGAAGAACAAGGAACGGGCAACCGGGTACTTGTCTTCCGCGATATTCTCCTGTGTCGGCTCAACACCGTTGAGGGCAGCGGCCTGTAAACGGTCACCGTTCTCTTCCAGGAAGCTGTATCCGAAAACGCCGTACATATCCTTGTCACCGATGAGCTTCTGAACGATCAGGTTGTCGTTCTCACCCGCTTCAATAAAGGCCCCATCTTCACGAATGCTCTGGCAGATAGCTTTATGCTCGTCTTTGCTCAGGCTAGCCGCTTCAGGAAGTTCATCACAACCACCTTCCAGCGCCAGTTCGTTGAATGAATCACGGGTGCCGGATGTCGGAGGCGGTCCCATTACGCGGATTGGCTTGTTCGGCAGACTGGAATCAACGTCACTCCAGGTCTTATTCGGGTTAGCCACCCACTTGCCATTCTGGGGAACTTTCTCGCCCAGAGCCAGAAACAGCTGCTCAAGAGTCAGATCCATATGCTCCGCTTCCTTGGAGCTCGCAATCACGATGCCGTCAGAACCAATACGGAATTCAACAATGTCTTTCACGCCGTTGCTCTGGCAAAGTTCGAACTCAGAGGTCTTCATACGACGGGAAGCGTTGGTGATATCCGGGTTCTGGGTACCAATGCCCTGACAGAAGATCTTCATGCCACCACCAGAACCTGTGGATTCCATTTTCGGCGTGGAGAACTCAGTGTTAGAGCCAAAACGCTCAGCCACAACAGTAGCGAACGGGTAAACCGTGGAGGAACCCACGATACTGATAGTGTCACGAGCCATTGCCGGTGCAGACATTGCGGCGACGGTGCCAGCCAGCGCAACTGTTGCGAATGCTTTGTTCAGATTCATCACGTCGAGTCTCCGTTATCAGGTTTGGACGTTGTGTCGGATGTGCTTTACCGATGAATGCATCCTAAGAGCGCCACATGACAACTTTGTTACAACTGATGAAATATAGACGTCATTGCTCAAATTTCCTTGCAGAGCGCCACCAGCCCGTTACCATGCTAGGAAAATAATTCAAGAACTGATAAAAGGCTCCCTCCATGACTGCGTATGACGATGACAAACCCAAACCCCGTGGCGATCTGGTCCTTCAGATTGTTCCCCTGCCTCAAGACACCAACGCCAATGGCGATGTGTTTGCGGGCTGGCTTGTAAAACAGATGGATATTGCCGCTGCCACTATGGCCGGGCGAATTTCTCTGGGCCGCAATGCCACAGTGGCTATGGACCGGATGGAGTTTCTCTCACCACTGAGGGTAGGATCTCAAGTCGGGTGCTACTGCGAACTGGTAGATATCGGCCGCAGCTCCATGAAAATCAATGTCGAAGTCTGGACCCTTGACCGTACCGCCAAAAACCCGCGCAAGGTTACCGAAGGCCGGTTTGTGTACGTTGCAATCGATGAACAGGGCCGCATCCGGGAAGTACCAGAGCAGCATCAGTAATCAGGGCTTCAGCAGCCGGTCCAGGCGCAGGCGTTCCCTCTCGTCAAACAGTCGCCGGCTGCCCCAACTGACAGCCATCACAGCACCAAACCCGGTGCCTGCGGTGATGATCAGCATTACCAGAATCTGGTATTTCACCGCCACCGCTGGTGGGCTACCCGCCAGGATCTGCCCCGTCATCATACCTGGCAGGCTGACGATGCCAGCAGCAGCCATGGCGTTAATTGATGGCATCATACCGCTGCGCATGGATTCGCGGCGGATGTCTTCCAGTGCCTCTTGCCAGGTCTGACCCAGCATCAACCGGCTCTCGATCACCGCCCGTTGCCTCCAGACTGATTCGTTCAACCGGTCCAGAGCCAGACTGATACCGGTCAGATTATTTCCCAGCATCATACCCAGCAACGGAATGGCGTACTGCGGCGCGTACCAGGGCTCAGGGCCAATCACCACGATCAGCGCCATCACGGTCACGGTGAATGACGAAATAAACATCGCTCCGGCACCGATCCCGAATGCCCACCAGCCCCGCAGTCGCCTGCCCTGACGGACCACTACTTCCCTTCCTGCAACCAACAGCATGATCAGTGCCATCAGTGCAATCCAGTAAAATGCCGACGAAGCAAAGAGCGCTTCCAGCACCAGAGCGATCAAAGCCAACTGGATGATGGTACGCACCGTGGCTGTTAACAGACTGCGGGCAATACCCAGACGGGAAAGGTGGCTGGTGGCTGCCAGCGCCAGAATCAGTAGAGTCGCCAGCCCCAGCTTCCACCAGGCAAGATCAATCACTTCCATGATCAGGCTCCAGTCCGGTTCCTGCTATCCGTAGGTGTGCATCCGCCACGCGGCCAATCTGAGCCAGGTCGTGGGCCACCCACAAGGTGGCAAGCTGCCGGCGATGAATCTCATCAAGCAACCAGTTTTCAATACTAACTGTAGCATCGCCATCCAGATTGGCCGTGGGTTCATCCAGCAGCAGGGCCCGGGGTTCCAGAGTCAAAGCCCGCCATAATGCCAGGCGCTGCCGTTCACCAGATGACAGCCGGCTGACCGACCAATCCATCACGTCAGGTGGAAAACCCAGGGCCGGCGGCAGCCTGTCACCGGCCCCATCAGAAAAGTGCTCTCCCACCCTGTCAAACCACCACTGACTGTCAGCGGGAACCATCATCACCTGGCTGCGCCACTGGTGGGCAGAGACGGCGAGCTGATCTGTGCCATCAAGGGAAATCCGGCCGCTGTGGGGTTCCAGATCGGCAATCGCTCGCAACAACCGGCTTTTTCCACTGCCAGAAGGCCCGGACACGCAAACCACCTGGCCGTCAGGCACAGCCAGAGATACCCGGTCCAGCCGGCCAATGCAGACATTTTCCAGCCGCAGTCCTTTCAAAAGCAGATCACCAGTTCCTCTCCAGGCCAATGCAACGCTTGGCGCCGGCACTCATAATCCATCCGGGTTCGGGCATGACACATCTCTTATGTTTGGCTTTCCACCAGGAGCAACCCACAGCCCTGATCAGGGCACGAATGCCCATGGCTATTGGCAAGGCCCCGCAGAATCTGTAATGGTTACACCATTACATCCATCTTGCCAGCAACCAGTCATCGAGCGATGGGCCCTATGAACGTTCAAGGATTAAGTGCAGTGATAGTCGCCCTGACTATGGCGGCTTCCCCCGCAGCAGCTGAGATTGGCATCTCTCCGTTTGCAGGTTTTCGCATGGGTAGTTCGGTGGATATTGAATCCGCCGGTGCCGGTACGGACAGTGAGATCCGCTTCAGGGACTCCGTCAGTCAGGGCCTGGTGATAAATTTTGATCTGCCCGAAGCCGGCAAACAGGGAGAAATCTACTTCGGACGCCAGAGCACATCTGCCCGGCTCAGCGATGGCCTGTTTGCACCGGATACCCGGTCAATTGACCTCACCATCTACCAACTCCAGTTCGGTGGCCTTTACTTTCCCGGAGGTAAAACCAGTGGCGGGTTCATCTCCGGAGTTTTCGGCGTTACCCGGCTGGAACCGGACAGCCCGGAGTTTGAGACCCACCACCGTGCCGCCCTGTCGCTGGGTGGCGGCTATCAGTTTTTGCTGAATGACAAACTGCGGCTAAGGCTCGACTTACGCGGTATTTACACTGCCCTGAACTCCGGTGGTTCCGTGTTCTGCTCCGGTGGTTGCGAGCTCAGATACAACAGCGACGGGTACCTTCAGGTTGAAGCTGGCGCCGGTATAGTGCTGCGCTTCTGACACCTTCCCACCGTCAGACAGCGGCTTCATGCCTGCGGGGGAGCATCAGCGACAGTAACGCGGCCGTGGCCAGCAACCCCGCAGAAATCCACAGGCAAGCCACCAGCCCGTAGACCTGATAAACCCAGCCTGACAGGATTGTCCCGAGAAGGCGGCCTGCGGCGTTGGACATATAGTAAAAACCCACATCCAGAGACACACCATCCCCCCTTGCGTAGCTGATAATCAGATAGCTGTGCAAGGAGGAATTGACAGCAAACAGTACACCAAAGAGCAGCAGGCCGCCGACAACCACGTACCTGGGCGACCAGCCCAGCATCAGGCCAGTTGCAATCGCAGCAGGGACCAACGTGAGCGCCGCGGCCCAGAGCACTGCGGGCCCCTTACTCTCCATATTCCCGGTAATACGTGGAGCAATCGTCTGAATGGCGCCATAACCGATCACCCATGAGGCCATGAACCCACCAACTTTCCAGAAATCCCAGCCAAACACCGTATGGAGATAGACCGGCAGGGCCACCACGAACCAGACGTCCCGGGCACCGAACAGAAACATCCGCGCAGCGGACAGCACGTTGATAGCACGGCTTTTTGACAGAATCTCACTGAACTTCGGCCTGGCGTTGCTCTTGCCCAGTTCCTGCCTGAGCAGAAACAGACTCGCCAGCCAGACCAGGCCCAAAACCACTGCCATGATGATCACAGCACCAGTAAAGCCAGCTGACATCAGCAACACGCCGCCCAGAAAGAACCCGACGCCTTTCAGAGTGTTCTTCGAACCCGTAAGAATCGCTACCCACTTGTAGAGCCGGTCCTGCTCGCCTTCCGGCACCAGAAGCTTGATTCCGCTTTTCGCGGACATCTTGTTCAGGTCTTTGGCAATACCCGACATGGCCTGAGCCGCCATCACCCAGGGCACGGTCAGCATGGCAACAGGAACTGCGAGCATCGCCAAAGCCAGAATCTGCAAAAACAACCCAAGGTTCATGGTGCGGTTAAGGCCAATTCGCGCACCCAGGTACCCTCCCACCAGATTCGTCACCACCCCGAAAAATTCATAGAAAATGAACAGCAAGGCAATTTCCAGCGGCGAGTACCCCAACTGGTGGAAGTGCAGAACCACCAGCATCCGCAAGGCACCATCCGTCAGGGTAAAAGCCCAGTAATTACCGGTAATCACAAGGTACTGACGGACGGAAGCAGACATATCAGGCAGAACCCACCTTACGCGCCAGTTCCACCGTGCGATTGGCGTAACCCCATTCGTTATCGTACCAGGCGTAGATCTTTACCTGGGTTCCGTTAACCACCAGGGTAGAAAGAGCATCAACAATGGACGATCGCGGATCAGTTTTGTAGTCGATGGACACCAGTGGGCGCTCCTCGTAACCCAGAATATCCCGGAGTTCGCCCTCAGAAGCCTCTTTCAGAAGCCGGTTTACTGTGTCGCGATCCGTAGACGTCTCCACTTCAAATACGCAGTCGGTCAGCGAGGCATTGGTTAAAGGTACCCGCACTGCATGCCCGTCCAGCCGGCCTTTCAGCTCCGGGAAAATCTCGATAATTGCGGTGGCAGAACCTGTACTCGTGGGGATCAACGAACTGCCACAGGCCCGGGCACGGCGGAGGTCCTTGTGGGGGGCGTCCAGGATGGTCTGAGTGTTGGTCAGGCTATGGATCGTAGTGATAGAGCCATGTTTGATGCCAAGCTTCTCATGAATGACTTTGACGACAGGCGCCAGACAGTTAGTGGTACAGGATGCAGCGGTAACTATGCGGTCACTGGCCGGGTCGAAAATGTGTTCGTTCACGCCCAGTACGATATTTCTGGCCCCCTCTTCCTTCACCGGGGCGGTGACCACTACGCGCTTCACCCCCTGATCCAGGTATGCCTGCAACACAGCTACCGTCTTGTTCACACCACTGGCTTCAATCACCAGATCGCAGCCAGACCAGTCAGTGTCACCAATAGCCCTGTTGTGGGTGACACTTATCCGCTTGCCGCCAATCATCATCTCACCGCCACTGGCTTCGGCCTCACAGTTCCAGCGACCGTGAACACTGTCAAAGTTCAGCAGGTGTGCCAGAGTGTGGCTGTCGGCTCCCGGATCATTGATGGCAACAAATTCCAGCTCCGGCCACCCCCAGGCAGCCCGCAAAGCCAGGCGTCCTATGCGGCCAAATCCATTAATGCCTACTTTGATCTTGTTCATGGCGATCTCCTCGTAAGATTTTTAGTCTGCGTATACGATTCATGATCAGGGGCATAATGCTGCCGGCCGCTCAGCCATAGCCTGCAACCGAACCAGCGGCGTCTCGATCAGCACAGGATTGCTCTGTGCAGTTTCATCCAGAACCCGCGACACCCAGGCTGGAAGCCGGGGGTTCAGATAATAATAGACCCATTGGCCACGACGCTCCGTTTCGACCAGCCCCGCATCCCGCAAAGTGGCCAGGTGACGGCTGATTTTCGGCTGGGCCACTCCGAATGCCTCTGTCAGTTCACATACACAAAGCTTGTTCTGATCCCGGATCAGCAGCAGGGCCGCCAGACGCAACTCATCGCCCAAAACCTTGAAAATAGTCACAGGGTCATAAGTTTTGGGCTTCATGCCGGTTTCTTTCTGATGCACCAGAGTGAACAGGCCTATACGCTCTTTAAGCTCTTTCAGTGTCAGAACAAAAGTGGCATGGCGGTTACTGGCGGCGGGATCCGGAAAGTCCCAGGCAATCTGTTGGGCACCCTGGCTGAATGCCACACATTCCCTGGCAGCTTTTTCACAAAGAGTGATCACGTAATCCCAGCGTTCATTCTGAAACTCCACCAGTGCCTTGCTGCGCAATCCCTCAGTGGAAATTCCGGCTTCCGTCAGAACCTGCAAAGCCAGGGGATGGGGCCCGGCAGGCTGAGTGCCAGCGCTGGCTACTTCAAACTGGTCTCCCGCCATGTGCCTCAGTAAGGCTTCGGCCATCAATGAGCGGGCGCTGTTCGCTGTGCAGATGAACAGAACTTTCCTCTTCATATAAATTTCCGCATATTCGAATTGCCATATATTCGTTTTTTGCGATAATAGGTGCGGAAGGTTACAAAGTAAAGACAGCAATATGACAGCCACAACAAAGACCAGCATCGAAAGCACTCGGCTTAATCTTATTTTTCAGGAATCGAAACCGCACTATGAAGCTGACAGAACTCCCTAACATCACCGCCGACCTGTTCCAGGCCCCGAGCGCAGAGCATGTATTCGAAACTGCGCCCTCAAGCCACGCACCACGCATTCTGCTGTTGTACGGTTCGCTCCGTGAACGCTCCTTCAGCCGCCTGGCAGTTGAGGAAGCAGCCCGTTTGCTGGAAGCCATGGGCGCAGAAACACGCATCTTCGATCCTCGCGGCTTGCCATTGGCTGATGCCGAGGAGGATTCGCACCCCAAAGTTCAGGAACTGCGGAATCTGGCTCAGTGGGCGGAAGGTATGGTGTGGTGCTCCCCGGAACGCCACGGCGCCATGACCGGTATCATGAAAACCCAGATAGACTGGATTCCCTTGTCTATGGGCGCCGTTCGCCCCACCCAGGGCAAGGCCCTGGCGGTGATGCAGGTGTGTGGTGGCTCCCAGTCTTTCAATGTAGTCAATCAGTTACGGGTACTGGGGCGGTGGATGAGAATGGTGACCATCCCGAACCAGTCATCAATACCTAAAGCCTTCATGGAGTTTGATGACAACAACCGAATGAAGCCGTCGCCTTACTACGACCGCATCGTGGATGTCATGGAAGAACTGGTTAAGTTTACCCTGCTGGTCCGTGATCGCAGCGACTACCTGACGGACCGCTACTCCGAACGCAAAGAAAGCGCAGAAGATCTGTCAAAACGCGTAAACCAGCGATCCATCTGAGAGAAAAGCGATGAACAGCAAGACCAATGTCACTCCCGTTGACAGCTCCTCCGGCGGAATGGGCCTGTTTGAGCGCTACCTGAGCGTTTGGGTGGGGCTGGCCATAGCTGTTGGCGTGGCTCTGGGCCAGCTGGCACCCTCGGTACCCGAAATACTCTCCCGCTTCGAATACGCTCAGGTATCCATCCCTATCGCGATTCTGATCTGGGCCATGATATTCCCGATGATGGCCCAGATTGATTTCACTTCCATCGTGAACGTGAGGAAAGAACCCAAAGGCCTGCTCATCACCACTGTGGTGAACTGGCTGGTCAAACCTTTCACCATGTTCGCCATCGCCTGGTTCTTCCTGAAGGTGGTGTTCGAGCCATTAATTGCACCGCAACTGGCAAACGAATACCTGGCTGGCGCCATCTTGTTAGGTGCTGCCCCCTGCACGGCCATGGTCTTTGTCTGGAGTTATCTGACCAGGGGGGACGCCGCCTATACCCTGGTACAGGTGTCCCTGAACGACATTATCATGCTGTTTGCCTTTGCGCCCATTGTGGTGTTTCTGCTCGGTATCTCCGACATTCAGGTTCCCTGGGATACGGTGATCCTGTCGGTGGTGTTGTACATAGTGATACCCTTGGCCGCCGGTTACCTGACCCGCCGCTCACTGATCGCCAGCCATGGTCAGCAATGGTATGACGACGTGTTCCTGAAACGCCTCAGCCCGATTACCCCGGCGGCACTGATTATCACATTGGTACTATTGTTTGCCTTCCAGGGCGAGGTGATCCTGAATAACCCTCTGCACATTGTGCTGATTGCAGTGCCGCTAATCATCCAGACCTTCCTGATCTTCTTCCTGGCTTACGGTTGGGCCCGGCTATGGAAAGTTCGCCACTGCATCGCAGCTCCCGGAGCCATGATCGGTGCCAGCAACTTCTTTGAGTTGGCAGTGGCGGCCGCTATTGCGCTGTTCGGCCTGCAGTCCGGTGCCGCACTGGCAACGGTGGTAGGAGTTCTGGTTGAAGTACCTTTAATGCTGGTTCTGGTACGCATTGCCAATAACACCCGGGATAAATTCCTGTCGTAGCCTCCTGTTCTCCGGCCCAGGCTTCCATGGCCGGCCGGGGAACTGTTCAGCCAACGGCCACCCTGCTAATATCCCGCTCATCTTTCTTATCATCCTGAACAGCAATCGCTGATCCAGACGGAACCCATACTATGGATTTCTATCAGGCCCTTTTCCTTGGCCTCCTTCAGGGATTGACCGAATTTCTACCCATCTCCAGCTCTGCCCACCTGATTCTGACCCCGGCGTTTTTTGGCTGGACTGATCAGGGTGTAGGCTTTGACCTTTCGGTGCACATTGGAACCCTGCTGGCGGTTGTATTGTATTTCCGCCGTGATGTTTTCAGCATAGCCCGAGACGGTCTGATCTCCGCTGCCCGGCGCAAAATCATCGGTCAGGGCGCACTGGCCTGGTACCTGGTCATAGGCACCATCCCCGCCGGCCTTGCTGGCCTCGCGCTACTGGACATGATCGACAACGAACTGCGGGCAGTAGAAGTCATTTTCTTCACAACCCTGATTTTCGGCTTACTCCTGGGTATTGCAGACTGGCTACCCAAACGCCAACGCGCCATGGATACCCTTAACTGGAAAGATGCTGTGCTGGTCGGCATCGCCCAGGCCATGGCCCTGGTACCCGGCACTTCCCGTTCCGGCGTTACCATCACCGCCGGTCTGTTCCTTGGCATGAGTCGTGAAACCGCGTCCCGGTTCTCGTTCTTGCTGGCCATCCCCATCATCGTACTGGCATCGGGAGTAAAATTACTGGAAGTCGCAACGTCAGACATCATTGTCGACTGGAATGGTTTTCTGATTGGCGGGGTAACATCATTCCTGATGGCCATTACAGCTATCCACTTCTTCCTGAAGTGGCTTAACAAGGTGGGCATGTGGCCTTATGTTATCTACCGCATTGCTCTGGCCGGGGTTATTTACGCAGTTCTGATGTGAGCTTTGACCTCATGCCGGGCACCCGTCAGCGTCATGCGTCGCCGCTTTCGCTGAGGCCCTGGCGTTCAATAATATCGGCCCATTCGGTACTGTCCGGCCCGACCACACATTGCCCGCCCTCACGCAGCTCAAGACGCAGGTGGCATTTCCTGATTTCGGCGTCCAACTCCTGCTCGGGAATACTTTTCACCGCCGCCAGCAATTTCATATGGAAAGGAGACCCTACGCGATTAAGGGTATAGAAAACCCACTTTCCTTCTTTCTGTGCGGTCAGCAGCCCCGCTTTTTGAAGAATCTTCAGGTTCCGCGAAACGTTGTAATGGGTTTCGCCCAGAACATCCATTGCTTCGGCAACACAAATTCGCTCGTCGATATGCACTAACAGCCAGAAAAGCCGCAAGCGATTCGTGTCCGAAATAGCCTTTAACGCATCGGTATAACAGGCATCTATCATTCTATTTCCAAACCTCCGTTGGTCTGGATCTTAAGTGATTACTACCAGGCCGGCAATCAGGAACACGGCAACCACCCTGTTCAGGCGATTTTCGGTGTTGGCCGAGTCCTTTCAGCATCAGAACAACTCCTATACAGAACACCAGCCCGGAATGGCAGCCATGGAAGATCAATTCCGCTTTACTGGCACCAGTAAACAAGGCGATCCAAAAAAAGGGGCAGAAAAGTCCCAGCAGTGCGATAGAAAAACCAGGTCTGGCAGACGAGGGTAGTCTGCGCCCCCTGACCACCCGCCATAAATGTGTGTAGGCGCATAGATTTGCTAAAACCTGCCTGACTTTTCCCACGCTTCCCTCCCCGTCGCGTTGATCCCCAGTAAAAAATGATTCAGCAACTGGCAGGTTACGTCACCATCGTCAGAGTCCCGCATTCCCCTGCGAGCCTGAGCCAGTGTTTTTCCATCGAACTTGGCTTCGGCTACATTCAGAAACTGGTGAAAAAAATCACCCGTAAACTCCGGGTGTCCCTGAATGGTCAGAACCCTGCCTGTATGACGCATCAGGTAATAAGGACAGAACTTACTGCCGCCCAGAAGCTCAAAACCCTCAGCCGGCGTAACGACCTGGTCACGGTGCATTGCGTAGAGAGCAACAGGCCTTGAATCGGGGAGCCCGGCTATCCGCTGGTACAGGTGTACCGGGTAGATTCCCAACCCCCAGCCTGCAGCACGTTCAACGTGGCCTCCCAAAGCCTGATGAATCATCTGGTGGCCGAAGCAGATCCCCAACAGTCGCCGGTGCGCGCTATGTGCGCCCCGAATGAAACGTCCCAGCCGCTCAATCCAGCGTTCACGGTCAAACACGCTGGCAGGACTGCCACTTACCAGATAGGCATCAGCGTCCCGAACGTCATCTGGCAGTTCACCTTTCCATGCCCGCCAGGTCCTGATTTCAGCTCCCGGGTTGTCGAGCCGGAGCCGTTTGACCAGACACTGGGTGTAGTCACCAAATCTCGATTGCAGGGCGTCATGAACATCTCCGCACAACAACAGGCCGACACGAGCCGGCCGTTGTTGTGCGCCTTGCCAGCGGCCAGGGTTTCTAGAAGACAACACTGAAAACAACCCCACCGACGATGGCGAGTGTGATGACGGTAATCACAAAAGCCACCACCGCTCTGGGCTTGAGCACGGAAGAAATAATTGCGATTTCAGGCAAGCTGGCACCTGTCCCACCGATCAGCAATGCCATGGCAGCCCCCATCCCCATACCTTTGGCAATGAGCACCTGCAGCAAGGGAAGAGCCATCTCGATACGCAGATACAGGGGCACGCCAATGCCGGCAGCTACGGGGATGGCGTACCAGCTGTCTGCACCAATGTATTGCTCGACGATTTCCGCAGGGAGAAAGGCTGCGGACAGGGCGCTGATCACGGCACCAATCAATACATAGGGAATAATTTTCTTGAACAGTGCCCAGGCGAAGCGCATAGCCAGTTTCATTCGTTCTTTGTGCGCCACGGTGGCGGTACTGGTGAAGGGGGCGCAGGCGGTGGCTATACATTCATCCAGTTGTCCTGACGGCGGCTCTATTGCCATTGCCTCTGCACTGCAGCTGGGCATGGCAGTTGCGCTGCACGCTGTCGCGGCGGGAGCCGGGGCAGAACAGGCGGATACGGGTGCTGACGCTGAGCAGGCAGAGGCCGGCGTGCTGCCACACCCGCTTGCGCTTGTGGGAACTTCCTCAATACGGCGGACGGCATTTTTCAAGGGCGTCCAGCCAATGACGTAGCCCGCCAGTATGGCGCCACCCAGAGTCAGTGCCAGGTAGACAAGCGCCACTTGCCAGCCAAACACCGCAACAATAAGGCCAACAACAACAAAATTACACAGAGGGGCGGAAATCAGAAACCCGAACACCATGCCCATGGATGCCCGCATTTCGATCATCCCCATTACCACTGGCACCATGGATGCACTACAAAATGGTGTGAGCGTTCCCAGTAAGGCGCCAACCAGAGGGCCTCGCTTTTCATTCCTGGCCAGTTTTTTCTGCAGTTTTTCCTGGGGAATGTATTCCCGGATGATGCCTGTCAGAACCGCAACCACGGCAATAATGAGAACCAGAGCACCGCCCACATGCAGTAACTCATCCAGGGCGACCGCCCAGCTATTCTTGTCCATAACCTTTCCTTCAATAACGTAAAATGATCGTTACATGCACATATGCACATTTATGCGTTTGTGCACATTAAACGATCAAACAACGCCTGACAAGAAAAAATCACGTTCAATACACGCTAGCAGGCCTCCAAAGGCGCATACGCAAGAACAAGCCACTTGGCCCCTTCATCGAAGTTCACCTGCACCCGCGTATGGTGCCCGCTGCCTTCGGCGTTCAAAACTATACCTTCACCGAATTTCGGATGCCGAACCCGCTGGCCCAGACTGAAACCGGACTGTTTTGCGGAATCCTGGCTGAACAGGCCTTCATTTGGTCGCTCAAGCATTGCCGGACGGGTGACCGTATTACGTAACCGCACTTCCTGCAGGCAGTCGCCAGGAATTTCCCGTACAAACCTCGATAAAGCGTGGAATTTCTCCTGACCGTATAGCCTGCGGGACTCGGCATAAGTAATCACCAGCTTCTTCATGGCCCGGGTGATGCCTACGTAGGCCAACCGACGCTCTTCCTCCATCCGCCCCGGTTCTTCCAGGGACATACTGTGTGGGAACAACCCCTCTTCAACACCGGCCAGAAACACCAGCGGGAACTCCAGGCCTTTTGCAGAATGCAGAGTCATCAGCTGAACACTGTCTTCATGATCCCCTGCCTGGGATTCACCGGCATCCAGCGCCGCCTGGGCGATAAACTCGGAGAGGGGGTCAACACCAGGCTCTACTTCAAAATCCGCCAGCGCATTAACCAGCTCCTCAAGGTTTTCAACCCGGGCCTGGGCTTTCTCTCCTTTTTCACTGGCGTGGTAATCCTTCAAACCACTGGCTTCAATGGTCTGCTTCATAAGACTTTGAAGCGATGCATCCTCGGCCATGGCCGATAATTCCTCAATGATGCCGATAAACGCCTGCAAGCCGGTTTTCGCCCGCCCCTTGACCTGTCCGGCTTCCAATAGCCGCTCCGCCGATTCCCAGAGGGATATGCTCTGGCTACTGGCATAGGCTCGCAGGTCCGCCATGCTCTTGGCCCCGATTCCCCGGGCCGGTATGTTCACCACTCGTTCGAATGCTGCGTCATCACGGCGATAATGCACCAGCCTCAGATAAGCCAGGGCATTACGGATTTCCTGACGGTCGTAAAAGCGCAGGCCTCCGTATACCCGGTACGGGATACCCTGACGCATCAGGGACTCTTCAAGTACCCGGGACTGAGCATTGGAGCGGTACAGAATGGCCGATTCGCTGCGCAGATTGCCTTCGTTAACCCAGGCCGAGATGCTGTCGGCAATGTAGTTGGCCTCATCCTGCTCGTTGAACGCGGCATAGAGGCTGATGGGTTCACCTTCAGCACCGTCTGTCCAGAGCTCCTTGCCCAGCCGGCCCTGGTTGTTGGCAATCACTGAGTTGGCAGCTTTCAGAATCAACTGAGTGGAACGGTAGTTCTGCTCCAGCCGCACAAGCCGGGAATTGGGGAAGTCCCGCTGGTATTGCTGGATATTCTCGATTTTTGCCCCACGCCAGCCGTATATGGACTGGTCATCGTCTCCCACCACAGTTAACGGAACCCGGTTGCTGGCCAGCACCTGCAGCCAGGCGTACTGAATGGTATTGGTGTCCTGAAACTCGTCCACCAGAATATGCTGAAAACGTTGCTGATAATGGCTCAGTATTTCCGGACGGTGCAGCCATAACTCATGGGAACGGAGCAGCAGCTCACCAAAATCAACCAGGCCACTCTGCTGACAAAGCTGCTCATAACGGCGATACACCTTCAGCATCGTAGACGTAAAGTGATCACCAGGGTTTTCCTGAATATGGTCTGCCCTCAAGCCTTCATCTTTCTGACTGCTGATAAACCACTGAGCCTGCCTGGGCGGGAACTGGCTTTCATCAATCTGTGACTCCCGCATCACCCTCTTGACCATCCGCAGTTGGTCATCACTGTCCAGCACCTGAAAGTTCTCTGGTAATCCGGCATCTTTCCAGTGCGCTCTCAGCAACCTGTGGGCTATACCATGGAAAGTGCCAAACCAGAGGCCCCGACTTGGAATGTTCATCATCTCTTCGATGCGGTAACGCATCTCTTTAGCGGCTTTGTTGGTAAAAGTAACCGCCAGAATTCCCGTAGGTGGGACACGATCTACCTGCATCAGCCAGGCAATCCGGTGCACCAGAACCCGGGTTTTACCGCTCCCGGCCCCGGCCAGCACCAGCAAATGATCGTTCTGGGCCGTAACCGCTTCACGCTGGGCATCATTCAGGGAATCGATAATGTGAGAGACATCCATAGGGAACACTTTCGCTACTGGTTAAATGAACAGGTTGGAAGTATATCAGCCTTGATGAAGGCCTGCTTTCCTGCACAGAAATCAAAGAAGGCGAGCCGTAGCTCGCCTTCTTTGATTAAACCTCCGGGGTATCAGAATCCGCGGGGCACAGTCTGCGCTTCAACAAATTCAAACAGACCGTCATGCCCGCCTTCACGGCCGATTCCCGAAGCCTTCATGCCGCCAAACGGGGCCTCCGGCGTTGGCCCTGTGCCGGTATTCCAGCCCACATGGCCAAATCGCAGACCGGCGGCGACTCTCTGAGCTCGCTCCACATCAGCGGTAAACACATAGGAAGCCAAGCCAAACTCGGTATCGTTGCCAGCGTCAATGACTTCGGCCTCAGTCCGGAAGCTTGCCATAGGCACCAAGGGCCCGAAGGTTTCTTCCCGGAAGCAGTACATATCCCGCGTTACGCCAGAAATAACCGTCGGCGGGAAGAACAGGTGCCCTTCACCCAGATCGCCTGGCTGTTTGCCAGCAACCAGTGAAGCTCCCTTGTTGAGCGCATCTTCCAGATGACGCTTCACCTTGTCGAATCCCGCCTTGTTAATCAGGGGGCCAAGATCCACATCGCCGGCAATTCCATCGCCTACGGTCATTTTGTTCACGCGTTCTGCGAGTTTCTTACCAAAGGTATCTATAACCGCCTCGTGCACAAAAATCCGGTTGGCACATACGCAGGTCTGTCCGCCACCACGGAATTTATTGGCAATCAGATTGTCGGCTGCGGCGTCCAGATCCGCATCGTCAAACACGATAAACGGAGCGTTTCCACCCAGTTCCAGAGCCAGTTTCTTAATTTGCTCAGCAGTATCCACAACCAGTTTCCGGCCCACTTCCGTGGATCCGGTAAAGCTCAACATGGGCACATCCGGGCTTTCACACAGAACCTTACCGATTACACTGGCCTTGCCCATCACCAGATTTACCATACCCTCAGGCAGGTTGACGTGTTTATCCATCAGCTTGAAAAGAGCAATCATGGTCAGCGGCGTTTCGCTGGCCGGCTTGATCACGGAAGGACAGCCTGCCGCGAGAGCCGCTGAGAGTTTTTTGGCAATCATGCCAATCGGGAAATTCCAGGGTGTGATCAACCCGGTAACGCCGATTGGCCGGTAATGTACGGTCCAGCTGCAATCCTTGGGGCTTTCCGGAAGCGTGTGAGCGTCCAGCGCCTGAATGTGTTTCGAACAGTAGTCAAAAAATCCTGCAGCGTAATCGACCTCCCCCTGAGCTTCATTCAGTGGCTTGCCATGCTCCAGGCATAGAATCCGGCCGACTTCATCCTTGTTCGCCCTGAGCGCATCACGGATATCCTCAAGCCACTTTTTACGGGTTTCGATAGAGTAAGGGCTGGTCAGTCGCAGTGCAGATTTACCTGCATCGACCGCAGCCCAGACCTCGCCTTCAGACATGGAGGCAACCTGTGCAATTACCTTGCCCGTTGCGGGGTTATAAACATCAAAGGTGCGGCCCTGTTCGTTGTCAGTCCAGCGACCGCCGATGTAGCCAGTCAGCTTCTCCAGCAATGGTGACTCGATCATTTCGGCTCCTATACTGTAAGTAACGGCACCCGATAAGGTGCACTATTGCGTCGGTTGAATATGTCTTCCATAGTGGATGCTGAATCTCTACCTGTAAAGTCGGTGAACCGGCTTTTGACCATCCTCCGTCGGCGCCTATACTCGGAGAACCAGAAATTCAGGAGTTCGGATAATGAAAGCATTTTTCCATCCCGCTCAAGACAAGCATACGCCCCTCACCTATTTTACCAGGGGCCAGATGCGCCAGCCTCAGGAGGTGCCAGATCGCACCAGTCAGATGCTGGAAGGCCTGAAAAAAACCGGCATCCCGGTACTGCAACCTTCTGATCACGGGGCAGGGCCGATTTCCAGAGTGCACGATCTGGGGTATCTGCGATTCCTTGAGTCAGCTCACCGCCGCTGGAAGGAAATGGACGACTGGGGTGAGGAAGTGATGTCCAATATTTTTGTCCGCTCTCCGAATCATCTGACGGGGGTTCTCGCAGAAGCTGCCCGATACCAGTCAGACGGCAGCAGCCCCATCGGAGAGCACACATGGCACGCAGCTTACTGGTCGGCCCAGACGGCCCTTGGTGCTGCTGATGCACTGATGGCAGGTGATCGCACTGCCTACGCTGTCTGCCGGCCCCCAGGTCATCACGCCCGCAAGGATTCAGCTGGCGGTTTCTGCTATCTCAATAATGCGGCTATTGCTGCCGAGCACATGAAATCCCGCTTTCCCCGACTGGTCATTCTGGATACAGACATGCACCACGGCCAGGGCATTCAGGAAATCTTCTACGACCGCAGCGATGTGCTCTATATCTCCATTCACGGCGACCCGACCAATTTCTATCCTGTCGTTACCGGGTTTGAAAATGAGCGCGGCGAAGGCGAAGGGTATGGTTACAACATCAACCTGCCAATGCCCCACGGTTCATCCGAAGAAGATTTTTTCGGGAAGCTTGATGAGGCCATGGCAGCTATCCGGCTTTTTCAGCCAGATGCACTGATTCTGACTCTGGGTTTCGATATTTATAAAGACGACCCCCAGGCCAAGGTATCGGTTTCCTCTGAAGGTTTCTCTCGCCTCAGCACCCGTATGCGTCAGCTAGGCTTGCCGATGCTGGTGGTTCAGGAAGGCGGCTACGATCTGGATATGCTGAGTGAGAACGTTCAGCAATTCTTCAAAGGACTGGCCGGCTGACGTTTTATGAACCGGGCGCGTAAACCTTGATGTTTCCGTGCCCTTCAGCCTTCAGATTTACAGCATGCATGCGACTCATGGTGCCGCGGTCGCAATACAGCAAATATTGCCGGTTGGCGGGGAGCTCCTGCATCTTCCGGCTCAGTTCGTAAAACGGAATCGTCAGAATCTCGTTGCCCGTGAGTTGCAGCGGAGACTGCTCGCCTTCTGCCGGGTGGCGCACGTCAATAATGACATCCCTGACGCCCGGCGTTTTTACCAGATCTACATCCTCTGGCGTTGTCGTGGTTTCCAGCAGTTCACTGACGGGTGTTTCTTCACGAGCCTCAATGGCACGGACTAAAACCTCGGGGTCCATGGCCGCCTCATCTTCCTCCACCCGGTGCAGGCGGGCCCGGGTTGCGGGCTTCTGGGATATCACTCCACAGTACTCGGGCATAGTACGAGCGTAAGATTCTGTACCAATTTCCCGGGCAATACCGATGATGGTTTCCTTGTCCATGACAATCAAGGGCCGCAGAACTACCTCATCACTCGCCCGGTCCACTACGTTCAGATTGGTCAGGGTCTGGCTCGACACCTGGCCCGCAGCATCACCCGTCACCAGCGCGGAAGCATTGTTATTCCGCGCAATTTCACTGGCCGCCTTCAGCATCTGCCGCTTCAGCACCACACCCCAGTGCCGATGACTGACGGATCCCATGATTTCTTCCACCACACCATCAAAAGGCACGGAAATAAACTTTGCGCCGTGAGAGGCTCCGTAGCGATCCCACAGATAGTGAACCACCTGCCGAACACCCACCTCGTGGGCCACACCACCCAGGTTGAAAAACAGGAAGTGGCTGCGTATGCCCCGTCGCAACATCAGGTAAGCAGCTACTGAAGAATCGTAACCTCCTGACATCAATGTCAGTACGTTCTCGGCACTACCCAGAGGATAACCGCCCAGGCCACTGTGCCTGCGGTGGGCAATGTGGAACTGATCATCCCGTACTTCGATACGAACCAGCACTTCAGGTGACTTCAAATCGACACGGGCACCTGGAGATGCCTGCAACAGAGCAGCACCTACCGAACGCTCCAGATCAATTGAGCGAAAATCATGTTTACCATTGCGCCGGACCCGGACAGCAAAGGTTTTGCCGTCGAGACGACCTGTATAGGCTGCAGCGGTTTTGTCTGCTACATCATCAAGACTGAGAAACGGAAACGCCACAATTTCCTGAATGGTGGAAATACCGGGAATACGTAAAAGCGCATCAACCACCGGCCCCTCCAGACTTCTGCTTTCGGGAACATCCACGTCCACCCTGTCCCAGCTACCATCCACAATAATTTCGGGATCCAGGCGAGCCAGAAGTTTACGGACATTCTGGCGCAAATGACGCATCTGTTGCCGACGAACAGGCTTGCTCTTGATTGCAACTTCCGGGGCAGGACGAATAAGCAGTTTCATAAATCGGCGTTTTGTCGGATGGTATATGATAGGAAAGGCGCTTAGTGTAACGTTTTGGCGCCATGCCTCAAAATCGGGTATTACCGCAACACTTCAGGAGCTTTTCCGTTCATGACCGCACCGACCATCAATGCCCTCGTATCACCTGAGGGCAGCCTGGAAATACTCTCCAACCACGAAGTCAATCTGCTCAAGGACAGAAGCGAAGGAGGCCTGTACCGGCTTTTCCGGCAGTGCGCCCTTGCGGTTCTGAATACCGGCGTTGTGACCGATGACTGTCAGAGTCTTATGGAAGCGCACGGGGACTTCGATATACGCCTGATACCCCAGCCCAGAGGCCTGAAGCTGGAGTTGATCAACGCGCCAGCACATGCGTTTGTGGATGACGAAATGCTCCGGGCCATTCGCGAGCATCTGTTCTCGGTATTGCGGGATATTGTCTATACCCATTCCTCTCCGCAATTTGCCCGGATCATGAAGAGCAACGAGCCGGACGACCTTACAAACATGGTGTTTCACATCCTGCGCAACGCCAGAGCTCTGCAACCTGGCCGGCAACCGGACCTGATTGTTTGCTGGGGAGGTCACTCTATCAGCGATAAGGAATACCAGTACAGTAAGGAAGTGGGCCACCAGCTTGGCCTTCGCGAGCTCAGCATCTGCACCGGTTGCGGCCCTGGCGCCATGAAGGGGCCAATGAAGGGCGCCACCATAGGTCACGCAAAACAGCGGGTAAAAAATGGCCGTTATATCGGCATTACCGAGCCGGGCATTATTGGCGCAGAAGCCCCCAACCCTATTGTTAATGAACTGGTGATCCTGCCAGATATCGAAAAGCGCCTGGAAGCCTTTGTCCGCTGCGGTCATGGAGTTATTGTCTTTCCGGGTGGCGTGGGCACTGCTGAGGAAATCCTTTACCTGCTTGGCATTCTTCTGCATCCGGACAACGCCGACCTGCCCTTTCCTGTGGTTTTCACCGGCAGGCCGGAAAATGCCGAATATTTCGAAATGATCGATCAGTTCATCCGTAACGCCCTCGGAGATGAAGCCGCCAGCAAATATGAAATCATCATAGACGACCCGGTTCGGGTAGCTCAGGCCATGAAAAGAGGCATGAAGGAAGTTGAAACCTTCCGCCGCGCCATGCAGGACGCCTATTACTTTAACTGGGTGCTGAAAATCGACCCGGTATTCCAACAGCCCTTCGAGCCCGATCACGAGAACATGCTCGCTCTGGAATTACATCGTGATCAACCAGTGCATCTGATCGCAGCCAACCTGAGAAAAGCATTCAGCGGCATTGTTGCGGGTAACGTTAAAGAAGGGGGGATTCGAAAGGTTCAGGAAAAAGGGCCCTTTGAGATATCCGGCGACCCGACCCTGATCAAGCCTCTGGAGGCCATGCTGGAGCAATTCGTAATCCAGAACCGCATGAAACTGCCCGGGACTTCGGCTTACAGCCCGAGTTACCGTATTGTTGGCACAGCAGCCTGAGCTGCTGTGCTGATACAGATTGCTTACTTGCCGCCGGCTGGCAGGCTTGAAAAATAAGCCGCCAGATTGTCGATATCGGCATCGCTCAGTGCTGCGGCCTGGCCCTGCATAATGGCTGACATGCCGCCATTACGCTGCTTGTCCCGGTAAGCCTTGAGGGATGAGACCAGATACTGCTCGTGCTGACCCGCCAGATTCGGGTACATCGGGATCTGAGCAACTCCGTTCTGACCATGGCAAGCTGCACAGACTGCAGCTTTTGCCTTACCCGCTGCCGCATCACCTGCGGCAGAAGATACTGCAGGAACTGCTGCGCCAAGAGCAAAAAGCCCGGCAATGGCATAGTGTTTAAGTTTCATCATAATTGGCCTCTCATCATCGTTTTAAGTTTTCCAAACCGGTATTCTGAACCGGACAATAACTGGCTGAAACTTATAGCACAGCCTTGCAGTCGCGCAAATGCTATAGATCAATGCGATTGTTTCGACGTTCGTCCTCTATAACTTCCACCCAGTTAAAGAGACATTACGTATAAAATCCGAATCAGAGATTATTTTACAGCCCGGAGACACCTTTAATGTCCGTAGAGGTCCAGGAAATCCCCTGTCGCCAAGGCCATATAGGCTTGCTGACTCTGAATTCCCCCGCCACAGTGAACGCCCTCACCCAGGAGATGATTGTCGTTATCAGCGACAGCCTGGAGCGCTGGGCCTCCGACGAACGCATCTGCATCGTCGTTATTCGGGGTGCTGGAGAAAAAGGCTTCTGCGCAGGCGGCGATATCCGGGACCTGTATCAGTCATTAACGGGTTCGGCAAATCCCGAAGCGGCATTCAGTGTTTTTCGCCATGAATATGCACTGGACTATACCCTGCACAGATTTCCCAAGCCTGTTGTCGGTATCGGACACGGAATTATCATGGGAGGTGGCCTGGGCCTTTTTTCTGCCTGCCGGTACCGGCTGCTCACGCCTGACGCAACTCTGGCAATGCCGGAAATCACCATAGGCCTTTTCCCCGACGTAGGCTCAAGCTGGTTTCTTAATCGCCTGCCCGGGCGCCTGGGATTATTCATGGGCCTGACAGGCTGTCGCCTGAATATTTCGGATGCGCTAAGAGTGGGGCTGGCTGATATGGCACTCCCGGCCAGCGACCAGCAAGGCCTGCTGTCGCGGTTACAGGAGGAGCACTGGAGTGGGCACAAAGAGGCTGATGACAGCCGCCTGTTCAGCATACTGAACCAACATGAGCTCGAGGATTACCGGGCATTGCCCGCCAGCCAACTGGAGCTGCACGAACGGGATATTGCAAAGCTGTGTGCCGGCTCCAGCTTACCCCGGATCGTCGATCAGCTGCTGACAGCCCGCATAGACAGTGACTGGTGGCAGGCCAGCATGAAAACACTGAAGGGAGGCTGTCCGGTATCAGCATGGCTGATCTGGAATCAGCTCTGGAAGGCCCAGCAGATGTCACTGAAAGATGTATTCAGAATGGAACTGGCAATGGTTTGGGAGTGCCTGCGCCGGCCGGACCTGACTGAAGGCATCCGGGCCAGGCTGATTGATCGCGATCAGAACCCGCAATGGTCTTTCTCTCGCATCGAAGACGTACCCGACGCGGTTATTGATGCCCACTTTCTGCCCGTATGGAATGATCAGACAGATCCCATGCAGCTGGAATGAAGCGGGTCACACCTCCTGCCAGCTTTTCAGGAGTTCCCGAACCAGGCCGCGCAAACGGTCCTCGCCATCACGCTGACCAGAGCACAGCCCCTCTTCCTGCAGCTCTGGCCAGCTCCACCCCTGCAGCACGGCCCGGCACCACAGGTGCGCCTCTGCATGCCCCCTCATCCAGCTCATAACCCCGCGGACCAGGCTCAAATCCCGCAGCACCGGAACCATCAGCCGGAAACCCCGATAGCCATTACCGTAGTGCTGCAAATCCCGGATATCCGCTGCATCCGGCCTGCACGTCGGTGGCAGTCCGGATGTCATATCTGCCAGCAGTCCGGGATCCAGATGCTTCCAGTTCAGAGGCACGAGTACCAGCCAGTGGCGAGCCAGCCGCGCCCGCACCTGCTCAAGCAAAACTGCTCCTTCAGCATTCAGGGCATGAACCATCTGCACCGGATACTCTCCGCTGGTGACCTCGCGCTGCAACCCAATGCGCGCAAGTTCCAGACCACAAGAGCCCCAGAAAGCGTACAGATCAGAACTGCCCCCAAAACTGGTGCCGGTATAATCCAGCCCTTCCTCTGCTGCACCAGCAGTTGCGGCAGCAACCAGACTGCGCCCGATACCCAGACGTCTTGCTCCTGCGGTGACGGCTATACGGATAGTTCGCAATCCACGCTGGCTTGCCGCCTCCGGGAACCCGCTGTGGCTGGCCAGAGACTGGGGCAGAAGATGCCCGCGCACCCGGCGCTTTCCACTTGCCACCTGCTCTGCCAGATCTCTGCTCAACCCGCCTTCCACGGCGCCCCAGAGCACACCCACTGTTTTTCCGTGAACAAGGGCTCGCCAGCTTCTGGCGGCGGGATCGTCCATCCATTGCCGAAGGTCTGCAGGCGTGGTCCGGTAGTGAGCATCCACCAAAAGGCCAAATGCATCAGCAAGCTCCGCCCCGGAAGCCCGGGCAGGCGACCAGGGCTCGATGACCACGTCACCAGCCGCAGCTTCCGGAACATCACCCGGGTTATGATCGGCACTAAGCAGAAACAAGCTGGATATCAGAGGCTCCAGCAGGTCCCCCCGGGCCCAGCGCACCGGCCGGGAAAGCGTTTGTGACTGCCACTGCGGCGTGGCTTGATCAAGAATCTGACGAAAACGAATGGCAAACCCGCGCCCAGCACCCTCGTACCCATGAACCGTGGACGCAAAAGCCACCCGGGGCCAGCCCATAAGAACACGTTTCAGCAGAGACACCGGAACAGCTGCAGCTTCGTCGACCATAACCACTTCAGCTTCCGGTTTCTCCCGCAACAGATCCCGGACGGAGAGAAAACGTAGCCTTGCGCCGGATACAGTTTCCAGCCAGTCGTCACTGGCATCGGTTACCTCGGCGCCAAGGGTTTCCCGGGCGTGATGGAACAGGGCATTAACATTCTCAATGGACGGGGCAGTCACCAGAACCTGCCGCCGCCCCTGTTGCAGCAGTTGCGCTGCGGCCATTCCCAGCGCTGCGGATTTACCCCGGCCCCGGTCAGCGGTTACCACCAGCGGCCTGCGCCGGCGTCCCAACCCAAACGCCACCAGTTTCCGGATCAGATCCTGTTGATCGGATGTCGTGGCAACCTCAAACTCAGATGCCGGTATGGACAGTTTTGGAAGAGCCGTCGCGGCAGGCACACCGGGGTTCACCCGGATCACCGAAGAATCCGCCTCCAGAATTCTGGCCATGCGTCCGGCAAAAGGGTGAACCTGACCGTGATCCAGGCTGGTTCTCCCATAATCCGGGTCGGGAAAACTCCCCCAATTCTCCAGCTCAGGCATCAGCCAGAACAACAATCCGCCTGCTTTAAGCGTACCGGCCAGAGCCGCAAAAGCATCCGGAGGATTACCCTGCCAGCCATCCCATGCGACCAGCGACGTTTCCCGGCCAAGCCATTGTCGTGCTTTTACGGGTTCAATTGCGGTCAGGCGGTCGTCTGGTGCATCGGCTGCCACGCCAACCCACAGGCCCCCGTCCAGTTCAAGAGACGGCATCAGTGCCTTCAGCCACTGTATGGAGAGATCACGCGCTCCTTCCAGCAACACCAGCCGGCGTTCGCCCCGGGCCGCAAGGCCAGCCTGTAATGAGCGCCAGTCAGCAGTATCAGGCTCAGAAGCCAGGATTCCTGAACTCATCAGCTAAGATCTACACCGTGGCGTTTCAGGTTATCCAGAGCACAATGTTCCAGTGCGGCCCGATGGGTAGCGCGCAGCCTTACTCTGGGTGCACAGCCCGCTTCAAAGGCTTCATGCCAGCGCGCAGCACAAAGGCACCAGCTGTCCCCGGCCTTTAAACCCGGAAATCCAAAATCAGGCACAGGAGTGCTCAGATCGTTGCCACGAGCCCTGGAGAATTCCAGAAACTCATCCGTCACTACGACACAGACAGTGTGCGACCCATGATCATCCGGGCCGGTGTTGCAGCAGCCATCACGATAAAAGCCTGTTTCCGGATCGGTGCTGCAGGATTCCAGTTTTTCACCCAGGACATTAATTGATTCTTCAGTCTGCATAGTCATTTTCTCTGGCTTCGGGAGCTGGCAACAAGGCAGAGTCTTTTCCAAAATACGCTGTGAATACATCCCTGTACGCTCGGATCCGTCATCCATGGCTCCGCACGATTCTGGATAAGACTCTGCCTTGTTGATCTCCATCTCTTGAGGTGGATTCGATATGTTAATCATTCATGTTAACGGGACAGGTACCCCCGCTTCCAGTTGGCCCGTACAATAGCACCTATGCCAAACAAAACCCCCGGATCCCCCGCTCTCGATCTGCCCGACTTTCTCACCGACGAACAGCGGGCAATTATTACCGCTGGCTACGAACATTCGGTGATCACGGCAGTAGCCGGTAGTGGCAAAACGTCCACACTTGCCTGGCGTATCCGCTATCTGCTGCAACAGGGCCATGACCCCAGCCGAATACTGGTACTTATGTTCAACCGCAGCGCCCGGATGGATTTCGAACGAAAACTGCAGGAGACATGCCACCAGAGCGGTCTGGCGTTGCCGGAGATTCGCACCTATCACGCCATGGGGCTGCGGCTGTACAAGCGCTTTGTCCGTGAGGGCTACCTGCCAGGCTTCTCCGAAAAGATCCTGACAGAGCAGGAGATAAGCTTTCAGGTCTGGCTGCTGACACGACGGCTGGCGCCGGAAGATCTGGCAGACGAAATTCGACGAAACAAGAAAGATTTTGTGGAGGCGGCAACTGGGTTCATTGATCTGGTAAAAACCACTCTGTCTCCCCCAGAGATTGTGTTTGAGGAGCTGGGTTACTCGGAGAAGCATCGCTACCTCATAGACCTGTTTCACAGCTTTGAGCAATGGCGTAAAGGACAAAGCCGGATCAGTTTTGCGGACATGCTATATGAACCGGTAATGGCAATTCATCAGAACCAGCCCCTGCAGCGACTGGTGGGCAACAAGATGGATCTGATCCTGGTGGATGAGTATCAGGACACCAACGAAATTCAGCATCTGCTCCTGCGCTATGTTGCGGGCGACCGGGCCCGGGTAACAGTGGTGGGAGACCCGGATCAGACTATTTACGAATTCCGGGGTGCCAAGCCCGAGTTCATTCTCAAACGTTTCAGCGATGAGTATGAAAGCCCACTGGAGCAGACACTCAGTTACACCTTCCGTTATGGCCACCGTGTAGCTTTACTGGCCAACCATCTGATCTGCCACAATACGGGGCGCAAGGACGTATTATGTCACTCACATCCTTCGACGCCGGCGACAGAAATTACCCTGCACCGAACCGAGAATGATGCAGATACCATATTGCAGATCCTGAGCCCCGAAGCAAAAGGTACGTCTCTGGAGAAAGCCGCAGGCCCTGCGGAGGATACGGCAATCCTGTTCCGGGTCTGGAGCCAGAGTGTACCCATAGAACTGAAGCTGCTGGCCCGGCAGATTCCCTATCGGATTGATGCAGGCAAAGGCGCTCTGTTCAGCCGTGAAGTACAGGCCATCACTGCGCTGCTGACAGTGGTTACAGGGCAACTGGAAAAGCACGCGGAGGACAACCGGCTGGAACTGGCACGACAGCTCCTGCGTTTTCCTCACGTTGGCCTCAAGGAGCCAGAACTGGAACAGCTGGCGCGATTCCTTGCCGGATTCGCCAACGACTGGCACAAACATCTGCTGGCACTGGATTTTGGTGCACTGGCGCCCATGGCGGCCCGCAAACTGCGCAAGCTGGGTGAGGTTCTGGAGCAGTTGCGAGGCTATTCCGGCCCGGTAGCAGGGCTGATTACAGTTTACGCAGAACACACCGACCTCTATGAAGGTATTCGCAGCCTGGCTCTGACTTATGACAGTGCCGAGGAACGGATTGATACAATTCACGGGTTTCGCGAGTACCTGAAAAGCCTCGATGTTGACGCAGGCAGCACCCTCGCTCACCTCAGGGCACTGCGGCAGCAGGCCGACGCAAAGCAACCAGGCGTCGGAGGCGTTCTGCTCTCTACCATTCACCGCACGAAGGGGCTGGAATGGGCAAGAGTGATCATTCCGGGGTTGCAGGAAAAATATCTGCCTCACAGCCCTCGATCCCAGGATGATGCCCGCGCAACCCTGGAAAGCGAGCGGCGTTTGTTGTACGTCGCCATGACGCGCACCCGGCAGACGCTGCATCTGATCACCAGGCCGGTAAGCAAACAGCCTCACCTGGATGGCGATCAGGGCCCCAGTCGTTTTATCGAAGAATGCTGTTTTGAACTGGCCGACGAGTTCGGGCGGTGGCTGGATGAACGGTCGCCGGACAGCAGCACATCAGTGGCTCTTGGCGCGCCGCTGACACCCGTAAGTGCACGCTACGCGACACAGGAAGGTATTACCCTGGAGGGCGAAGTTCAGGTAAACACCAGCACCACATCACCCTTGTGGCATCAGCCGCGCCTCAATCACGCTATTTTCGGCGTGGGCACAGTGGTCGCAGAAGATGAAAGTTCTTTCGAGGTTCATTTTGCCAGTGGCGAAAAAATGAATTTCAGCAAAAAAAGCGCCCACCTCTATTTCAGCGTTCCATCCACATAAATCCAAGTAAAGTTGGGCAAACAAAGAGATGGGCACGTATAATTCCCAATGTAACATTGCTCATCGATTCTTTATTTTCTGTGACTCTTTCGTTTACTTTGCGCGCAGTGTGCATTTAGGCCACTTAAACGATACAGCAGCAGTTTTACAACGATAATCGAACAGGAGGTTCTGCATGAACATTATGCGTCCGATCGCGATGGTTGCCATCGCCAGTACTTTTGCGGCTCCAGCTCTGGCTGAACGCACAGAAACGGTTTATATCAATCCCTTCGCCGCCTATCAGCTTTTTGACGACGACCGTGATCTGAGTGAAACGGGCACGTTTGGCTTCGGTCTGGAATACCGGTTCAGGCCAAACTGGGCCATTGAGGCAATGTATTCCCGGGCCGATGCAGACCGCAAATACGTCTCCGGCTCATCAGACTTTGAAGAACTCCGCGTAGATGGCACTTATTACTTCGCTCCTCAGGATGAAGCCTGGAACCCGTACGTTTCTCTGGGAGCCGGCCATGCTGACTTTGGCGTAAACGATGCCAGCGGTGTCCGTACCGCCGGGACCAACCACGACGAAACACGCGTTAACCTGGGTACCGGTGTGCGCTACAACATAAGCGACGCGATCTCCCTGCGTGGTGACTTGCGCGAATTCCACGGCATCGACGAAAGCACCTTTGATACCCAGGTTTCTCTGGGAATCAGCTTTGCATTCAACCGTACGGCTGGAAGTGCAGCACCCATGGCTCCGACAGACACCGACAATGACGGTGTACCCGATTCCCGTGATCAATGCCCTGGCACTCCTGCTGGCGCATCGGTGGACAGCACTGGCTGTGAGCCGGATGCAGATCGCGATGGCGTAGCCGATGTACGCGATACATGCCCTGACACCCCGCGCGGCGCAGAAGTTAACAGCCACGGCTGCGAACTCGACAGCGACAATGACGGCGTCGTCAACAGTCAGGATCTTTGCCCGGATACTGCTGCTGGCGCAAAAGTAGATGAAACCGGTTGTGAAGGCATCACCGAAACCATCGATACCTTTACCATTGAGGTTCAGTTCCCGACTAACAGTTCCGTGATCAGCAACGCCTACGATGCGGAAATCCGCCGTGTTGCAGATGCCCTCAAGGCAAACCCGGGCACTGTTGTGGAAATCGCCGGCCATGCTGACAACCGGGGCGAAGCAAGCTACAACGAGCTCCTGTCACAACGTCGTGCTGAAGCAGTAGCAAAACGCCTGACTGATGCGCTCGGTGTCGACCCTGCAAAAGTGAGCGCAAAAGGCTATGGTGAAAATGAGCCTGTTGCCTCTAACGATACGGCTGCTGGCCGTGCAGAAAACCGCCGCGTTGAAGCCCGCATTCAGGTTATTCGTTAATACGGCCTGAGCGCACAAAGAAGTAAGTGAAGTCAGGAAAGGCGCCCTCGGGCGCCTTTCTTTTTGGCGGCTTTGTTTTGATGAGAGGAGTGTTTCATGCTCAGATTACTGGCCAGTCTGGCCTTTCTGCTCACACTTGCCACTCCAGCTCAGGCTCAGGTATTCCGCTGTAAAGACGTAATGGGCAACACTATGTATGCCGACACGCCCTGTGGCGAGAATGCAGAGCCCATTCAGATCAGGGAAAACCATATAGGTGGAAGTTTCAACCTGAACCTGCCACCCCCTGAAACTCCTGAATCAGGAGCTAAAGAAAACAATCCCGGGGCGTCCCGAAAAGAATCAGAATCCGGGACCTGTCGTTTTATCAACTCTACGGATCTGCGCCGGTATCTGATCCGGGAACAAGTAGTCAAAGGCATGACCCGGGAGCATGTCCGCAAAGCATTTGGCAACCCGCCAGAAACCTACGGCGCGCCCCGGGAAGTGTGGATTTATCAGACTCGCTATTACGGTGCCCTCTATGAACTGACCTATGTCTATTTCAAAGACGGATGTGTGGAGCGAGTAGAGCACCGCAAACCCTGACCACCCTGGTACAGGGCGCTCAACACCTACTCCTGATAGCGCCCGGGGCGGAACGCATCCAGACACACCGCTGGCTCCTCACCATCGATCACCTGCGCAATCACATCCGCGCTGCCCGCTGAGAATGTCCAGCCGAAAGTCCCGTGGCCGGTGTTGAGGTACAAATTATCGCGGGGGCCACGGCCTATGATGGCAGGGCCATCCGGGGTCATGGGCCGGAAACCGGTCCAGGTTTCGGCGGCGTCCAGATCTGCACATCCCGGGTAGCGGGATTCGACGGATTTCCGGATGGTGGTGATGCGCGCTTCCGGAATGTCTCTATTGAAATCAGCCAACTCCACAAACCCGGTTGCACGCAAACGGTCACCCAGGCGTGTGGACACGACTTTGTAATTGTCATCGTGGATAGTAGAAACTGGCGCATTATCAGGATTTTTCAGGGGTACAGTAATGCTATAACCCTTGACCGGATATATCGGCAATTCAAGGCCCAAAGGCCTTACCAGCTCCGGAGACCAGCAACCCGCGCAGACCACAAAGGCATCGGCAGAAAAGGTCTCCTTCTGGCCGTTTTCGTCAAACAGAACGACCGACTCGACAGTCCGTCCGCTATCCACCAGGCGCTCGACCTGAACGTTGTAACGGAAACGAACGCCCTTGTCCTCACAGGCCCTCGCCAGTTCCTGAGAAAACAGATGGCAATCACCAGTACCATCTGTGTCATAACTCAAGGCGCCAAAAAGCGGGCCACTCCGGGCCATTCCCGGTTCAGCCTCGTACACCTGATCCGGGGTCAGCAAACGGGAAGCTATACCCATTTCGTTCAGTACCCGCTGCGTACCCCGGTACCCTTCCAGCTCTTCTGGAGTACTGGCAAGATGCAGCAGCCCACGGTGGCCACCATCAAATGCCAGGTTTAATTCGTCCTCCAGATTCAGGAAACGCTCCCGGCTATGTATACCAAGGCGCAACATGGCACGCTTGTTAAAGCCGAACAGACCCGGTGACCAGGCATAACGCAAAGTAGAAAACATGAACCGCACAGCGTTCAGGGAAGGCGGCACCCGCAGCTTCAGAGGCCCGTCCTGTTTGAGCAACCAGGGCAGCGCCTTGAATACCATCTTTGGGTCTGCCCAGGGATAAACCACACCATAGGAACGCTGTGCAGCATTACCTTTGCTGGTTTCATTGCCCGCAATACCGTGGCGTTCAAGCACCGTAACCTGATGACCACGACGGCTCAGCTCCCACGCCGTAGTAACACCCACTACGCCACCACCAATAACAACAACGTGCATCTGCGCCTCCTGCCATAGTGAAACCAGCGAACGATCCGCATCAAGGAAAGCCCTTATCAGTCACTGTAGGCCAACAAACGGACAACTGGTAAACTTGTTAACTTCAGATCCCGGATTAGCAATCGGAATCACAGCCTGTATCGGAGCCTAGCATCAGTCCATGAGCAAAAAACGTCGCGAGATTCCCGTATTCGACCATCCGATCATTGAGACTCACTGCCACCTGGATTACCTCAAGGACCGCCCCCTGGAGGAAACCCTGGAACAGACGCAGAGGGTTAATATCGAGCGTGTGATTACCATTGCTGTGGCACCGGGCAACCTGGCGCAGGTGCGCGAGCTCAGCACAAAAGCTCCGTGGCTTTACGGAACTCAAGGCATTCATCCCCATGAGGCGGAAAGCTACAGCGACGCCGTTGAAACAGAAATCCGCGCTCACATCCGGGACAACAAGATCGTCGCAGTTGGCGAAATCGGGCTGGATTACTTCTATGACAAAGCAGACCGCACTGTTCAGCGTGAGGTCTTCCGGCGTCAGCTCCAGATTGCCTGCGATAACGACCGCCCGGTGGTTATCCACAGCCGTGAGGCAGACGACGACATGATCGCTATCCTCAAGGAATTTGAGCTGTCTCTCAAACGTCGTGGGGTCATTCACAGCTTCACGTCCGGCCCCGGGCTTGCAATATATGCACTGGATCAGGGCTGGAATCTCGGGTTTAATGGCATTACGACCTTCAACAAGGCAGAGAACGTGCGGGATATTGTTCGAATGGCCCCCATCAGCCAGATTCTTCTGGAAACTGACGCACCGTATCTCACGCCTGTACCCTACCGTGGCCGGGAGAATGCGCCATTCTATCTGCCATTCGTTGCAGAAAAGATCGCAGATGTAAAAGAACTGCCCCTGGAAGACGTAATTGTGCAGACCTACAAAAACAGCCTGCAAACGTTTTTCCCAGCGTAATGATCAAGCGCATCCCTATATCCGCATTGAAAGTCGGCATGTATATCACCGACATGAACAACGACTGGATTCCCCACAACACTCAGCGCCGGCGTGGGCTTATCAAGCGTGAAGAAACCATCGAAAAAATCCGCAAAATGGGCGTGCAGTTTGTCTATATCGATGCTGTGAAAGGCGCGGACACCCAGGATTCAGAGACTGCGGCAGCCGTAGACGAGCGCAATGAAGAGGCGTTGCAAAAAGCCGGAGAACAAAAGCCCGGCGTTGCACCACGAGTGTCTCTTCCCGAAGAGATGGTGGCTGCTTTGCGCATTCATTCTGAGGCACAGGAACTGGTTGGAAATTTCATGAACAGCGCCAAGATCGGCGCTGCCATTGACGTGGCTCCAATCCACAAGCTTGCAGACGAGCTGCAAAGCTCGGTCACGCGCAATGCCAATGCACTGGGTTGCCTGGGCCGAATTCGTGAAAAGGACAACTACCTGCTTGAACACTCAGTAAACCTGAGCGTTCTGATGAGTATTTTCGGGCAATATCGAAAACTGTCTGAAGACGTAATGCACCAGACTGTTGTAGGGGCCCTTCTCCACGACCTCGGCAAAATCCTGACTCCCGATGAGGTACTGCACAAGCCCGGGCGCCTGACACCGGAAGAGTATGAAGTCATGAAGCTTCATGCCCGGCACTCCCGTGACATTCTGTCTGCAACGGAGGGCATCGGCGAGCTCACTGTAATCACTGCCGCACAGCATCACGAGCGGATGGACGGCACCGGATATCCGGAAGGCCTCAAAGGCGAGGCAATTTCTGAGTACGGGCGCATGGTCGCCATTACCGATGTCTATGATGCGATTACAGCCGATCGCGTCTATCACCGGGGAATGACCCCCACACAGGGGCTCAAGAAACTTCTGGAATGGAGCGGCAGCCATCTGGACCCTGCCCTGGTGAGGCAGTTCATCCGATGTATCGGCCTGTACCCTGTAGGCTCCCTGGTTCTTCTGGACAGTGGTCGGCTTGGAGTTGTGGTTGAAATCAACGAGGAAGATCAACGGCTGCCAATTGTACGGGTGATGTACCATACAAAGTTCCGGATGCCGATTACCCTTACAACCATTGATCTCTCGAAACCCTCCAGTCAGGACCGTATTTTGCGCTCCGTTGACCCGGACGAGTACAGGATTGATGTGCGAAAGTTCCTTTCCTGAACCTCTCTAGCCGAGAGCCAGAAAAATACCCATCAGAACCGGCGACAGAAAAGACAGCAGAAAGCCGGAGGCAATAGCAACCGGCACACAACTCAGACCGCCGTTACTGCGTATCACCGGAAGGGTGAAATCCATAGCGGTTGCTCCACCATAACCTATGGCCATGGCAGGCCGGCTGCCTATAACCAGCGGTATAATAGCCAGTGCGATGATTTCGCGAAACACGTCATTCAGAAAGGCGACGCCTCCCCATGCAGGCCCCAGAGCGTCACCGATCACAATGCCCGAAAGGGAATACCAGCCAAACCCTGAAGCGAGTGCGAGCACATCATTCCAGGGCAGCCCCAGTACAGGAATCAGCAACGCGCCAGCCAGTAGAGAGCTGAGCGCAAGCACCACAGCAATACCCAGCCCCTGAGTGTTCATCAGCAGCTTACGCAATGAAAGCCCGGCATTACGCAACTGCAGACCAATCAGAAACAAGAGCAACATCAGGGACCAGGTAGCCAGCTGCTCCGCCTGTGGTATGACTGGCAGCAGGTAATAGCCCGCCAGCAGGCCCACTAACACCGCCAGCAGAGGCTTCAACGCTGCCATGAACAATCTCAGGTAACCCACTCCGCCTGACGATACGTCCCGAGGCTCAGGGACCATTGGCCAGTGCCGGTGCAGCAACCACAGGCCAGCCATGTTGGCGACGAACAGAACCACAACCAGAGCCGATACCTGGCCCGCCATGGTTCCAAGCTGATTCACCAGGCCCTCCATCTGGCCCAGGCCTAGCCCTAACAACGCCAGAATGAAATACACCAGCGCTTCAACCAGGTAATGAATAGTAGTCATCAGCCTGCGGTTCTTCAGCGGTAAGGCAAACCCCATGAACAATGGAGCAAGAATCAGCAAGGCACCGGTCAGCATCAGTGCACCGGCGCGTCAGGACGATCCTGAACCAGCACCCAGGGCGCTACAACCACAGCCCATAGTTCGGCATCGCAGTCGTACCAGGCCCGTGCGATGTCGGGCGAAACATCGCCAACATCGCCAGTGGCGAGCCAGTGCTCAAAGAGGGTGCGGTTATCCGCAGTCAGCTCGGAGGCCACATCCAGCAGGTCCAGACCATTACCTACCAGCACTACTTGCCCGCGAGCATAGTAGGTCTGAAGTTCATGCCAGCGGATACGGGAGGTTTCCAGGTTAAGCCTGGTTCTGATTTCATCATTATTACAAGAGGACGACATGACAGCCTTTTCAGGTAGTGACAGTAAAAACCGGCAAGAGCTTAACCGATTGCACATGCCTCGTTCCAGATTTCCCTTATCTGGTCTGCCAGTGAGAGCGGATCAAAGGGTTTGGGAATAACGCCAGCGGCACCCTGCGCCAGATAACCCTGAACCTCATCACTCTGAACCTTTGCGGTCATAAACACAGCGGGGGTCGTAGCATAATCCGGTAAACGCCGGATTGCTTCCAGAGTTGCCGGACCATCCATGCCTGGCATCATGACATCGAGAAGGATCAGCTGGGGCTGACATTCTCCGATCTGTTCCAGCGCCTGTTGTCCGGAGTCACAGGCCGTCAGTACAAACCCGCCAATGGACTCCAGAGCCAGTGCAGCTACGGTGCGGATATCCGGCTCGTCTTCAACCATCAGAATGCGTTTAAGGCTGTGGTCTGGCATCACTTTTCTCCGTGTCCTTGTGCTCGATACCCAGCCTGCGCAACAGTGTGCGACATTCCGGGCTTTCAGCCTGCTCCGCAGCCAGCAAAGCAGCCGTCCGCATTACCAGCTTTGACCGACTGACGTTGGTCCTGCTCAACACATACACTGCACCAATCAGCTCCCTCAGATCCAGAGGTAAACGCCACTGCACCTTGATTTGATTCCCCAGCTTTTCCGCCCAGCAGGTAATGGCTGAATCAATCTGCTCAACCTCAAGCAGCTCACCGATCTGGTCGCAATGATTTTGCAACACCTTCAAGGCTGCCAGCTCACCGGCCCGGCTCAAGAGACCCGCCGTATAATAGACGGCAGGGTTATCACCAACCTTTCTGGCCAGCGCACCGGCAGACTCCGCAACCCGTACCGCCTGTTCCTGTTCAAGGCGCGCACGCTCGGCCAGTCGCGGGCACGAAAGCTTTCCGGCAATATCCAGCGACAGCGCAAGTGCCTGGTTCAGAGCCATCCAAACACCGATCACGCTGATCGCCTCTCTTGGCGTTTTAACCGACGTTCCGGAACGCCGGAATGAAGCACTGTTCGCAACATCCAGCAACTTGGCACTTAACCCGGGTTCCCGCTTCCATTGTTGCGCAAGTGCAATGGCGTCCAGCTCGTCACGTTTTTCCATGAGGGACAGAACTTCGGCGGTATCAATCTGGCCAGGTAACTGAATCGCCGAGTTACAGGCCGCCTCCATTTTCTCATCCAGAGTACCGCTGCCTTTCCCATGAATGGTCGAAGCTGAAACCAGCTCTGTTAGCTTCTGGTGCAGCACGTCTACCTGAAACGGCTTGCTGACATAGCCATTGATACCCAGGTGGGCTGCCGCCAGAATGGAATCACGGTCCGTGCGGCCACTGATCATGAGCACAGGAATATCACCGCCGGTCTTTCTTACCGAACGAACCAGGTCCAGGCCTGAGCCATCTGGCAGGTTCCAGTCTGCGATAACCAGATCCGCAGGCTGCTTCTCCCAGCTGAGGAGTGCAGGCTGCAACTGGGCAAAAACCTGGATTCTCGCGCCAGGGCAGGCACTCGCCACGACGGTTTCCAACAGGTCCCCCATCAGTTCGTCATCATCCAGAATCAATACATACATCTTGGCGGTCTCAATTTTCAGTTAAACGGTCACAACCACCCTCGGGTGCCACGCTAACGCCATTGCGCCCCGAACGTTTACGTTCGAATAGTGCCCTGTCCGCTGCTTCAATAGCCTGCTCACCCGACTCATAAGCATTCAATGCGGCAACACCGGCGCTGAAGCTTACTGAAAACTCTTCACTTCCACCGTTGAACACCAGCCGGGAGAAATCCTGGCAGAGCGTTTCAAGCACCTCAACTGCCTTGCCCAGCGAACACTCCGGTAACACAATTACAAATTCTTCGCCGCCATAACGACCGATAATATCTGTATCCCGCAACCTGTGGCGAAGCAGGTTGGACAAAGCCTTGATCACCATATCGCCTGTTCCGTGGCCATAGGTGTCGTTGACTTGTTTGAAGTTATCCAGATCAAGCATGGCTACCACAGAATCATGCCCTGTGCGGGTACAACGCGCGAATTCGCGACTCAATTCTGTTTTGGCAAGTGCGTGCTTCAACAGACCGGTAAGACTGTCCAGCGATACCAGCTTGCCAAGCTGCCGGGCACGGTAGCAGCGTATCCTCGACGTGCGCAGCAGGAACTCGTCAGATACGGGTTTGGTCACGAAATCATCGCCGCCACGGGCAAGAACATCCAGCTGCAGATCCCGATCCTCTTCAGATGAGAAGAAGATAATGGGCAGGCTGAGCCATTCAGCCTGAAATCTCAGCATCCGCGCCAATGCCGGGCCTTCGTAACGTCCCATTTGCACATCCATAAGCAGAATGTCCGGTCGGAATTCCGCCAGTTCTGACAGCAGGCCTGCCGGGTCGTCGAGAGTCCGCACCTGCAGCCCGCCACTGGTGAGAACCAACCGGTAGTGCTCAAGCAGCTCACGGTCGTCATCCACAATCATCACCCGGCCCGTAAGCGTTGCCAGACCTTCAGCCAGAAGTTGCTCTACCCGGTCCGCAAGTGCGGGAATATCCTGGGGTTCTTCCAGACAGGCATCAACTCCCAGGCCGGCTAACCGGTAACGGGTGGCAAAATCATGAGCCTCACTGAAGCAGATAACCGGAAGGCTGGACAGTCTGGGCAACCAGTCCGCTTCCTCATCCTGCAAAAGTGTATCCCGGACCATGATCAGATCAACATCATCCATGCTGTCTGTCCACTGCGGGCCTGCGCTCAGGGTTCGCACCCTGTGTCCATACAGAGCCAGCCCCTGTGATATCAGACCTGCAAGCTCTTTGTCAGGCTCCATGAGCATCAACACAGACCGATTGCCGGCGTCTGCTGGCCGGTACTGATGCCAGCCGGTTGATACCGGCTCGGCCGCGCCCAAAAGATCACCAAGACCAGCAATATCATCTTCATAACCAGCCGCCAGCAACTGCTGTAACTGAATACGGATGCGTTCGCTGTTATCCCCGGCGGTAACCTGATCTGCCAGAGGCTTTATGGCAATCTCGAGCTTGCGGGCCTGCTCACCCAGCTGAGTAAACCCAAGAGTACCTGCCGAGCCTGCCAGCCGGTGGAATAACTGGTAGGCACCAACCAGCTTTCCAATCGACTCGGAATGCCGGGACGCACTGGAAATACTGGAGACCAACTCCTCAAGTTCACGTATCGTTTTATCCCGAAAACGACTACGAAGTGTCTCCAGTTTTTTCCGTACCTCGGACGAAGGACTTTGAGGCATAAAAACTCTTGCTGATTAACGCGTGTAAACGCTGTGAATTCTCTTTCAATTGATGTTCAATCAAAGCAAGTTTTTCGGCAAATAGCCAGACAGGAGCACGTTTTGGGTCATTTATCTCTGGGAACTCGCCTTGCCGTGATAATCATTCTTGGCAGCCTGGCAACCGTAGGCTTTGTTATCTATGCCGCATACGATGCATTGCTTGAGGACTTTGAAAGCAATCTCACGGCACAACAGGCAAACGAAACAGCCCACATTTCCAACCTGGTGAGCCAGGACCTGGAGCTTCGTATAAGTGTGATGGCCCAGTTTGCCACTATGCTGGGCCACAATGATCAGTTATTACCTCCGGAGCAGCTTTCAACGCTCCTGAAAAAACAGAAAAAACTCAGTGAGTTGTTCCCCCACAGCCTGACCGTTCTGTCTCCAAACGCCACACTGATCGCTGAAAATATTTTCGTTCCAGGGCGGGTTGGCACCTATTACGCTGACCGGCCCCACTGGAGAGCGGCCATTGAAACCCGTCGCCCGGTAATCAGCCGCCCTATTATAGGCCGGGCAACGGGCGTTCCGCTGATGGTTTTTATCGCGCCGATTGAGAGTGATGATGGAAAACTCCTCGGTTTTCTCAGCGGAACACTGCAAATGGACCGGTCGTTCCTGATACCGGACCACATACGAAACAATGCCAATAAAGATGCTGTTTTCCTGGTGATAGATACAGAGAACTTCCTGTTTGTAGAAGGTTCCGGCGAAGACAAAGCTATCCAGAGCCTTCCAGATCCCGGGGAGAATTTACTGATCGACGCCGCCCTTTCCGGCACGGGTTTTGGTGAGGTTGAAGCTGAATCCGGAGAAACACTGATCTATGCAACCAGCCACCTTCCGCGTCTCGGATGGCTGTTTATCCGGGCCGTTCCCAAATCCCTGGCGACCGCGCCCGCCGAGCAGGCTTTTGTCCGGTTCTTTCTGATCAGCACGGGGTTAACCCTCAGCATATTATTGCTGACATACCTGGCGCTCAGGTCAACAACAGCATCCCTTACCAATATGACCCGGCGGATACGCTCCATGATCCGGAAACCGGAATCCTCACGCCGCCTTAAAGAACAGGGCGCGCCGGAGGTGCGGGATCTGGCTCAGGCGTTTAACCAGTTACTGGATGAACGGGACGTCATCAATCAGCTCAAAGACGGTTTTGTTTCCAACGTCAGCCATGAGTTGCGCACCCCTCTCACTTCACTTAACGGTGCACTCAGGCTTCTTGAATCAGGAACAGCCGGAGAACTGCCTGAAAGCGCTCAAAAAATGACGACCCTTGCCCTGCGTAACAGTGAACGCCTGCAGCTACTCATCGCGGACTTGCTGGATTTCAACAAACTGTCAGTGGGTGAAATGCGCGTAAACTTCGAAGCCGTGCAGATTGAAGAATTAATCAGAATGTCTGTTGTCAGCAATCAGTTAATGGCCAGTGACCATTCTGTCTCGTTAATTGCCAAAGACATTCCCCAACTGTGCCTGACAACCGATGGACACCGGCTAACGCAAATCCTGGATAATTTTATCAGCAATGCCATCAAGTTCTCGCCACCTGCGGGTGTGGTCGTAATTCACGCAGAAGAAAAAGAGACAGACCGGTTACGCATTACTGTCAGTGATCAGGGCAAAGGTGTGCCTGACAGTTTCCAGGACCGGATTTTCGAGCGCTTTACCCAGGCAGAAGTGGGGACAGCCAGAGCCACCAACGGAACCGGTCTTGGGCTGGCCATTTGCCGACAACTGGCCACTCTGCTGAATGGCGAGGTTGGTTTCTACAACAATGAAGGAGCACATTTCTGGGTAGAACTCCCCGTCCGCCAACCGGATGCGGACCGGGAGCAGAAATCATGAAAACACCAGAATTGCCGGATAATGAAAGCTCCAGACAGGCTGCACTGGATCAACTGAAAATTCTCGATACGCCTCCGGAAGCACGTTTTGACCGGCTCACGCGAATGGCTGCAAAAATACTTGATGTACCCATTGCCATGATCTCCCTGGTGGACCGCGATCGCCAGTGGTTCAAATCCTGTGTCGGCGTGGATCTCAGCGAAACTCCCAGGAGCATTTCGTTCTGCAGTCACGCCATAGTTAACAGGCAGCCTCTGGTGGTCAGCGATACATGGGAAGATGAACGTTTCCACGATAATCCATTGGTAACAGGCGACCCGGGCGTCCGGTTCTATGCGGGTGTACCGTTATACAGCGCGGATGGCCTCGCGCTCGGCACCCTGTGCGTTATTGACCGGGTGCCACGTACACTGACCGAAGCAGATCATCAGTCCCTGCGGGATCTTGCCGACTGCGCCGAAGAGCAGATCAGCGCCCGCGAACTGGCCATCCACTATCGTGAACAGGAGCTGCGTGACAAGAACCAATCCCTGCTTATGCTCGAACAGCTCGCCGATCTTGTACCCGGCGGCCTCTATCAGTTCCGTCTTCATCCGGATGGCCGCATGAGCTTTCCCTTCACCAGCAAGGGGGTCGAGCGCTCTTTCGGCGTAACCGGACAACAGGCCAGAGAGGATGCAAATACGCTTTTAATGCTGGTCAATCCCGAAGACTACCCGACGGTCCTGAACTCAATCAAAGAATCGGCAAAACAACTCAGCACATGGTCTGGCCAGTTCCGGGCATACGGAAAAGACGGGCGACCTCACTGGATTGAGGGCCATTCCACCCCCCAAAAGCTCGAAGATGGCAGCATTATCTGGCACGGCTATCTGGAAGATATCGACGACAAGAAACGGGCGCAGTTGAGGCTGCAGGAAAGTGAACAGCAGCTCCGGCGCCTGTTCGAACTGGCGCCCAGCGGTATCATTCTCGTCGACTATCACTCCGGCGCCTTCATTGATGTAAACGCATCCATGCTGAAGTCGACGGGCTATCGCAAAAGTGAATTCCTGAAACTCAACCATCGCCAGTTACTCAACCCCAGGCATACATCATTACGGTCCAGAGTTTTGGAAGAGTTAACGAAAAATGGATATTTCGGCCCCATTGAACAGGAAATAGTCGACTGCAAAGGCGACAGCTATCCGGCAATTATTCACAGCATGCTGATTCGTGATGCTTCAGGCCACAAACGGCTCTGGGTGCTGGTGGATGATATTTCCGAGCGCAAAAAAGTTGAGCGCATGAAAAACCAGTTTGTCTCTACGGTGAGTCACGAACTAAGAACACCACTCACCTCCATTGCAGGAGCCATCGGACTTCTGGCTGGAGGCGCTGCCGGAGCACTCCCACCCAAAGCGCTGGAAATGATGTCCATTGCCGAGCGCAATGCCCGGCAACTGACTACTCTGATCAATGACCTTCTGGACATTGAAAAACTGGTCGCGGGTAAACTGAACATCCACATGCAGAAGCAGCCACTACAACCTCTTCTGGAACAGGCCGTCAGCATCAATCAGCCTTATGGTGCACAACGGGGAATTACCATCCACCTTGCTCCCGGAGTGCCGAAAACAGAAATATGCGTAGACGAACAGCGGCTATTGCAGGCACTGAATAACCTGATATCCAATGCGATAAAATTCTCTCCGGATAATGGCCGCGTTGACCTTTCTGCCCGACTGCAGGCAGGCGAAGGAAATCCTGCTGTCACCATCGCCGTTCAGGATAGCGGAGAGGGTGTTCCCGAGGCGTTCCGGAGTCAGATCTTCCAGCGCTTCGCCCAGGCCGACTGCTCGAACACCCGCAGCCAGGGCGGGACTGGCCTCGGGCTGGCCATTACCCGGGAACTGGTTACAGCCATGGATGGTGAGGTCGGCTTTGAGTCCCCTCCGGGGCAGGGTGCCAACTTCTGGATACGCCTGCCGGTGGCGACCTGCGAATAGTCATAAAAAAACCGGCAGCCTTTAACAGGCCGCCGGCTTTTTCCAGAATCAGCCAAGCTGAGGTTCAGGCAGACTTGAGCATTTCCCGCACCACATAGTGCAGTATGCCTCCATGGCGGAAATACACCGCTTCATTGGCAGTATCGATCCGCGATATCAGCTCACAACTTGCAGTGACACCGTCCTTGTAGGTTACCGTCATACTCAGTGTCTGGCCCGGCTCTATATCTCCGGATAATCCCTTGATACTGATGGTTTCCTCACCGGTCAGCCTGAGGCTCTTGCGGTCCGTGCCTTCTGCGAACTGCAAAGGAATGACTCCCATGCCGATCAGGTTTGAGCGGTGAATCCTCTCATAGGACTCGGCAACCACCGCGCGGACACCGAGCAGGCGCGTACCCTTTGCAGCCCAGTCACGGCTGGACCCGGTTCCGTACTCTTTACCGGCAATCACAACGAGCGGTGTTCCCTGCTCCTGATATTTCATGGCGGCATCGTAGATGGGCATTTGCTCCCCGGTGGGCACAAATTTCGTGAAACCGCCCTCAACATTCTCAAGCATTTCGTTGCGAATGCGCACGTTCGCGAAAGTACCGCGCATCATCACTTCGTGATTACCCCGGCGCGAGCCGTAAGAGTTGAAGTCCTTCGGTTTTACGCCATGTTCCTGCAGGTATATGCCTGCAGGAGAGTCCGCCTTGAATGATCCAGCCGGAGAGATATGGTCAGTGGTTACTGAATCACCCAGCAGCGCAAGAATGCGCGCCCCCTGTACATCTTCAATCGGCTCAGGCTCTTCCCCCATACCTTCAAAAAAAGGCGGGTGCTGAATGTAGGTTGAACTATCAGACCACTCATAAACCTTGCTCTCAGGCACCTTGATTGACTTCCATTTGTCATCGCCATCGAACACTTCCGCATATTCCTTATGGAACATGTCGGTTTTCACCTTCTGTACCGCTTCGGCGACTTCCTGCTGGCTGGGCCAGAGGTCTTTAAGAAACACAGGAGTCCCGTCTTTATCAATTCCCAGAGGCTCCTTATCCAGATCCAGCCGAACGTTACCCGCCAGCGCATAGGCTACAACCAGAGGGGGCGATGCCAGCCAGTTGGTTTTCACCAGAGGGTGAACCCGGCCTTCAAAGTTGCGGTTGCCAGAGAGAACAGAGGCTACGGTGATGTCACCATCAATAACGGCTTTTTCCACTGCCTCTGGCAGCGGCCCGGAGTTACCAATGCAGGTGGTGCAACCGTAACCCACCAGATTGAACCCGAGCTTGTTCAGGTCATCCTGAAAACCGCCAACCCGCAGGTAATCGGTTACCACTTTGGAACCGGGAGCCAGCGAAGTCTTCACCCAGGGCTTGGTTTCAAGCCCTCTGGCAACCGCTTTCTGGGCAACCAGACCCGCTGCCATCATGACGCTGGGGTTGGAGGTGTTCGTACATGAGGTAATAGCGGCAATAACCACCGCGCCAGGGTCAAGTCGCGTCTGCTCGCCGTTGAGTTCCAGATGCTGACTCGACGGGTGGTGGTAGCTGTCATCCACCCCTATCGCGGTCTGGCCGCCTTCGGACTCAAGATTGCCCTCACGGATCTGACTGGCATCCGGTGCGCCCTCGGCAGTTGCCATCAGCAACTCGAAGGTCGACTTCATGTTCTTCAACGCAACCCGGTCCTGGGGCCGTTTCGGGCCAGCCAGACTGGCTTCAACTTCACCCATGTCAAGTTCCAGAGTGGCAGTGTAAGCCGGCTCATGGCCTGGCTCACGCCAAAGCCCCTGAGCCTTGGCATAGGCTTCTACCAACTCTACCTGCTCGTCTTCGCGACCGGTCAGGCGCAGGTAATTAAGGGTTTGTTCATCCACCGGGAAAAAACCACAGGTTGCCCCGTACTCCGGCGCCATATTGGCGATAGTGGCGCGGTCTGCCACAGGCATATCCTTGAGACCATCGCCGTAGAACTCCACAAACTTGCCAACCACACCTTTCTTGCGGAGCATTTCGGTTACAGTCAACACCAGATCGGTCGCAGTAATACCTTCGCGTAACTTTCCGGAAACCTTAAAGCCCACAACTTCCGGGATCAGCATGGACACTGGCTGCCCGAGCATGGCGGCTTCGGCTTCAATTCCGCCAACACCCCAGCCAAGAATGCCGAGGCCGTTGATCATGGTGGTATGGGAATCTGTTCCAACCAGAGTGTCCGGGTAGGCCAGGGTTTTACCGTCCTGCTGTTTGTGCCACACGGTTTTGCCCAGGTACTCAAGATTTACCTGATGGCAGATACCCGTTCCCGGCGGCACTACCCGGAAATTATCAAAGGCCTGCTGACCCCAGCGCAGGAATTCGTACCGTTCCTGATTACGCTCCATTTCTATGGCTACGTTGTCGGAGAAAGCAGTAGCTGTACCGAACTCGTCGACCATCACCGAGTGATCAATCACCAGATCCACAGGTGACAGAGGGTTAATCAGCGCGGGATCCTTACCCGCCTTTTTCACGGCCTCTCGCATGGCGGCCAGGTCAACCACACCGGGTACACCGGTAAAGTCCTGCATCAGAACACGGGCAGGGCGGAACTGGATTTCGGTATCGGAGTGCCGGTCTTTCAGCCACGCGGCCATGGCTTTGATGTGGGTCTGGTCAACCGTTACGCCGTCTTCGTTGCGCAACAGGTTTTCCAGTAGCACTTTCAGTGAAAAAGGCAGGCGGCTGAGATCACCTAGTGATTCAGCCGCTTTCGGCAAACTATAATAATGGTAGGTACGGTTGCCTGCCTGCAGACTGCTGAAGGTATTCAGACTATCCTGACTGTGAGTGTCACTCGACATGGTGCGCCTCCTACGATGAGTAGAGATCCCTTTACTATTGCATCGTTTTGGCAGACTTCAACTCACAGCCATCAATGTTCACTATTCAGCCTGTGAATGGGGAGCCCGGACAAAGCAGCTCCCCGCAGGGCTGTTAACGTGTTTTGTACTCAGTTATCAGCGCGTCTACTTCTGCGATCATACGACTGATTTCTCCAGCCATAGCCTGGGATTTCGCCGCTTCCTGCGCGACCTCCTGGCTCTGTTCGGCAACCTGCTGAACACTCTGGTTAATCTCACCCGATGCCACAGCCTGTTGCTCTGTAGCCGAGGCTATTTGCAGGTTCATCCCACTTACCTGGGCAATTGCTGCCTCAATGTCCGCAATGGCTTTACCTGTCTGAGTCATTGCGCCCAGGGTTTCCCGCGAGCGGGTCTGGCCCATTTCAATAGCGGCCAGAGTCGCTTCGGAAACATTGGCAAGACCATCAATCGTGGCACGGATTTCAGTTGTGAAGTCCTGTGTGCGCCGCGACAGATTGCGGACTTCATCAGCCACTACGGCAAAGCCACGCCCGTGCTCACCCGCACGTGCAGCTTCTATGGCCGCATTCAGGGCAAGCAGGTTGGTCTGATCTGAAATGTCATTGATTGAAGCGATAAATGCACCAATAGACTGCACTTTATCTACCAGCTCAGAGACCATGTGCGATGAATCCGCCAGCGCAGAATTGGTAGCTTCCGTCATGGCAATCGCACTCTGGATGTGGCGAGCACCCTCAGCTGACGCCTCGGTAGAGCGGTTCGATGACTCAGCCGCAGACTGTGCGTTGCGGGCTACATCCTGAATGGTGGCTGTCATCTGATTGGTTGCTGCAGCTGCCTGGTCAGTCTGGGCTTGCTGAGCATCTATGATCCGGTAGGTAGTGGTGCCCGCAGCCGTCAGGGCCGAGGCACTGGTATGCAGCTGCCCGGAGAGCCCACGAACCGAATCAATCAACTCTGCAAAGCGGGTCATCATGGTATTAAAGGCGGTAGCAGCAAGATCGCCCTTGGCGTTATTCAGGCGACCACGCAAATCGCGCTCATGATCAAAGGCGTTAACCAGCGCAATAATTTCCCGGGAACGCTTCTGCTCAGCGGCCATTTTGATCGCGAAAAATGACAATATCCCTGCCTCGAAAACCACGAAGGCGGCGTGTACTGCGGTAATGGACCAGCTACAGCCGTAATTGAACAGCATCACCGGCATGCCACCGATAGAGACCTCAGACAGCTGTAATGCCGTCAGCACCAGGTGATGCACAGCTATCAGGCCAGCAGCTGCAAGAACGGGCAACCAGTCGCGGTAGGCGATGGTAAGAGCCAGTGCCGAAAAAATATGAAAATGCATTTCGATGCGCCCAAGCTGAGCCTGGATCATGGTAGCCGAGAACAGCATAAGGCACATACTGAACAGAACACCGCAAGCGCGGGTACCCCGCAACATGCTGTAACCGGCGATGGCCAGAATACCTAAGGCCAGAGATGCGGTAATTGCAAAACTGTAGGTTCCATAGCCCCAGGGCACAATCAAAGCCACTACCGGCACATGAGCCAGTAACAGCCAGAGCATGTTGAGGTCTGTACTGAGTAATTCCTGCTGTTGCAGATATTGAATATTATCCGTTGAACCCACGATGACGCTCCATTTTTAAACCTGGTTCGAGCCTTTCTGCCCACCAATTAAACTACATGTTCGCCCAGGCATTTTTAGCCTCTGGCATGTTCCATAAGACGCTCAAGATCAGCACTCACCCTCTCTAAATCCAGATCGGGCGAGGCGTACAAAAGCTGCCGTCGGTCATCTTCTGTTACTACGTAAATTCGTGCGCCATGGTTGATTTCCCGACTCACACCACCCTCGCGGGCCGAAAAATCACCGTACTGGCGGGCGAGCTCCTGCGCTTGCCGGAAGTCTGCCGGGCGTACAGCGCGAAAGTTCGATCCCATTGTTGCCATCACCCTGTTCAGTTCTTCCTGGCTATCGTTTTCAGGATCGAGAGTCACAAATACAAACTGCACAGGATAGTCGTGCCAGCGATCGTGTAAGGATTTCAGATTAACCAACTGCAGTGGGCAGACAGTGCCGCAACTCCGGTAACCGAAAAACACAAGGTTCAACCCGGACCCGGGTACCTCAGCTCCCGGCAGGGAGGGCACAGACACATCCGTCTTGTAACCGTAAAATCCGGATTTCCCATCGAGTTCGTTCAAAAGACCCTGCGCGAACGGCAAAGCCACAGCCAGCACCAAAGCGATCAGAATAAAAATGAAGGAGGCGGGTTTCATAGCGGCATCATGCCTCAAGTATTATGACGAGTCTTCTCCGCCAATGGTGATCCTTACGGCAGTAAACGGCCGCCCTGGCGTATTCTTTAGGCTTTATTTTTGCGATCATAAACATCTATTACTTTCCAGGCAGGATCTGCTTCCACAATGAAACACGATTGCCACTACCATCCGGGCGAACCTGCCAAATGGCACTGTGGTGAGTGCCAGATGCACTACTGCACCCGCTGCATGCCCGATGCTGATATCCGCCGCCGCCAGGCGCTGTGCCCAAGATGCAGCAAAGCCATGCGTTATCTGGGCGCCGCGACCGAAGTGGTGCCTTTCTGGAACCGGCTCGGGGCCTTTTTTCGTTATCCGTTCCACTCTGATCCGCTGATGGTTATCGCTATTTGCACACTGGTGCCCGTTATTGCGCCAGCCAATCTGATCGGAATCCTGATCTGGCTGGTGCTGGCTCTGGCCCTGTTCAAGTACACCTATGCAGTCATCAACCACACAGCCGAAGGCCACCTGAAACCGCCTTCGGTATCCGTCGCCTTTACCGGCAGCGGGTTCAGCATTGTTATTCTTCAGCTGCTGGTTTTTATTCTGATGGGCGGTCTGGTTGGTGCAGCCGCTATGCTGGGCGGTCCTTTACTGATGATGCTGGCACTGGCTTTCGTGGTACTGGCACTGCCTGCCAGCATCATGGTTCTGGCCATGGAGCGATCTGTGGGGGCCGCGGTCAACCCGATGAATCTGGCTGTCCTGATTTCCCGCATCGGCACACCTTATTTTCTCCTGTACGGCTATCTGATCCTGCTCACTCTGGCATCCGGTGTTGCGCAGGATTTCGCTATCAATCAGTTTCCGTTCTGGCTTTCACAACCTTTGTCGGGCTTCCTGAACAGTACCTTTACGCTGATTCTGTTCCATATGCTGGGCTACCTGCTTTTCCAGTATCAGGAAGAGCTGGGATTCGCGTCAGACATTCAGGACGAGTCGCCTGAAGTGGATATGCAACAGCGGGACCGCAGCACCCGTTTCGACGCAGACATAGATATGAACCTGAAAGACGGCAACTATGACCGTGTTCTGGGCATGCTGAAAGAGGCGCTGAAAAGACATAGGGACGACCCGCTGCGCATTGGCCAGCTCTACCAGATGCTGATAGCACAGAACGATTCGGCAGAGCTTTACCAGTACCACCCACGGATTCTGGGCTGGCTGGCCGACCGGAATGATGGGGAAAGCATTGCGTCTGTTCTTGGCATGCTTGAGCAGGAGGAGCCTGGTTTCAGGCTGGACGACCCGGATCTGACCGTCCGCTGTGCCCGCTGCCTTTATCACCGGCAACAATTCAAACCGACTTTGCGGCTGCTGCAGGACTTCCACAAGCGCTTTCCGGACAGCGAGCAGCTAGCTCCTGCCTATCTGCTGGTTGCACAAACCCTTGCCAACGGAATGGATCAGTGGGAAAAGGCGACAGCCTTTCTTACATTTATCCAGAAGCGGTGCGTTAAACACCCCCTGCACGAACAAGTCCCTATATTTCTGGAACAGGCGGGAAAGCGGGAACCTCTTAAAGGCCCCAAAGCGTCGTTTGTAACACCGGATTAAGGCAAGTGTGGGGAGGGTGTTCAAAACCGTGCGGAGCCATGGATGGCGGAGCCGAGCGTACAGGGAAGTATTTACAGCGAGTTTTGGAACACCCTCGCCGCAGTTGCCCGGACACCATCACCTCACCTGAAGCAACTGCCGATAGTGACGTGCCTTGGGCGCCATCTCCAGCTTCTCGAATTCTTCTGCAAGCAACCGGCAGGCCTCAGCGGTCAGCAAGGGAGCATCAGCATTGCGCAGGCGCTCAAAAGCTTTCTCTGCAGCCTTGAGATCATGCTGTCTAAGACACGCGAAAAGCACCCGGTTGTGATCTTCCGCCTCAAGGGGGTGGCAGCTCTCCCCTTTGCTCAGGTATTCCTGCCATATAGCTATCATTTGGTCCGGTTGGCGGCGGCGCAGGGCATCATTCATCAGCTCGCGGGTACGAGACAGGTATTCAGGCAGGTCCGGGCGTAGTTTTGCGAGGTTATACAAGTGCTGCAACAGGATCGGCCTGTCAGGGTACCGCTCTCGCAATGCCTCGAACTGTCGCCGCGCCACGTCAAAATCCATACGCCCCAGGCTTGCCATGGCCTGAGCATAACCCGTTGTGAAGCGATCATCCCGTTCAGCCTCTTCTGGCTCAAAAAATTCCTCGCGCACCTGCAACCAGCTTTTGCCCAGCAGCCACACCAACCCTGCACCGGCAAGCAGTCCCCCAGCGTGCGCCATATAGGCAACACCTGTAGCACCAGCAAACCAGTAATCGTAGATTTCCTTGCCCAGCCAAACCGGCAATATCGCTAAAGCGGGCGCCCGGAAATAGTTGAAATACACGCCAATGAAGTAAAAGAAGCGGATCTTCTGTAAGCCATAGATTGCCACGTACATACCCATCAGCCCCGATATAGAGCCGGACGCACCCACAAGCGGGATATGGCTACCCAACGAGAAGGCGGTGAAAACAACGCCAGACAGTGCTCCGCAGACAAGATAAGCGAGCAGGAAGCGCCCGGGACCAAGGGCTTTTTCAACGGTAAAGCCAAGCAGGAACAGGAAAACCAGGTTACCGATAATGTGCCCCCAGCCACCATGCAGAAACTGATAGGTAACCAGCGTGTATAGCGACAGCTGTGCCGGAATCAGACCAAGCTGCAAAGCGCTCAGGCGCTGGATATAGGTTTCTTCTATGATCGCTCGTTGTTCCAGCCACCGCGCCCGGTCTGCCGGAGTCCAGATAACATCGCTGTTCAGAAGGAGATACTGGTAGAACTCACGGTCCATAAGCAGGTTGCCTGCAAGCCAGAAGTCCTCGCCATCCTCCCTCAGCTTCTGAAACCTCTGAAGTTCAAAAACCAGTTCATCGTCACCTTCAAAGCGAATCTTCCGCTGCAGATAATCCTCATAGGCGGGAGCCTCCAGTAACGGCAAACCGAAATCTACATAGGTATCAACAGCTTCTTCAAGCTTGCGGGAGTCTCCTGCCTGGTAAAAAAGAAAAACCAGGACACAGGTAAGCATCAATCCGAGGGTAACCCAGGGTGGGCGCTTCCAGTTAACTGCGTTCTCAGCAGGAATAATCAGCATGGGCGGTCACAATTCATCATAATCTGTCCCTGAAAAAATGCTTTTTATCATATCAGTGTCTTATTTTCGCGCTTAAATGGTCTGTAGCGTGAATGTCATGTCGACCATCCGCCAATTGCTGTTATTTCTGTCCCGGCCAATAGTGGGCAGGAATAACAAGAAAAACCAGAGACCTGGAACAAGGATACTGCAGATGACCGTACTCGTATTGGACAACCCGGATTTGATTGCCAAAGCCGCTATAGCATCCGGCTTTAATGCGGCCACCCTTATGACTGAAGGCAGGCGCCCACACCGGATGAGATTTCATTATGGTTTCAACAAGCACTCTCTGGACAGTTCAGACAAGGTGATTGTGCGCCAACATGCTGTGTACCTGAGGCAACACCCAACCATCAACGTCCGGATTCATGGCCACTCGGATAATTTTGGTGCAGAGGATTATAACCGTTTCCTGTCCAGACTGCGGACCAACTCTGTCGCGAGACTTCTGATGGACGAAGGTATTGCCGAGTCCCGTATTCTGGTCTCCAGCTGGGGATCAGACCGCCCGCTGGCTACGCCTGACGACCGGGCAGCCAATCGCCGTATAGAACTGGAATACCTGACCCACGATATGGCCAGAGCACTCTAGGCCGGCCGGGCATGCCAAAGGCACAGCAGAAGGGAAATATATGGGGCCAGAATGGGTGTGGCCCCGGAGAGCGGAGAGGCTGAGCGTACGATCAGCCGTATACCTGCCATACATTCCATAACAACAGAACCGCAGCAGCCAGAATGGCCAGCCAGGTCAGTAAAATACCGATCATTCGGGCTTTATGTGGCCCGCCGCTGCCATTGATCATACCCCAGGCGTGAAGGAGCCGGCCGACGACCAGGGCCATGCCCGTCCAGTAAACAAGACCGCTGGCAACACCGTTCAGTTCTGCAATACCCAGCATGATCAGACCCAGGGGTGCATACTCTACAAGGTTGGCGTGAGCACGAACGGCGGCCTCGAAATCGCGATCACCTGTAGTGCCCATACCCTTCTTGAACTTCAGACGGAATTTCACCACCTGAACAGACAGCACCAACAACAGAATCCCAAGTACAGCAGCAAACACTCCGGTAACAGGTACGATCATCTTCAGCCCTTCTTGATTTTGCTGACAATCGCCAGCAGTAAAACCGCGCCTACGGTAGCCGTCACCAGCTCACCAATAGCACCCTGAGCAGCTAACCCTAACAGGCGAAAAACAAAACCGCCGATAAACGAGCCAAGAATACCAATACCGATATTGGCCAGTACGCCAAAGCCACGGCCCTTCATGATCAGGCCGGCGAGCCAGCCGGCAACACCACCGATAATCAAAAACAGAATCAGGTTCATCGCTTTACTCTCTTCAGGGGACTTTTGAGGGCGTTCTTGCACAGATAACCAAGGCCAACAAAGATTGCCCTGTTTTTACTGATGGTTCAACCACACCAAGGACATACCAAACCAGAGATCCCTTGCAACTCAGAGACTGGAGATAGCTTCCGCCATCGCTTTATGGCAGCGCTCGATCAGAGCGGGAACATCCTTAGCGGTGAGGCCTGTGGTTTCCACCGGAGGCAGGATCCGGATAGTGACAGGCTCACGTTTGCCCCACCAGCCCAGAGTCTTTTTGCGATACTCCCCATTGCATACCATAACAATGGGCACCCCGGCAGTTACCGCAGCGTAAAAAGCCCCTTTTTTGAACTTCTGCAGCCCACGCCCCTTGCTCCGCGTGCCCTCCACAAAAACCCAGAGGCTCTTGTTATCACGGGTGATTGCATCACCGGTCGACTGCATCGCCGCTATGGATTTGCGTGACCTGGCGCGATTCAGCATCACATTGCCACCAAGCCAGAATACCTGGCCAAAAAACGGAACCCAGATCAGTGATGATTTACCTACAGTTACAGTGCGTGGCGGCACCAGATCACCCATAACGAAGAGGTCATCGTTGTACTGATGGTTGGCGATAGCAACCACAGGGCGATCCCGAGGCATAAGCTCAGCACCCTCCACGGGGCGCTTCATGCCCAGTATGGCGCGGCCAACCCTAGCCAGTGCTATGGCCAGCAGGCGGTTATTATCGGGATTGAACGGCCTGAAAATATACAACGGCAGGGCGAACATACAGATCACCGGAACACTGAACCAGGCCAGAACATTTCTTAAAGCACCCATGAGGAAAACTCTGCAACAGGATTTTGGCGCACAAGTGTACGCCAAGTTTATAGGCCTGCAACAGTATCAGTTTGTTGCAACCGGGCCTCAACCACATACCTGAGGGGGCCGCCCGGATCCATGCTGTCAAACGGATAGCAGGTAACCAGCAGAAGGGTATCCTCAGGCAGTTGCCGGGTATCAATAAACTCCGAGCGGCTATCCACGATTCTGGTTTCATGCACCCGATAGCTCTGCCACCTGCCGTCCCGGCTTTGCAGCCGAAGTTCGTTACCGGGTTCCAGGTACTTCAGGGGCCGGAAATGTGTATCCCTGTGTCCGGCAATTATGACGGCGCCGTGGGGATCAGAGGCCCCCATCATCTGCCCTGGCCCGAAGGCCAGGCTTTCCCCGTGGACACCCGCAAGCACAATCATGGAATCGCCCAGATCCGGCATGGACAGTTTTGCGACAGGCCAGGTATCCGCCCAGGGCCACGGCCGGGATGCTGTCTGCCGCGTCTGGCTTTCAGCCCAGGCAATCTCCAGCAACTCCTGAGCAACCACAGCCTTTAAAGGAATCCATAGCCCGAAGACCAGCAGGGTTGCAGAGCTTGTTATGAGCAACAGAAGCAGGCGGCTCATGGATACGACCGCCTTTGCATCATAGCGATAGCGACGCAGAGCATCAGGCCAAACAGCCCCAGAGCAACAAGCAAAGGCGCTGCGGTAGCCGTTTGTGGGTAGCGTGCCATACCGGGCTGGGAGCCAGCAGGCAACAGCGTCGGCAGATTGTCTTTTAACAAAGCGCTTTCCAGATCACGGGCCGGCGTTGTATCGACCGCCACAAAACTGGTGTAGGGCGACATCAGGCTGTGTTCAACTGCCAGTCTGGTGATTTGCTCCTTGTCCGGCTCCTGCGCCTGAACCCGCGCCTCATCCAGCAAACTGTTGATCTTCTCCCGTGCCCAGTAGCGGTGCAGCCCCGTACCTATGGCCGCCTGTTGCAAATCCAGGCTTCGCTGCCATTTACCACCACCCGGCAAACGCCCGGAAACACTCAGCTCTCCGGCTGCAGGCACACCTCGCACCACCTGCAACAGGGGTTCACCCTGAAACAGATCCCCTGGGCGTAGCGGAAAACTGTCTTCCTGCGTAGATGCTGACTGACCCGGCCAATTCACCTCAATATCCGTCAGTACCGGCGCTTCCATAGCCGTGAACAGTCTGGCCAGAGGGCCGCTGATATCCGCAAGATCCTGTACTGCGGTATAGCTGCCTCGACCCCAGCGCGCAGCCTCACGCATAAAATGTCTGTTAGGTGCTGAACCTATGGCTACGGTGAACAGCCTCTGATCGCCAAGCTGACGACGGATCTGGCTGAACAATGCAGACTCATTACCAACCGCACCATCAGTCATGAATACCACTTGCCGTACTCTTGGTGATGCATCTTCCGCAAGTTCACCCGCGTCCCGGCCATGGCTTTGCAGAGCCATAGACAGCGCCGGCGCCATTTCCGTGCCTCCATCGGCCTGTAGCTGGCTTACATAATGGCGTGCGCGGGCCAGGTTGTTGGGCGTTGCCATTCCCGGCTGTACAAAGAGGGCGTGGGGCTGGGAGTTGAACTGAATCACATTGAACCGGTCACCGGGTGCCAGTGTCTCCAGCCCCATTTGCAGAGCTTCCCTCGCCTGCCGGATTGATTCCCCTGCCATGGAACCGGAAGTATCAATCACAAACGTAAGTTCTCGCGGCAAACGGGTTTTACCAGCCCGTCCCGGCACCACCATAGCCAACAGATAGTCCTCTCCTTCCCAGCGCTGTTGAAAAACAGCAGCTCCGGGTTCCTGACCGGCAAGAGGCTGCCAGCGCAAAACAAAATCACGATTCATCACAATAGTCCCCGCCTGCGGCTTAACCGTCACCACGCCGCCATCCTGCTCAGTTGCAAGCTGATGGCTGGGGCTCGACACCTGAGCCAACGGAAGCCCGGCATCAATGATGAACCTGAGCGAAGCCCGGTGGCTGTCAGCAGCCACGTCTGCCACATCCACCGTGAACGGGCTGATGGAATCCGCATCCGGAACCTCCGTGGTGGGTACCGCCCAACCACCTTCCCACTGCTGTGACGACGTAGCCAGAGGCTCGCCCGGCATGTACCTCGGCGTCAGAGTCGTCGGCACACTGAGTTCAAAAATCCCGTCCTGATAGTCCACCAACTGCTGGTAGTTCAACTCCACACTCACCGTTGCTCCAGGCGGTATATTCGCCACCCGGGTTGTGAACAGATTCGGCCGCTGCTGTTCAACCGTCGCTGCATGACGCCCGGAATCCCTGGCTTTCTCATAGGTTTTCTTTGCTTCCTCACGGGGCTGAACTTCCCCCACAATGGTGCGCTCCCCCACCTTCATGGTCAGCCCGTATACACTGGCCGTCTCCGGAAGTGGAAACACAAACACGCCCTCGCGCCACTGGTCGCTGGTGTTCCTGAAGGTGCGCACCAGACGGCTATCGGCAATCAGCCCACTGACCCGCACATCGAAATCGCTGCCCAGAACCAATGCTGGCTCCTGCCACTGCCCTTTGGCATTCACAAAGTGCAGCACACCCGCTGAATCTTCACTGCCGGTGCTGGCCTCGGCATAAAGAGGCTGGACAAACAGCATCAACAAGACCGCCAGCCACAGACTGACGCCCTCCATAATGCTCTGGACCCGAGACTCCCGGCGCGCACTGAGCCCGCCCATCTGGCCGGAAGCCCTTCTGTAACCGTGCAAAGCCTTGGATGGCGAAGCCGGACAAAACAATGAAGCACTGTGTTTAGACAATATTGCGGAAAACATCATGGCAAGATCCTTGAGCTACATGATTCAAAAAGACCTGACCATTTGAACAATCCGAAAAGGCGCTCCCGTGGCAGAATCAAACATTCCACCCACAAAAAATGATGAATTATGGCAACACCCTGAGCTAACCTTGCTCTTACTGCCTGCCATGTTTTAATAGGCCTTCATCGCCCACGGATAACAGCCAGAAACATGAAAAAACACCTTGTCCTGATAGAGGACGAACCCGCCATCCGGGATAACTACCGCGCGGCCTTTGAGCGCCGGGGCTATCATGTATCCACATACGGTGACCGAGCATCCGCATGGCAGGTGTTACGTCAGAACCTGCCTGACCTCACCATTATTGATGTTGGACTGGGGGACGAGCCAGAAGGCGGGTTTACCCTGTGCCAGGATTTGCGCTCGCTGTCCGGAACGCTGCCTATCATTTTCCTGACAGCCCGGGACAGTGACATAGACTCCGTCCACGGCCTGCGCCTGGGTGCTGATGACTACGTCACCAAAGATATGAGCATGGAGCACCTGCTGGCGCGGGTCACTGCCCTGCTGCGACGCGCCGATGCATGGGCCGAAGCCCGGCAAAAACCTGACGAAGTGGTAAGCCGTGGCCGCCTGAACCTCAATGTTGATCGTATGACGGCCGCCTGGGATCAGGCTGCTGTAGACCTCACCGTGACCGAGTTCTGGATGCTTCATGCTCTGGTACAGCATCCAGGCCACGTGCGCAGTCGCGAGCAACTGATGGAGGCAGCCAGCACGGTTCTGGACGACAATACGGTGACCTCCCACATCAAACGCATCCGGAGCAAATTCCTGCAACTGGACAATACCTTTGACAGCATCCAGACCGCCTATGGCATGGGCTATCGCTGGAATGCCCGTGAGCTCTGATTCGTGACACTCAAACGCCAGCTCTTCGTTGCCAGCCTGTTGATGCTGCTGATCCCCTGGGCCGGCCTGCAGTTCGTACTGGAACTCGATCATGCTCTGCGACAACAGGCACTCCAGCAATTGCAGGACCAGGCTGAACGGCTGGCACAGACCGCCGGGGACCTCAGCCTTGGGCTTCCCTCCGTGGCATCACAGGCGCCAGCCATTTATGTGGAAAACATCAGCAGCCCTCTCAATCTGGACGGGTACAGTGATGACTGGCCCGGTTACGACGAGGCGGAACAGTTCCAGCCCTGGCAGACGGCCGGACATCCTGAGTCGCCCGAAAAAACCTCTGGTTCTCCCACCATGCACTGGCAAGCGGCAACCGATCAGCGTCACCTGTACCTGTTGATACGCGTCAGTAACCACCAGCCCATTTTCTTCAATCCCGGCGCGCCTGAACAACCACACGATCAGCTCATACTCTGGCTCGAGCCTGCGGACGGCAACCTGAATCCGGACAACCGGGTTACCTCCTGGATGATTCGCACACCTGCACCCGGCAGGGTTTATGCCAACGCAGGAGGAACTGAGCACCAGCCGGATTATCGGGTTAGCGGAATCTGGCAGCCGGCAGGCAATGGCTGGCAGCTTGAACTGCAACTGCCGAAACCATCCCAGGGCAGCCGGCTGGGGTTTGCCGCATTGTGGAACAACAACCCGGAAGCAACACATACCTCAACATCTACAGATCCGCTTCCGATACTGGTTGAACGCAAACCCGAACTCGAACGGCAACTCACTCCGGGAATGGGCAGAGGGCAGATAGCCCGACTGATTGAGCCGGCGGGCTGGGTGGTTGCACAACAGTCAACGCCATCCCGGCAACAACAGCCAGAGTTTGAAGGGCTCAGTCCGCTGCAGGTTATTGAGCATATCAGCCTCAATGCCCTGCGGGCTCTGGTACAGTTTTATCAACCCAGACCAGCGACCCTGGCAATGGGCACGAACCGGCTTGAAATGAGTGCTTTACCGGAAGACGGCATTGTCCGCCATACAGATGACAGCATCTGGCTGATGACTACACACCCGGTTTTTGGTGGACGGACTCTGGTGCTTGAGCAATCTCTGGATCAGCTGCTGACATTGTCAGGCTCTACCCTGGGCTCCGTTATTGCCCGCAGTACGATTATGATTATCGGCCTGACTCTGGTTTTACTGGGTTATGCGAGCTGGTTATCCTGGCGTATTACTCGTTTACAGCGCGCTGTCAGCAGCAGCATTGATCAGGATGGCCGGATTATCGGCACTATTGCCACTCTGCCTGGCGCCAGAGCCAGGGATGAGCTGGGCCAACTGCAAAACCACTTCGCCCAGATGGCTGACAGGCTACATGGCTACAACCGGTATCTTGAGAGCTTTTCCAAGCGCTTGTCCCATGAACTCAAAACACCGGTCGCCGTTGTACGCTCCTCACTGGAAAACCTGCCACACAGCAAAACAGAAGAAGAACGTTCCCAGTATATCGGGCGCGCAACTGCAGCAACGGAACGTTTGCGCCAGATCCTTCATGGCATGAGCGAAGCTACGCGTCTGGAGCAGAGCTTTGACCACGCAGATAAAGAAGTGTTTGATCTTGCCGAAGTCATTGGCCAGGCAACTGCGGCTTACCAGTCGCTGGATGAAGATCACCGGTTTGAGTACACCGGCCCGGCTTCCGGTGTCAGTCTGACCGGCTCCCCGGAACTGATCGTACAGCTACTGGACAAACTGGTGGATAATGCCAGGGACTTTACGCCGCCAAATGGCCGGATCATCACGGGCCTGGAACATACCGGGAACGAGATCTGCCTGTCTGTTTTCAACGAAGGGTCAGAGCTACCAGCCAGCCAGGACACCAGTATTTTCAGCCCCTTCGTGTCAGTGAGGGAGGGCAGCGAAGAAGGCCATCTCGGCCAGGGCCTGCTGATTGTTCAGCTGATCGCCGATTTTCACGGTGGGCGCATAGAAGCAGAAAATGGGATCCAAAGCAGTATTGAAGGTGTCTGCTTCCGGGTTATGATTCCAGCTGCCCATTTTTAACTACAGGAAGGCCCTTACCGTGAGCGCGCTACTTGAGTCTCTCGAGATTCACCCTCTCAGAGATGATCTGTACAACGAGCTGCATTCCCGGCCTTTTCAGGTTATTCCCTCCCCTGCCCGGGTGACTCATATTGCGGTGCTGACAACGCCGGAGCAGCGCCAGCAGCAGTTTGAGCACCTGCAACTGCTTTCCCGGCAGATGGGCTGCCCGGTTCCGGAACAGGAAGTTGGTTGTTTCGAGCAGACGTTTGGCACCCTGCGGGTACGCAGGGAAATGCACATGGAATTCGCCTCTTACACCTTCATCAACCTGACAGCCAGCGACTCAGAGCCCTTTGCTGATACCGGTATAACCCCCCTGCCGGAAGGCTGGCTTGCGCAACTTCCAGGCACAGTGGTTGCAGCCTTTCATCTGGACATTCTGCCTGCTGAATACGGGGTTAATGGTGATCCTGAAGACATACGCCAGCACTTCGAAGGGTTGCGACTGGTGGGCAGCAGTCCCAAAGAAGGCGCAGCAAAAGTCTGGAGCACATTCAGGTTGCACAAAGACGGGTTCGGGCGTTTTATGGTGGTAAATCACAACATGTCGGATAGCCAGCTCGGCCGTCTGACCCAGCGCCTGATGGAGATTGAAACCTACCGGCTGATGTCTCTTCTGGCACTGCCTGTTGCCCGGAAAATCTCCCCCACTCTCAATGAAATGGATCAGAAGCTGGCGATCATCACCCAGGCACTGGCGGATGAGCACGATGTAGACGAACAGACGCTGCTTGCTCAGCTAACCAATATTGCCGCGCGCATCGAAGCATTCCGGGCCACTGCTACCTTCCGCTTTTCTGCCACTCGCGCCTACCATCGCCTGGTACTGACGCGACTGGAGGAACTCAGGGAAGATGAGCTTTCCGGGCACCTCACCCTCACAGAATTCATGACCCGCCGCCTGACACCAGCGGTAAAAACCTGCGAAGCAGTCAGCGAGCGACTCGAAGACCTGTCCAGACGGGTGGACAGGGCTTCCGATATGATGCGTACGCGGGTAGAACTCGCTATCCAGAGTCAGAACCAACAGCTACTGAGCTCCATGGACAGGCGCTCCAAAATCCAGCTGATGATGCAGCACACTGTTGAAGGCTTTTCCGTTGTCGCTATTACCTATTACCTGATAGGCCTTCTCAAGCTGGTTCTGGATTCAGTTTACGAAGCCGGGATCATTTTTAACAAAACCCTGACACTGGGTATTGCCATTCCTGCCACTCTGGCACTGGTGTATCTGAGCATACGATTTGTCCACCACCACTTTATACGCATGGCAAAACGGCAATAAAACGAACCTCAGCGCGTAATATCATCTCCGGAAAACTGGCGGAAAAACTGCTGCGCAGTACGGCCATTACGCACACCTTTGGAGGTTGCAAAGCGAATGGCTTCGCGGTGCAGATCCTCACGCTCCGCAACATCCGGAAACAGGTCATCAATCGCCTGCAGATAGACCTCCTGAGAAAATGCGTAGAAAGAAAGCTGCAGGCCAAAGCGATCGGCCAGAGAAACCTGTTCGTCTATCGCCTCCGCAGGATGGAGTTCTCCGTCCTGAACCCTGGTATTGAGGTTGTCGGACATAAACTCCGGCATCAGGTGTCGACGGTTAGAAGTGGCGTAAACCCGGACATTTTCCGGCGGCAGTTCCAGCGAGCCTTCAAGTACGGTCTTCAATGCCTTGTAACCGGTTTCGCCCGCATCGAAGGACAAGTCGTCGCAGAAAATGATAAAGCGGAACGGTAAATCGCAGATATCGTCAACTATCTCTGGCAGGTTCACCAGATCATCCTTGTCCACTTCGATGATTCGCAAGCCGCGTTCTTTATAGCGGTTCAGCAAAGCCTTGATCAGAGATGACTTGCCGGTTCCTCTCGCCCCCCAAAGCAGCACATTATTTGAAGGATCTCCGGCAAGAAAGCGTTCAGTGTTACGTGCCAGCGCCTGCTGCTGACGATCAATGCCGGTCAGGTCACTCCACTGAACCGGGTCAAGGCGCCGCACTGCGCGCAGACCTGAGCGATGGCGGCGCCACACTGCGGCGGGCGTGGATGACCAGTCAAAAGGTTCATTTCCAGACATAAATTATGTTCCTGTTCAGCTGTTTACAGATTTATGCGCGAGCTCGTTGGAGGCGAATCGGGCGACAGTATATCTGGACAGGCTGCACTGGAGCTATCAGGAAGGGCATATGAAAAAGTGCAGAGGCATGACCTCTGCACTTTTTCAGGGGTCAGACTACGAAAGATCAGAACTGAAACTTCAGGCCAACCTGCGCAGTATCAAAGTCCGGGCCATCGTTATTCAGCTGGCCATTGAAATCGTTCTCATCTATATCGACGTTGTAACGGTTGTACTCGAGAAACGTGGTCAGATGTTCGGTAATCCGGAAATCGACGCCCGCACCAACAACAGGGCTTACATCGTCGTAGGTCTCATCCTCATCAAATGCATCCACGTCGAGTGCTGCAGCAAAAGCACCGGCTTTGGCATAAACGCCGAAACTCTCGGTTACCGGAAGGCGGCCAATGGCTACCACAGCTCCACCTTTAAGCTTGCCGTCAACATCATCCTTACCAAAATTGCCAAAGTCTACATAGTTTGCTTCCAGAGCAAAGAATTCATTGAACTGGTAGCCAAGGCCTGCGCCGTACAAATCGTTGGAATCATCAAAGTCTCCACCGTGAGACTTATATCCACCGTAGCTACCTTTAATGTAGGGGCCAGATGAATCACGATCTGTGGAGCCTTGAGCAAAAGCTACAGGAGCAGCAAAGACACTGGCGGACAAAACAGTTGCTAATGCAATACGAGAGTTAGAGTTCATAATGCTTCTTCCTCGCTAGTAAAGGTTCCATTCATCGTTGCGTTCCCAGGGGCACAGAGATGATTACTTGCTGTCCCCGAAACACGTGCCACTACCCTAGTGATTCTGCCCCCGGGTTTGGGTTACATCCGGACTAAAATCTCTTCATCTTCTCTTAACTTTCCGCTGGATAATCAAAAAAACCTATTACTATCAGCAAATTAAAACTCCATGTTCTACGCACACCTATACCAGAGACAGCGAAGCTGCCAGGCTTGCAGAAACAAAATTAACGGAGTTATCAGGAGGTAAAAGACTATTCGGTGGGAGAGGTATCCGCAGAGCGCGCAGGCGCATCTTCTGATTCACTGCTATCCGGATTACCAGAGCCAGATGACTGCCGCATCAGAGTCATTCCCCCTTGAAGCAACAGGTTTTTCAACCTCGGGTCGCCCTGTTCTGCTATGCCAACAGCAAATGCCAATACAGCCGCCTCCAGCGGGTTACGGGTAATCAACGAGCGTAAGGCGTTAACAGGGGAACCAGAGCCTGAAGCGGACGATTTGCTCTCTGTATCCCGCAAGTTTCTGGCCGGACGGGTCATGCGGTAAAAAAACAGGGCCAGCAGGCACAAACAGGCTAACCCGATGATTGCCATGGCGCCCGGCTTACCCACAACGGGGGCCAGGGCCAGGGTCGCTGCATGGACCAGCAGATAAAAGCCGGTGATCAGCAACGCAGTGAGCAACACCAACGCCAGGACTATCCCGGTAATAGCCGCGACAGCCTTGCGAAGAGTACTCTGGATAGTGGCGGAATCAGGCAGCATCAGCGATCAAGCATTTTACCCACGATGATACCGGCCAGGAACATGAGGATAATACTGAGAAACGGCTTCTCCTCAATTTTGTGCTCTACGCTCTCAACGGTCTGTGATCCGGCCTCAGTAGCGCGGGCAAGAGCTGCGTCGCCGCGCTTGCGGAGTTGTTCCAGAGCCGCACGAGTTTCACGGCTTATTTCATCTTTCAGGCTGTTGGCATTGGACTTCTGGCCTTCCGCAACCGCTTTGGTCAACGCTGCAAGATCTTCCCGAAGTAACTGAAGGTCCTCTTTGACGTGGTCATAATCACCTTTTGCAGTTTGCTTTTCCATGAGCTGTCTCCTGATCGGTTCCTGAGTTCATTCGACAACGGCCAGCCCAGGTCTGATATAACCTGGCCTGCACAACCGCTCAAAAACACTCTAGCACAGCACCAGGAGTTCGTAACTGTACACAGATCTCCCAGACATCACGGTGGCTTTGTTCAGAGCTTACCCTCTGACTGCTCCGGTTCATCGTCACGCACACGCAAGAAACTTGCGAAACGAGGCAGCCCAGTCGCCGTGAAACCATAGTGTTTGAAGGTTATACGGGTTCCGGGGGCCGGTGGCCGGGCACGCAGTTCATCGCTGAACCCGGACCCTATCCGAAAACGGCGACCATCCGCCAACTCCACCTGCAGAGCTCCCATCAGCCCCTTCAGACGTCCCTTCCCGGCAACGTGTGCAACCACGACTGCCTCGGCGTCTTCAAAGGCTTTCACCTTCAACAGGTCATCAGAGCGGCCAGCTTCGTAACGGCTTTCATGCCGTTTGAGCATCAATCCTTCGCCGCCGTCTGCAACCATCCTGTCCAGGCGTGCCATCAGTGCAGCATGATTGGTTGCGGGCTCCTGCTCAACCAGCTTCAGATAAGCAGAATCCGCCTTTTCTACCCAAGTCTTCAGCTGCTCATACCGGGAGTGAAAAGGTCCGGGGGCAGGCAGATCAAACACATGAAAGCGGATCTCACGCCATTCGCTGTCTACCGGCACCCTCTTACGCACCGCTCCGGAAAGCTCTGCAAAGCGCTGGCGCCCCATCCAGAGTTCACCGTCCAGGGGAATACCGGGGAAATCTGCAACAAACCAGGCCGGAGCCCGATAGACATTCCCCTTGCGTGATAATAACCGCTCGCCGTCCCAGTATGCTCTGACACCATCAAGCTTCTCACTGACCCAGTACTCCTGCAGCCGGACTCCTTGCTGATAGGTATTGGCCAGAGGCACTGGCGGCGGGCTCGCCTGCGCTACGCGCACCAGGGTCAGCAGTATAATCGCCAGCAACAGGCTGAAAGCCCGCCACACCTGGCATGTCTGTATTCCTTCCCTGCTTTTCGTACGCATCAACAAAGTCTGCGTGATAAGCGACTGGCCTTCATGAGAGGTAGCGGGGGCATTTTTGATATTGGTTCGTTTATTCTGCACGACAGAATTGTCTGTAGACGACATGGCTCTCTCCCTGAGCAATTCATTTGCAGTTATTCAATCCTGACGCCCGCCTTCCTGGCAGGCAGCGTCAGACCTCAGTCCAGATAATTCTCGCTTTTCAGGCAAAAGCCGGCAAGCAAGTCAGCGGATTGTATACGCAGGAAAATTTCGCCAGAACAGCTATATAAAACGCACAAGGCCACAAGTTCATACCTGTATCCTGCAGACAACAACAACCCGGGAATCGGTCAATGACGGCAAGCAATGCCATAGCTATACTCCTCTAAACCTTAACGAAGCCATACGGCATTATCATCTTGACCAAGAAGGAATCTGATATGAGCGACCTGAAAACCAGGTTCGACGAAGCAGTGAACTATATCCAGACTGCGGAAGGTGACTTCAAACCCTCCAACGAAATGAAGCTGGAATTCTACGCCCTTTACAAACAGGGGACTGAAGGCGATGTATCCGGTAAACGCCCGGGCATGATGGATTTTGTTGGCCGCGCCAAGTATGACGCCTGGGAAAAGTGCAAAGGCATGTCAGCAGACGAAGCCATGCAGAAGTACATCGACAAACTCGAAGCCCTTAAATAACACACCTCCTGGCAATAGCAGGCTCTGTCTTGAAGACACCACTTATTACGCGACAGGGTTACGATGACCTGCAAAAAGAGCTTGATGAGCTCTGGCGGTTTGAACGCCCGGAAATCACAAAAAAAGTGACCTGGGCGGCAAGTCTGGGTGACCGAAGTGAAAATGCTGACTACCAGTACAACAAGAAGCGGCTCCGTGAAATCGACCGCCGGGTTCGCTACCTGAGGCGCTGCCTGGACAACCTCAAAGTGGTTGATCAACGCCCGGAGCAAGAAGGAAAGGTCTTTTTTGGTGCCTGGGTAGATGTCGAAAATGATGACGGCGAAACACTGAAGTTCAGAATCGTCGGCTATGACGAGATATTCAATCGCACCGATTATATTTCCATCGACTCACCGATGGCCCGGGCATTGCTGAAAAAAGAAGTAGGTGATGAAGCGGAAGTGAAAACCAAGGCCGGAACAGTGACCTGGTATATCAACGCTATCGAATACGTGACGTAGCCAAGGTAGCAGAATCCTTCCTTCGGGCTTTAATAATCAGGTATAAAAAAACCCCGTAAAAACGGGGTAAGGCTAGCGCTGTGCTGGAGGAAGAAACAAGCGGCTACTGATGCTTGCCTCTGTCTACAATACCTATTCTCCACACCTGTTATTACCGCGCCCTTGCCGATGGATTACCTTTTGGTCAGAGTGAACCAGGCAGTTCTTTCAGCGAATTAGGTTGCACACTCTAGGGAACGTCGATAGCTTTCGCGCATCAAACCTTATATCCGCCAGCTACGGAGATAGCAGAATGAACACACAAAAGCTCCTGAACAAGGCTCTTGAAGGCGTCGACGCTCTGGGCTACCGCCTCGACCAGATGGGCATTACCGGAAAGATTAACCGCCATAACCTGGCTGCTTTTCTGATGTCAGAACAGAAACACCTGGAAGGTGAGTGGGACAGCATTCAGGTTCGCCTCAACCTACGCCGTTCACAGTTTGAGCGGATTACACAGCAGATTGAAGCACGCACCGACGCACTGATTGGCCCGATAAAGTCACAGGTAAACCGGTTCCGCCCGAACCACTGAAAATCAGGCGCGGCCGGCTTCAGCAGGGGCTTGTGCGTCGCCGTCAGACGAGTCTGCCGACTGATCAGTCGATGCAGCTTTGATACGTTTGCGTAAACGGGTAAAGGCGGGCATCCGCACAGCCACCGTCAGCCCGGGTGGTACTTCATCCGGAGAGGTGTCGCTAAGCACAATCTGCCCCTGGTGAATGTCTGCAACGGCACTCACCAGGCTGAGCCCCAGGCCGTTCCCCGGAAGTGAACGGCTCTTTCCAACCCGATAGAAACGCTGGAATACCTGATCTTTTTCATCATCGGGAATACCGATACCGCTATCTTTTACTTCAAATACCGCTTCATCGCCTTCTTTCCGGACAGCGACACCAATGGTGCCGTGTTCCGGCGTATATTTGATGGCGTTATCAATCAGGTTGCTGATCATCTGGAACAACAGATCACGATCACCCTCAATGATGACCCCCTCTTCCAGCGACTGCTCAAACGTCTGCTCTTTATCTTCAGACAGCGCCTCGTATAGTTCACAGGCGTCGGATACCAGTGCATCCAGGGTGACCTGCTTCATATCCGCGGAATTGCCTTTGGTTTCAAGGCGTGCAATTCGCAACAGGGCATTAAAGGTTGCCAGCAGCTGATCTGCCTCAGCAACAGCGCGGCCGGCCTGCTCCCGGGCCTCGTCGTTGTCTACGGACATCAGAGTATTTTCAAGCTGGTTCCGCAGCCGTGTAAGAGGTGTACGAAGGTCGTGGGCGATGCTGTCAGACACATGCCGGATCCCTTCCATCAGATAAACGATCCGGTCCAGCATCTGGTTCAGATTTTCCGCGAGCTGGTCAAAATCATCCTCTGTGCCACGGGTAGGTATCCTCAAAGAGAGGTGCCCATTCATGATTCGGCGGGAGGTATTGTTGATAATTTCAATACGGCGGGTTGTACTTCGGCTCATGAGAAAACCGCCAAGCAACGCCAGTGCAAGGGTAATCCCCATGCCCCAGTTAATGGCAGTTTCAATAACTCTCTTGAGGTTGGTCAGCTCGTCCACATCACGACCAACCAGCAGTCTCAGACCGCCCTGAACTTCAAAAATGCGGGCGCGAGCGAGCCGCTCCGAACCTGTCCACCCAACGGCCGGACCGAGCGTGAAATTAATCCAGCCACTTTCTGAACGGGAACCCTCCGGCCAGGTTTCAATATTGCCGGCAAGTTTGAGGAAATCCTCGGTAGTCAGAAGATAAACAGTTTTGGCATTAGGATCACGTGCCACCCGCTCACGGATAATCGTGATCAGGCCGTTTGCACCACGCCCCCTATACTGTTCCGCCAACCCTGCAATTTCCGCTTCAATGGTCTCGTCGGTCTGAGCGGTCATAAATCCCGCTGTACGCCAGTAAATAAAGGCCAGTAATAAAAATACCGAGGTGGCAAACACCACCATGTACAGCAGGGCAAGCTGAAAGGACGATGTCCTGAGCTGGCTAAGCAGTTTCACGTAACATGTACCCTGCACCCCGGATGGTCTGCAGCAAGGGTGTCTCGAATTCCTTGTCGATTTTTGCCCGGAGACGACTGATGTGCACGTCGATCACGTTAGTCTGGGGATCAAAGTGATAGTCCCATACTTTCTCCAGCAACATGGTCCGGGTAACCACCTGACCCGCATTACGCATAAGATATTCCAGTAACCGGAATTCCCGGGGCTGAACATCAATATTCTGGCCGGAACGCTTTACTGTTCGGGCCAGCAGATCCATTTCGAGATCAGCTACACGCAACACGGTTTCAGTTTCCGCAGATTGACGGTTCCGGCGTACCAGCGACTCAATCCGTGCAAGAAGTTCAGTGAAGGAAAAAGGCTTGGTCAGGTAATCATCACCTCCGCCCCGCAGGCCTTCAACCCGATCGTCTACATCGCCCAGCGCGCTCAGAATCAGAATCGGCACCTGGTTGCCCGTGGCACGAACTGTCTTGATGATTGAAAGCCCGTCCATCCCGGGGAGCATGCGGTCGACAATCATGATGTCGTATTCTTCACTGGCGGCCATCATCATGCCTTCCTTGCCGTCAGCAGCATGATCGACTACGAAGTCTGATTCCTTCAGACCTTTGACAAGATAATTTGCTACGTCCTGATCGTCTTCGATTACCAGTGCTTTCACCGGATCCCCTCCAATAACGGATTACATTAACAACAGAGTACGAATAACTCGTGACACCGGCCAGTTACGATCTTGTAAGAGGGTGTCGCCAATGGCGACGGTCGGACTTATACCGGAAGCCAGTTCAGGCTTTCCGTGGTAGCGCCTGAGGGCTTGTATTCCGCGCTTACCCAGCCGTCATAATCCATTTTATCTATGGCAGCGAAAACATTCGAAAAGTTAATCTCACCGGTTCCCGGTTCATGTCGGCCAGGGTTATCGGCAAACTGTATGTGGCCAATCCAGGGCAACAGACACTCCATAGATCGCAAAAGGTCACCCTGCATGATCTGCATATGGTAGATGTCGTACTGCAGGCGCAGGTTATCCGCATCAACTTCTTCAATCAGCGCCATGACCTTACCCAACGTATCAAGGAAAAATCTGGGCATATCGACGCGCGAATTGATCGCCTCCAGGCATAGTGTAATGTTCTCGGCAGCCAGTTTGTCAGCCGCCCAGGCAATATTGGCTACCAATGTCTGCCAGGCCGTTGTTTCATCCAGATCGACCGGCTTTAGTCCGGCCAGGCAATTCAGCCGCTTGCAACCCAGCGCGCGGGCGTACTCAATGGCCTGATATACCCCGTCACGAAACTCATCAACCCTGTCTGGCAGGCAGGCAATGCCGCGCTCTCCAGCGTCCCAGTCACCGGGAGGCATATTGAACAATACCTGAGTAAGATCATTATCGTTCAGGGCCCCACTGAGCACATCTTTAGGCCATTCATAGGGGAACAGGAACTCTACACCCGAGAATCCCGCCTCGGCCGCTTTGGCAAAACGTTCGGGAAACGGAACCTCGGTAAACAGCATCGACAAGTTGGCAGCAAAACGCGGCATGACAGTTCACTCCTTTCGATCTGATTTTAAGGGGGAGACATTTGCCCCCAGTCGGGTACTGTTAATATGCTCCAGTTCCAGAAGCAGGCCGCTGTGATCTGCATCACTGTGACCATTGGCAACCAGAGACAGGTATTCATTATGCACCTGTTGCGCCAGCGGCAGAGTCAAACCTTCTGCGCGAGCTTCATCCAGAATCATCCGCATGTCTTTTAGCTGAATGCGTGCAGGTGCACCGGGAGCAAAATCCCGGTCAATCATGCGCTGACCGTGCAGATCCAGAATCCGACTGCCAGCAAACCCACCCATCAAGGCTTCGCGAACTGCTGCCGGATCCGCGCCACCCCTGGCGGCCAGCAACAGGGCTTCAGAGACCGCCCCTATGGTTATCCCGACAATTGCCTGATTAGCCAGCTTGGCCAGCTGCCCGGAACCCACAGGGCCAATCCTGGTGCACTTGCCCAACCTGTCAAACACCTGCAGAGCCCTGGATACATCTTCCTCAGAGCCTCCAGCCATAATACTCAAGCGAGCTTCCTGCGCTCCCAGGGTGCCACCGGAAACCGGAGCATCCAGATAACCCAGACCTTTCTCAGCCGCAAGTGCCCCGTGACGACGAGCCACTGAAGGCTGGATGGAGCTCATATCGATCACCAGGGCCCCTGGCGTCATGGCATCCATAGCTCCACTTTCAATCATCACCTGCTCCACCACATCGCTGTTTTCAAGCATGGTGATAACAACATCTGCAGTTCGCACAGCTTCAGCGGGAGTGCCGGCAACGGTTGCCGCACTGGCAAATGGCTCACATTTGCCGGCAGTGCGATTCCACAAGGTCATCGGGAAGCCTGCATCCAGCAGGTTGCGGGCCATCGGAGCACCCATCAGGCCAATACCGAGGAACGCGATATGAGGAAGTTTTTTGGTCATAGGAGTGAAACTCTATTCAGCATCAGTAAAGGAGACGACCGGGCCAGCCCGACCGCCTCTATAACGTGAGTGTTCATTACACACTATAAAAACAAAAAAGCCACCAACCTGAACGGCGGTGGCTTTTCTGAGCACTTCAGGATAAATCGACGGGTCAGGCAGCTTCGACCATCTGCAACCGGATTTTTTTCATCGCATTCTTTTCGAGCTGGCGAATACGTTCTGCGGATACACCGTATTTATCAGCCAACTGATGCAGCGTTGCTTTACCTTCAGACAACCAGCGCTCACGCAGAATATCCTGGCTACGCTCATCAAGCGTTTCCAATGCCTGCATCAGGCGCCCGTTAGAGTCCTCCGTCCAGTCAGAGTTTTCAAGCTGAACAGCCGGGTCGCTACGGTGATCTTCCAGATAATGCGCCGGCGCCTTGTAAGCACTGTCGTCGTCATCATCCATAGGACCATCAAAAGCGGTGTCATGGGAAGACAGACGGCCCTCCATTTCCCGAACAACTCTTGGCTCGACACCCAAGTCCTCCGCTACTGCGTGCAGCTCAGAGTGACTCAACCAGGCCAGCTTTTTCTTCTGGCTACGCAAATTGAAAAACAGTTTACGCTGTGACTTGGTGGTTGCCACTTTCACAATGCGCCAGTTACGCAGAATGAACTCGTGAATTTCTGCCTTGATCCAGTGCACGGCGAAAGAAACCAACCGGACACCGTATTCCGGATTAAAACGCTTGACGGCCTTCATCAGGCCTACGTTACCTTCCTGAATCAGGTCTGCCTGTGCAAGACCATATCCGGAATAACTACGGGCAATGTGAATAACAAAACGCAGGTGAGACAAAACCAACTGACGCGCAGCATCCACATCTTCATCGTAATGGAGGCGCTCCGCCAATTCCCGCTCTTCATCCACGGTCAATACCGGAATACGGCTCGCGGCCTGTATATAGGCCTCGAGATTTGCGCCCGGAACCAGTCTTTCAATAAGTTGTAAGCTCGTACTCATGCTTTAACCTCCGAACCTGACGATCGCATAGAGCATGCGAATAGGTCTTAGACCGCCAAGAACCTAAAAAGTTCCAAAATTTCCCAATAAAACGTTTTAAATCAACAAAATGGGAAATTCACCATGGCTATTCCTATAGATAAGAAACTACTCCAAAACAAGCTTCCTATTCAATACGGTATTACCACAATTTCAATACAATATTGTCACAATTCAAATCATCAGCCGCCGGCAATTTCTCCCGGCTCAATGTCATCCAGATGGCGCTTTACCGCGACCCAGGCGCCCAGCCAGCCTAGCAGCATCGCTGAAATAATCAATGCAAGCCCACCGTCAAAACTCAGACCGTTGAGCGAGAAGTCACTGCGATACAGCCCCGCCAGACGTTCGACAGGACCACTCAGCCACCACAGCGAAAGCTGCAGAAGTATCCATGCAACAACGCCACCGCCCAAACCAAACCAGGCGCCCGTATACAAAAAAGGCCGACGCACAAAACCGTCAGTCCCGCCAACCAGCTTGGCCACCAGAATCTCATCACGGCGACTTTCAATGGACAACCTTACGGTATTGCCAATCACCAGTACTACAGCCGCAGCCAGCAGTATTGCCAGGGCCCATACAGCTCGCGCAAGCAGGTCAGTCATGGCATTGAGACGCTGCAGCCAACCCAGATCCACCTGAACCCTTTCGACCCCGCCCATTCCTTCAATAAAGGTCACCAGCGCAGCAACACCCTCGGCAGACCGGGCATTCTCCTCGGGGGTGATCAGCAAGGTGTGTGGCAACGGGTTCTCATCCAGGTAATCCAGAGCTTCGTCAAGGCCGGATGAAGCCCGGAATTCTTCAAGCGCCCGATCCCGGTCTATCAGTTCCAGCCCGGCCACACGGCCATCCGACCCTATCTCACTGGCAAGCTCCCGAGTCTGCTCAAGGCTTGAATCCAGCTGCATATAAGCGGTTACACGGGCGCTGCTCTCCCAGCCGGCACTCACCCCCTGAAGACTCGTTAATAGCAATAACAAGGCCACAGGCAACGCAAGTGCAACACCCATAACGGCCCACGTCATCAAGCTTGCTACCGGCGTGCGCCACATGCGCACAGCACTGTCACTGGCCACTTTACGATGATGGACGAAATAAGATTCTGCCTGCTCACGCCATGGCGACCGGGAGACCCTTGCCCCACGGGCAGGATCCGGTTTGCGCGACCTGAGCGTTGGATCAGCGGCCACCGGAACCTCCTTGCAACGGATTCCCGCCTGCAATCAGATTGCCGTGGTCCAGCGTCAATATACGCCGTCCCATTTCGTTGATCAGGGCAATATCGTGACTGGCAATCAGTACGGTTACACCCACCTGACTGAACTGGGCAAACAGGTTCATGATGTCTGCAGACAGCTTCGGGTCCAGATTTCCGGTCGGCTCATCGGCCAGTAGCAAGGGCGGCTTGTTCACCACCGCACGGGCAATTCCCACGCGCTGCTGCTCTCCACCAGAGAGCTGTAAGGGGTTCATTTTTTCCTTGCTAAGCAGGCCAACCTTATCGAGCGCTGCGCGCACCCGCCGGCCCGTATCACGGGGAGACGCACCCATTACTTCAAGCGGCATGGCTACGTTATCGAACACTGTGCGATCAAAGAGTAACTGATGGTTCTGGAACACCACACCAATATGCCGGCGAATATAGGGAATCTGGCGCCTTGGCAGGCTATTGAGCACCTGTCCACCGACAACCACTTCACCAGCACTGGGTCGCTCCATAACCATGAGCAGTTTAAGCAGGGTGCTTTTGCCCGCACCGGAATGCCCGGTCAGAAATGCCAGCTCACCGCGCCCCAGGTGAAAATTCACCTGGCGCAGCGCAGTATGGTCGCTGTCGTACCGCTTGGTCACCTGACGGAATTCGATCATAGCGGGCTACTGCTCCACAAAGCCGGGTTATTCGGCAAACAACGCATCAACGAAGGTTTCAGCGTCAAAACTGCGCAGATCATCAACCTGCTCACCAACGCCGATAAAACGAATGGGAAGCTGTAACTGGCGGGCAATCGCAAACACGATACCGCCTTTAGCGGTGCCGTCCAGTTTCGTTAAGGTAATCCCACTAACGCCGACAGCTTTCTGGAAAACCTGAGCCTGGCTCAGGGCATTCTGCCCCGTGCCGGCATCTAGCACGAGCATCACTTCGTGGGGGGCGGTTTCATCCAGCTTTTTCATTACCCGGACAACCTTTTCCAGCTCGCTCATCAGGTTGTCTTTGTTCTGTAATCGGCCAGCAGTATCGGCAATCACCACGTCCACACCGCGGGATTTACCCGACTGAATCGCGTCGAAGATCACCGAAGCACTGTCAGCCCCCGTGTGCTGGGCCACGACAGGAACATTATTACGCTCCCCCCATACCTGGAGCTGCTCAACGGCAGCCGCACGGAAAGTGTCACCAGCCGCCAGCATTACTGACTTGCCCTCGCTCTGGAATTTTTTGGTGAGCTTGCCAATAGTCGTGGTCTTACCGACTCCATTCACACCAACCATCAGAATCACGTATGGCTTTTCAGCCGAGTCCAGAGTCAGCGGCTTTGTAACGTCCTTGAGCAGTCCCTGGAGTTCATCTCGCAGGGCTTTGCGCAAGGCTTCGCCGTCCTTGAGCTGATTGCGCTGAAGTTTTTCTGTGAGGGACTCAATGATTTCCGAGGTTGCGGTAACACCCACATCCGCCATCAGCAGCGTGGTTTCAATATCTTCCAGCAGATCTTCGTCAATTTTCTTACCAACGGAGAACAGATCTGCCATACCGCCGGTCAGACCTGCGCGGGTTTTTCCCAGCCCCTGCTTTATCCGCTCAAAAACACTCAACTGAGGCGCAGATTCAGGCTCCTGAGCTTTTTCCGGCTCAGGTTCTGGTGCGGGACTGACCTCTGGCTCGACCGCTGCCGTTATTTCAACGGTTTCCTCAGGCACGGGCTCAGGGGTGGTTTCTGCGGTTTTCTTCTCAGCCAGTGCCGCAGGCGCCGGGCCTCTCGCGGCCTCCGGTTTGCGTTGGGGCACAGGCTTCGGCCGCGGCACACGGCGACGGTTGCTGGCGATATCCAGAACAAACACGAACACAAGAAGGGCCAGGAGGCCGACTGAAATCCACTCTGCCATCATAAAGTCATACCATCAGTCTGAATGGGCGGGACAAATTAGAGCGCACATTCTAGCAGAGAGTCTGCGGGAAGTGAGGATCGCGTAGATTGTCATGGGCGGCGTGGTTTCCGCTAAGATACACCACACACAGTGAACGTGATCCGCTTCCGGAGTTAACAAGATGACCCGCAGAAAATCCGCCGGCCCGCGGCCCCCAAACACCCACCCAAAGGGAATCGCCCGGGGGAAGAAGCAAAATCAGAGCGCAGCGGGGGAACTGCGCATAATCGGCGGTGACTGGCGCAGCCGGAAACTCCGGTTTCCCGATGCCGGCGGTGTGCGCCCGACGCCGGCGCGCACGCGGGAAACCTTGTTTAACTGGCTTTCATTTCACCTGGCGGGCAGCGATTGCCTGGACCTGTTTTCCGGCTCGGGAGCACTGGGGCTGGAAGCGCTTTCCAGAGGCGCGACACAAGCCACGCTTGTTGACAACAATGCGGCCCTCGCAACAGCTCTGCGGGACAACCTTCGGCTGCTTGGTTCCGATGCAGGCACGGTGATATGCGCTGGTGTGGACGCCTACCTCAGCCAGCGAAACCGGCAACCGTTCGACATCATCTTTATGGACCCACCGTTCCGACAGGGCTGGCTGCCCACCCTCTTTCCCCTGCTGGACACTCAAGGCTGGGTAAAACCCGGCGGCTGGGTCTACGTAGAACATGAGAGCGAAATCCAGGCACCGGATGCGCCTTCCACCTGGCACCTGCACCGTCAGAAAACTGCTGGCCAGGTTACTTACTGTTTATACCGGGTAGCTCAGGCCGCCGGACGCAACGAGTAAGCCCGCAAGTGGGCAGCAAAGTCTTCCAGATACCGGATGCCGCTGGCCTCAGCCTCTTTGCACCACTCCATCAGTGCCTGCAGCTTGTCCTGAGGCTTGAGTCCACGCTGGCGCCAAAGGGCCTGCAGCTCATGACTTTTCTCATAAATCTGGCGTAAAACCGCATTACTCTCCAGAACCGATTCCAGAGTTTCCTTCTCGCGCGGCTTGATCAGCGTTACTTCACGTGACAGAAGCTGCTTTAACTTGCCGTAGCCGGAACGGATTTCTTCCTCCATCAGGCTCTTTTGCTGACGCAGCACCGGCTCCGTTACCCGCTTGCGATACTGGCGCATGATATCGAAGCGGTTATTGGCAATGGCCTGCACCGTTTCCACATCCACATCCTGTTTTCCCGGAATATAATGCGCAATTGGCCGGTATCCTTTGGGCTTCGCCAAGCCAAACAGCTGGAACAGCCGAATGTACCCCCAGCCAATGTCCACTTCATACCAGCGGCGCGAAAGTTTGGACGAATTCGGATACGTATGGTGGTTGTTGTGCAACTCCTCACCGCCAATCAGCAACCCGAATGGCGAAATATTGCGGGCATTATCTGCACACTCAAAGTTCCGGTAGCCCATCCAGTGGCCGACACCGTTTACTACACCGGCAGCCCAGAAAGGAATCCAGGCCATCTGTACTGCCCATATCCAGATTCCGTGCACTCCGAAAAGTGCCAGATTAATCACCGCCATCAATACAATGCCCAACATCTTGTAGCGGCTGTATACCTTTCGCTCAATCCAGTCTTCCGGAGTCCGCTGGCCATACCGCTCAAGCGTCTCGGGCGTAGCTGCCGAGGCATAGAGCTCGGCGCCTTCAAAAAGTACTTTTTTTATCCCGAGCACTACCGGGCTGTGTGGATCTTCAGCGGTTTCGCATTTGGCGTGATGCTTGCGGTGGATCGCTGTCCATTCTTTGGTATTCTGCGCAGTAGTCAGCCACAACCAGAAGCGGAAGAAGTGCTTAAGAGCAGGATGCAGATCCAGTGAGTTGTGAGCCGAATGGCGATGCAGATAGAGCGTCACACTGATAATAGTGATGTGCGTCATGCCCAGAGTTACCAGAACGAGCTGCATCACCGACAGGTCAAGGAGACCGTTAAACCACATATTTAATCCTCAATTCGGAATCTGTGGCGACTTAAAAGACACCAACAGCCTTACTCTAGCGTACAGGTGTTAGCTAAAACAACAGACCTTAAGCTCAATTTTGTTACTGTTCACACATACGCGCCATCACACGCCACAAACCCGACCGGAGACAGGCTGAGTGCCCGAATTACCCGAAGTTGAAACCACAAGACAGGGAATAGCACCCCATTGCGAAGGACAAACCATCACCCGGATCCAGGTGCGCAATGGAAATCTGCGCTGGCCAGTGCCCGGGGATATAGCCGCGCATATGGAAGGCCGGGTTATCCGCACTGTTGATCGACGGGCAAAATACCTGTTCCTGAACCTGGACCAGGGCACAGCCATCATTCATCTCGGTATGTCCGGCAGTCTTCGCATCATCACCGACAACACCCCGGCTCAGACACACGATCATATCGATCTTCTGTTACATTCCGGTGTCATTCTGCGCTTTAATGACCCTCGCAGGTTCGGTTGCTGGCTCTGGACTGACGCAGCAGAAACCCATCCGCTGATCGCCAGTCTCGGACCCGAACCGCTGTCACCTGAGTTTAACGGCAGGATGCTGTTCCGGTTATCCCGGAGCAAAAACACTCCGGTAAAATCGTTCATTATGGACAGCCACGTGGTTGTTGGAGTGGGCAACATCTACGCCAATGAAGCCTTGTTCAAAGCCGGGATCCACCCCCGCCGTAAAGCCGGGAGGATCAGTCTGGATCGCTATAACCGGCTTGCGGAGGGCATCAAGGAAATTCTGAGCGCCGCAATCCTGATGGGCGGAACCACCCTCAGGGATTTCGTGAACAGCGACGGGAAGCCGGGCTACTTCGCCCAGTCATTACTGGTTTATGGCCGGGCCGGTGAGCCCTGCCCTGAATGCGAAATACCCTTGAAAGAAATCCGCCTGAGCAGCCGGTCCACGGTTTACTGCTCCCGCTGCCAGCGATAGTTGCGTACTACCCCCCCAAACCACGCTGGAATACGCGGCCTGAACCGAAAATCCCATTTAAAGAAAGTGTGAAACCAGGGGTCGGGCTTCAAGACACGACCCTGGTATTGCAGAGAATCAGTAACATCCAGACTTGCCTCAGATCTGGATCTGCGGCAGCCTGAAGAAAATTTCCCAGGCTGTTTTTGTTTATGATTAACTGGACATCCCTCGATACCGTGTTCCTTGACATGGACGGAACACTGCTTGATCTGCACTTTGATAATCATTTCTGGCTGACACATCTGCCCCAGCGTTACGCCGAACACTATGACCTGCATCCTGGAGAAGCCCGAACCCAGCTGATCAACATGATTATGGCCGAGAGAGGTACTCTAAACTGGTATTGCACCGACTACTGGAGTGAACGGCTTGCCATGGACATCACCGGACTCAAATCTGAGGTCGGCGACCGCATCGGCTATCGCCCTCATGTGGCTGACTTTCTCCAGGCACTCAGGAAAACCGGCCTGAAATCCGTGATCGTAACCAACTGCCACCCGGATCCACTAAAACTCAAGTTGCAACGTACGGGCCTGGACGGCTTCGTGGACAGCATTGTTTCCAGCCATCAACTCGGCAAACCCAAAGAAGACGTAGAGTTCTGGAAAGACCTGCAGCAACTGGCACCCTACAGGGCCGCGACAACGTTAATGGTAGATGACAGCTTCCCGGTACTGGAAAGTGCCCGATCCGCCGGAATAGCCCAATGCCTGGGCATTCTGGCACCGGACAGCAAACAAGACCCCCGCGAAACCCATCCCGACATACCCTGCATCCATCACTTTAACGAAATCCTGGGCTCCATCCTTCAGCAAAGACCCCTGGACCAGCAGAGGCCTCCTACCCAGAAAAGCCCTCTGCCATCTGCAGGCTGAGAGCGCTATAATCCCGACATACGCCCATCAGGTGAGGAGACATGACGGCATCTACTTCAGACGATCAACGGGTAAGGCTCGATAAATGGCTCTGGGCCGCACGTTTTTACAAAACCCGCTCCCTGGCCAAAGAAGCTGTAGAAGGCGGCAAAGTCCACTACAACAGCCAGCGTTGCAAACCTGGCCGGTTGGTGGAGCCCGGCGCAACACTCACCCTGCGCCTGGGGTTACTTGAAAAGGTTGTTGTCGTTGACGATGTAAGTGAACGCCGGCGCGGCGCACCTGAAGCACAAAAGCTTTACCACGAAACTGAAGATAGCATTAAAAAACGGGAAGACCTTTCGTGGCAGCGTAAAACCATGCAAGCGGCTCAATTGCCACCAGCCCGGCGACCTTCCAAGAAAGATCGTCGCAATATTCAACGATTCCGTGATCAAAACGGTATCTGAACAGACAGTTCTGCCGTCATTTATCGATGCAAGCACCCAGTTTTCAGGAGAACCAGCATGGCATCCCGCGATCAGTTCCAGCGTTTTATATTTGAACACAGCCAGGTGCGCGGAGCCTGGGTGCAGCTTGACGAAAGCTATCGTGAAATCACCAGCCAGGCACCTTACCCGGAGTCCATACGGGGCCTGCTCGGCGAAGCCCTTGTGGCAAGCATTGTGATGAGCAGCAGCCTGAAATTTGAAGGCACCCTGTCCATTCAGGCACAAGGAGAAGGCCCGTTACGGACACTGATGGCGGAATGCAGCCATGACCGGAAAATTCGTGGCCTGGCCCGATTTGATGAGCATGCAATAAGCGAGGAAAGCTTTCACAACCTGCTGGGCGACGGACGCATGGCCATCACCATTACCCCGCAGCAGGGCAACCGCTATCAGGGAGTGGTCCCCCGGGAGCGCGACAGCCTCGCAGGCTGCATTGAGGAGTATTTCGAGCGCTCAGAACAAATTCCCACCAGCCTGTTCCTGTTTTCCAGTGAACATCGCGCCGCCGGCCTGATGCTTCAGCGCCTGCCCGGAGCAACTGACGAAGATAATGAGCTCTGGGAGCGGGTTAATCACCTTGCACGCACTGTAGAAGCAGATGAGCTGTTGGAACTGGACAGCGAAACCCTGCTGCACCGCCTGTTCAATGAAGAAACCGTACGACTTTTTGATGCTGAAAACGTGGCTTTTCACTGCAGTTGCTCCACAGAAAGAACGCTCAACGCGCTTGAAGCCATTGGCAAGGAAGAGTGCTACAGCATACTGGAGGAACAGGGCTCCATAGAGATGGATTGCCAGTTTTGTCACGCACACTATCGGTTCGATAGAAATGATATCGACCACCTTTTTACTGGCCATACGTTACACTAGGCTGACTAAGCATTCGCACAGAAGCCTGCAAACACGCGGCTTCTGGAGCAGTCGTTTTTTACCGGCGCATCTGGCATAATTACGCGCCTGAATTGACCCGATTGTTCAGTGTTCCGCCAGCTTTCAGGGGGAGGTCTGAGCAATCACTAAGACATCCCGAGGGCGAGGTCGAAGTGAGCAACACTTATAATGATCTGAGTACAGCACGGCTGGTCGAAGAAGCACTGGCGCGTAACGAAGGCCAGCTAGCTGCCAACGGCTCACTGGTTGTAAAAACCGGAAAACGTACCGGACGATCCCCAATGGATCGTTATATCGTTGAAGAGCCTAGCACCTCTGACGACATCCACTGGGGGCCGATCAACCGCCCTTTCGACGCCGAGAAATTCGACGCCCTGTGGGATCGCGTAGAAGCCTACATCGCTGAAAAAGACAGCTTTGTTTCCCTGGTTCACGTCGGCTCCGACCCCGAACATTATCTGCCGGTCAAAATGACCACCGAGACTGCCTGGCAGAATCTTTTTGGCCGTAACCTTTTTATCCGCCCGGAAGTCTACAACCAGGCAGACAAACAGGAATGGCAGGTTCTGAATGCCGCCAATTTCGAATGCGTGCCGGAACGCGACGGAACCAACAGTGAAGGTTGCGTGATCATCAACTTTGCACGTCGCAAAGTGCTTCTGGCCGGAATGCTTTATGCCGGTGAGATGAAGAAAGCCATGTTCTCCGTGCAAAACTTCCTGCTGCCGGAAAAAGACGTTCTTCCAATGCACTGCTCAGCCAACGTAGGCGAAGATGGCGAAACCTGCCTGTTCTTCGGCCTGTCCGGCACTGGCAAAACCACGCTATCTGCTGATCCCCATCGCTTCCTGATTGGCGATGACGAACATGGCTGGGGCCCCGGCACTGTCTTCAACATCGAAGGTGGCTGTTACGCCAAGTGCATTGACCTCAGCAAGAAGAACGAACCGATCATCTGGGACGCGATCCGTTTCGGCGCAATTGTTGAGAACGTAACCATTGATCAGGAAACCCGCGAGCCGGATTACAGCGACGTATCCCTGACCGAAAACTCCCGTTGCGCCTACCCGCTTGAGCACGTAGAAAAGCGCGTTCTGGAAAACCGGGCCGGCGAACCGTCGCACATCGTCTTCCTTACATGTGACATGACCGGAGTACTGCCTCCCGTGTCCATACTGAGCCGCGAAGGCGCCGCATACCACTTCTTGAGTGGCTACACGGCTTTGGTTGGCTCTACGGAAATGGGGTCATCATCCAAACTCAAATCTACCTTTTCCACCTGCTTTGGTGCGCCCTTCTTCCCACGTCCGGCCGGCGTATACGCCGAGCTGCTCATGAAGCGTATCGATGAATACGGCAGCAAGGTCTTCCTGGTCAACACTGGCTGGACAGGTGGCCCGCACGGAGAAGGTACTCGCTTCAGCATCCCGACAACCCGCGCCATCATCAGCGCGATTCAGAACGGCGACCTGGACGATGTGGAAACCGAGCACCTGCCTACCCTTAACGTAGATGTGCCCAAGCACATACCGGGCGTAGACTCAGGTCTGCTGAACCCACGTAATACATGGGCCAGCGCCGACTACTATGATGGCAAGGCCAAGGAACTGATCACTCAGTTCGTGGAGAACTTCAAGAAATTTGATGTTTCCGACGCAATTGTAGCTGCCGGTCCGAAACTGAAATAAAGCTTTCGGGCACAAATAACTCTGTTATTGAGTTTTTTGTGCCCGAAATTTCAAGTTACCCCCGCAATAAAACACAGTTCAATCCAGATATACGAACAGCTCTCTGTACTCAATTTTGTCTGCAATATCCACGATTAACTTGTCCACAGTATCCGGCACAGCCCAAGGCTTTTGGTAGACGTACAGCCAAAGCTCCGTCAGCAGATTGGCGAAGGGGTCCTGCTGTGCATCAAGAATCGCACGCAATGCTTCCCTGGCATAAGTGGCGTGAGGCAAGAATGCCTCACTTTCCGGCGCGCCAGATTCATCAAGTCTAGGTGTAGCCGTGAAAACGACTGTCTGATTCAACTCATTACGCAAATAGAACGAATCATCTAACGACATAGAATTATTCCCAGGTCCCCCGCAGGGCGCTCTGAACAGCCCGATAGAGCGCCATTACAGTTTTATCAAAAACCCAGCGAATAAAAGTGAAGGTTAGCTCCCCCACGGTGTTTACGGGCATCCGAGCAAATGCCAGCATATGCCCTAATAAGCCACGAGCCTGATCTGCCAACTTCTGAGACGCTGCTGCAATCTGTTGAATAGTTCTGGCAAGTAGATCGTAGAACGTAAGGGTTGAACTGATCGCAGCCTGTGCCAGCACAGCACCATAGTAGCCCGCGTCTTTCAAAAGGGTAATCAGTGCTGCAGAGATACGCTCAGCCCAGTACGACGAAAATGAAGCCTCATTGCGACGCTCATAATCCAACCGAACTGGCTGCTTTAAATAGTCCAGTGAGCTCTGATGAAGCCGAGACCAATCATGGGTGTTGGCAGTATTCCTGTAGCCTGGCCGCTTGCTTTTACCCATCCCATGAGCATCAACACTGATCCCTGAACCGTTATCCAGACGGTATTCAAAACCATTTACAGGTGCATGAATAAACGGCCAGAGCGGCACATTGGGCACAGGGTCCGCACCGTGAGTACAACGAAACATTCGAGCCGTTGCATGAGTAGAGCGCTGAGCAAATCCATCAAGTCCGACTCTCGGCGCCCCGAAAGTATACAAATTAACCGGCTTGCGATAATGATCTTTAATCCAGTCCGCAGTCAGAGAGGCAAGCGCGCCACCAAGACTGTGACCAACACAGTGGACGCCCTGCACTCCGCTTGAAGCCATTTGTGGAGCCAGCCTCGACTCAATACCGGACCGCATACTCTCAAAAGCTGTATTAAAACCTGCATGCACAGTGGAGCCACTTGAGCAGGTTGAGTACCCTACATTGCCGTTGGTCAACCAATCATGACCATCCTGAGTGCCACGTATGGCTACTACCTGATGCCCCTGAAAGCGACCCTTTCCATGACCGACCAAAGCAAAGCCCGACGTTTTTGAAAACAGCCCGAAAAAGCCCCCCGTAGTGCCGGCTACTGGCCCATTGGAGATATCAATATCAAAGGAGGCTTTTAGCTCTTGGCTCTTTTTCAGGCCAAGATTCGGAATAGTGCTTGGAGCTTGAATTTCGTATACCAGATCCGCCAACTCTGCGGCAAGGCGTGGTGAAAGTGCCAGCATATCATGTCCTTATGGTTTAATTTCCCACCTACATATACTACCGATAATGTGCTCAAAACCGGGATTGTCCGGAATCGGAAAATAATGATCAGTTTCCTCATTAGCAATATCGCAATCAAGAGCCCCCAGAAGAGCCGTAATCACAGGTTCCGGCACAACTTGATCTGTTGTGTACTGCCACAATATATAAAATTCATCCTGATACTTTGCCGCCACCACCTGACGAAGCCGAGCTTCAATCAAGGGCTTGCCTGGGGTACTCGAACGAGTGGTCCATTCGGAAAAGGAAAAACGCCCATCAGCATCGGTAATAACCGTTTCGGTTTCCACCTCGTCGTATGCCGCCTCCCTGATAACCTCCACACCTTCCAGAGGCTTACCGTTCTGCAAGAGGCGCCCCTCAACAGGGGGGAAAAGGTGAACATCATATTTTTTAAGAAATCCAAACATACCAGCGTAGACTCCCGTCGCAACCGAGGCGGCCAATACAATAACGGACAAAATACAGAAGCGCTTAAGCACGACAACACCGTCCCGGAAAAGAAGGCACAGAGTCAGCAGATGAAGAACATTGGCATTTCAAGACGGGGCACTTTCAACCTTATTCACGGCATACCGAAAGTGACTATATGTTCCTGATCCCTGAACGTGACGCCTTCCTGGCTAATTTGAAAATCAACGTTAGTGTAGGTTGAATCGGGTGTCAATTGTTGGAGAAGTTATTTTTTATTAGTGAGTAATGTGCAGCCTAAAACGTCATTGACAGCCTTGAGAGTGCCCCCTATTGTCCATCGCAGGAGTCTGCCCCCGATCACACGGAGTGATCTCACCAAACCGCCTCTTTCCTGCTGGTCATGGTGCAACTCCCTACAGAAACTCCACGGACCCGGTCACTGGCGGACTCTGCCTCTGATCTGAAGACAGATAAGGATATCCAATGGCAACACCTTCACCCTTCGGCCCATTCGAGCTCAAAAATGGTGACAGCGACAAAAAACAGATCTGGGGCGGTCATAAACGCCCAAACGTCGCGACCTATATAACCTCATTGCAGGAAGCTCTTCAGGCACTGGACATCCCCCTGACCCTCGTGGATGGGGAATTTGGCCCTGGCACTGAACGTGCGGTCAAAATGTTCCAGTGGTGTCTCTCTGCACATTCTTACAGACGATTCAATCAATCTCTGGTTACCGACACCCAAAAGGTGACCCAGGCTCTGAACGGGCGCCTGGATACCCAGACATCCAGAGAACTCAGCCGCTGGCGAGAACAGGGATACACCAGCACCGGCGATCTTGTAAGGCTGGACAGCAAACAACTCGACCACGTTGAGGTTGGCGACGGCTTCCGGGTACTGAGCCACGCCTCGGTTCGTGACGACGATGTGGTAATAGCGGCAGCCGCCGTAGACCTGCTTACCACTGCCAACAAGAAAGCCGGAGAACGCTCGGTGAAAATCGTGCTGAATCAGGCCTTCCGGGTGCACGGTGCTCCAGTTTCCGGATCAGTGGTTCCTCCTGCAACCCGCTCACAACACCTGATTGGCCACGCCATCGACTGCAACATTGTTGACGGTAGCAACTGGAACAACAGTCGCACTTTTGCCGCCGGTCGCCAGTCCGAAGGAGCCACCAATTTTATCAGCGATCTGAAAGCTGCTGGCTTTCGCTGGGGCGGAGATTTCTCTAATCCGGACACCCCCCACTTCGACAAACGGCTGGACCCTTACGGGCTTGCTTACGAATTCAAGTTTTTCTTCAATCAGCGCACCATTTCCAACAATCTGCCTATCCCGTTAAAGAGCCTGAAATGACCATGAAACTGCTACGTTCATCAATCACTCTGGGTCTGGCACTCCTGATATCCGCCTGCGCGTCGGCCGGCACCTCCAGCCAGTCAATGGCGGAAGCCTGGGTCTCTGGCAAGGCCATCGTAGTTACCCTCAACCCCAACCCAGGCAACACCGATGAGGCCTATGGCGACTTCGCCTATTACCTTAACGACTTCGCCGCCTCCGCTGGTGACAACTGGGCCTTTTTTACTCAGAACTCACAGGCAGCCACCCCCGCACTTCCGATCGAGCTTAACGTCGCTGCCACGCCTCGCTCTGTACTCTTCGTTAAACAGGGAGCGCCGCACGGCTATCTCTATCCCGGCCCCATTCTGGAGCCTCAGGTATACGACTTTGTCCAGCGGCAGTTTGAAGGTCGAGACATTCCTGATTACCTCTATCAGTTCAGCCCGGATGAGGTACAAGTGAAGTGGGAGGATCAGAGAGGGTTACTCAGGGTTGATGCAAAACCTTAACTCTGGTGACGGCCTCAGACCATAAAGCTCAATATATAGCGAGGTTGCCCCCCCGGTAAACCGCCAGGTTCTGACAAACCACGAGTGGTCTATCGGGTTGGGGTACCGGTGTAGCGCCAAAGCCATCAATGGCCAAGAACGATAAAAAGACAAAAAAAACCCCCTGCGGTGTTCCGCAGGGGGTTTTTGGTATTAAGAGTCTGACGATGACCTACTCTCACATGGGCAATGCCACACTACCATCGGCGCAGGCCTGTTTCACTTCTGAGTTCGGGATGGGATCAGGTGGTACCAGGCCGCTATGGTCGTCAGACAAAACGGTCGATCACTGGGGGATGAGAGAGAACAGTAATAATGATTTTTTCGTTGCGAAATCCGCAATTGTCTTGGGTGTTATATAGTCAAGCCGCACGAGCAATTAGTATCGGTTAGCTCAACGCCTCGCAGCGCTTACACACCCGACCTATCAACGTCCTGGTCTTGAACGGCTCTTCAGGAGGCTCAAGGCCTCAGGGAGATCTCATCTTGGAAGGGGCTTCCCGCTTAGATGCTTTCAGCGGTTATCCTGTCCGAACGTAGCTACCCAGCAATGCCTCTGGCGAGACAACTGGAACACCAGCGGTTCGTCCACTCCGGTCC